>DATBRF010000106.1:0-45513 GCA_036560425.1 Methylocystis sp. | reverse complement strand
ATCCGAGAACCGGCCAGCCCGCCACTTCGCTTTTCGCTAAAAAGACCAGCGGATAAAGGCTCGCCAGCGCGATGATGTCGGTCCAGGAGACATGGTTCGAGACGACGAAGCGCGGGCGCGAGGCGGGCAGGGCGCCCATGGGCGTCACCCTGATGCCGATGACGGCGCACATCAGCCGGCAGAAGCCGGTCTGGATCAGGTGCTGAACCGCCCAGCCGCGGCGCCGCGCGATCGCTTGAACGGGGACGAGCAAGACAAAGGCGGCCGCCATGGCGGCGACGAAGAGAAGCGCGCGAAGGTAGGGCATGGTCCCTGATCCTCCGCGCCCACGACGCTTGTGTGACAATTGCGCGCGTCAGTGTCGCGGCGGCTTCTGCAGAAAGAACCGCATCATTTCACGCGAGGCGTCGGGACCGCGCCGGTCTGTATGCGAGCCCTCCGGCGAGCCGCCCGACCAAGCGTGGCCGAGCCCCTCGATGTTCCAATATTCCACTTGCGGAACGCCGCGCGCGTCGGCGACCACCGTGCGGCTGTAGTGCCGCCCATTGGCGTTCCCGCGCTCGGTCGTTTCCCGGTGATGCCTAGAGAGACCCGCGCGCGCTTCCGCCAAGATCAATTCGCCGTTCGTCGGATGCACCCTCTGGTCGGCGGCGCCGTGAAAGATGATCGTACGAACGCGGTCCCTCGCGCGTTTGGCCCGACCTTGCGATTTCCCGTTCATCGCAACGAAGGCGGAGGCCGTATCGCTCGCGACGCCATAGACGAGACCAGAGTGCACGCATGCGCCTGCGTAAAGATCGGGATAGGTGGCGCTCATCACTTCCACCATGGCGCCGCCAGCCGAGAGGCCTGCGACGAAGACGCGCTCGGGGTCGATACTCATCTCGGAGATCAGCGCGCGCGTGAGGCCCGCGATGATGCTGGGCTCGCCCCTGTCGCGCAGCTGATCCTGAGGATTGAACCAGTTCCAGCATCCGAGGTGATTGGCCGTCATGACCTGCTCTGGATAGACGACGATGAACCCATGCTCTTCCGCCAAGGCATTCATGCCGGTGCCGACGGCGAAATCGTCGGCGGTCTGCGTGCAGCCGTGCAGCATGATCACCAAAGGAAGCTGCCCTTCGCCCCTACGCGCAGGCACATAGACCTTGTAGGGCCTCATCCCGGCGTCGCAGGCGAATGTGCGCGCCAAATAGGAAGCCCCGTCGGGAACGATGACCTGCGGCGCCTTGCGGAGCTTTGCGAGCGCGCCCATCCCCTGGCCGAGGTCGGGCAGTTCGCCCTTTTTGAGACGCTCGAGCGTTTCGCCGAGCGGCAGCGCAACGCGCGCCGAAGCGGCGTCCGGCGTATAGCCCCCTGCGAGAGATTTCGCGCTCTCGGTAAGTTTCTCGATCCAGGGCGCGCTTGGGGGAGCCGCTTCCCGCGGCGCAGGGACGCCGCTTGCCGCGTTGGTCAAACCGCGCATCAGAACGCGCGTCGCCTCGACGTGATCTTGGGCCCGCGTGAGCTTGGATGCCCGTTCAATTGCGTCGCGGAAATTCGGTTTCATTTGTGTCGCCTCCACGGCAGGGAGCGTGTTGCGTCTAGTTCATGCGGTCGGCGAGCGCCGCCTTCACCGCCTTGCTCGCCTGCAGGGCGCCCAGAACGGTGATCGACTCGATGGCGTCGCGCGCAAGATCGGGCGTGACGTCGTCGTCGATCGTCGCGAGCCCCAGCACCTGTATGCGCAGCTTGCGCCCTTCGGCTTTCACCGCCTCGAGCTCTTCCCGGCCATAGCGCCGCAGCCCAAGTTCGAGCGTGTGTCGAACGATCGACTGCTTCATGGCGTCCGAATGTGTCGCAAGCTGGTTGCGGATCGCCGTGCGGATGAAGTCGGTGCGGTTGGAATAGAATCCCTCGTGCACCAAGAGATCGATATGGCCGAGATCGACATAGCCGACATTGACAGTGATCTTCTCGGTCTCGCCCGCCTTGTCCCGCAACCGATGCAGCTCCGCCGCCATTGTCAGACCCCTTGCCATCCAGCTGGATGGTATATGGATGGTTCTGGGCGGCTTTCAAGGCGGCGACGCGCTCGATGAGCTGTTTTCGGGATTTTTTGGACGAAGCGTCGGCTTTTATTGGGCAGAGAAAGCCGGCCTGCGCGATTCTCCGTCGCTGCGCAGCGCCGCGCGCGCCAAGAAGGCTTGCTTGCCCCACCCTTGACGCCGCCGCTTGCGGCGCCCTTATGTGTGGCGCCGCCTTAGAAGCGGCCAAGGAGAGGTTCCCAGGAGAAATTCCCATGTCCTTTGTGATTGCGCGCCGCGCTGTCGTCGTTGCTGCCCTGTCGCTCGTTTCCGCCGGGCTGGCGACGGCCCCCGCCTTCGCGCACGGCCCCTCGCGCCAAAAGGTCGTCGAGAAGATCGAGATCGATGCGCCGGCCGACAAGGTCTGGGCGATCGTCAGCAATTTCCAGGACATGAGCTGGCATCCCGCCATCGCCAAGACCGAAGGGACGGGCGGCAGCGACGTTGGCGCCAAGCGCAAGCTGACGCTCAAGGACGGCGGCGTGATCGAGGAATCGGTCACGAAATTCGACGCCGCGAGCAAGTCGATCAGCTATAAGATCGACAATGTCGACGTGAAGGTTCTGCCGGTGAACAATTACTCCTCGACGATCAGCGTCAAGGACGCCGGCGGCAAGTCCGAAGTCGAGTGGAAGGGCGCCTTCTATCGGGGGTTCATGAACAACGATCCGCCGCCGGAGCTCTCGGACGAAGCCGCCGTCAAGGCCGTCACTGGCGTCTATGCTTCTGGCCTCGCCGGGCTGAAGGCCAAGGCCGAAGGCAAGTAAACAAGCAACCCAGCGCGAGAGGGGCGCCGGGAGGTTCGAAATGTTCAAACTGTCGCGCCGGGCCGCGCTTATTGCGCTCACGGCGCTCGCCTCACTGGCGTCGGCGGCCGCCGCCGGCGCCGAGCCCCCCACGCCGGGCCCGAATTCCTGGGCCGCGCATGGCGCGGCCCCGCTCAAATCGGTCGAGACCATCACCATTGACGCCCCGCCGGAAATAGTGTGGGCGGTGGTGAGCGACTTCGCCCATTACGACTGGCTCCCCGGCGTCGCCCGCGTCGAGGCGAGCGGCGGCGAGACGCCTGAGAAAGCCAAGCGCAGGCTCGTTATGGCTGACGGCGGCGTTGTCGAGGAGACGCTGGTCAGATGGGACGCCGAGCGCATGACGCTGGCCTGGCATCGCGACCATGACGACGTGAGGCGCCTGCCGGCCATCAATTACATGACGCATGTGACGGTGAAGCCTGCGGGCGAGGGCAAGTCGCTCGCCGAATGGAAGGGCCGCTTCTATCGCGGCCATCCCTTCAACGATCCGCCGCCGGGCCTCGACGACGATACGGCGCTTGCCGCCGTGACGGCGCTGCACAAGGCGAATCTCACGGCGCTGAAGGCGCGGGTGGAGGGGCGGTGATGCCTTTGCGAATAAAGATCACTTTGCGTTTGATCATGGGCCGGCGTCGCGCCCGCCAGCTTGACGTTTTCGCCGCCTTCCTCGCAGCGCTCGTCTCCATCCCCGCCCAAGCCGATGAAGCCTTCGTCACATCCCAGGGCGCGGATTCGCTGGATGTCATCGACGTCACAACCATGACGCCGCTCGCGCGCCTGCCCATCGGCGGCAAGCCCGCCGGGATCGCGGTCAGCCGCGATGGGTCGCGCGCCTATGTGACGAGCCCCGAGGGAAAATTTCTCACCGTCGTCGACGCCAAGGCGCATAAGGTCGACCGGCGCATTTCGATCGGGGCCGGACCGCTGGGCGTCGCCGTCTCCCCGGACGGCGGGCGCGTCTATGTCGCCGACCTCTACGGGCGCCGGCTCGTCGAGATCGACCCGGAAAAGGGCGGGACGCGCAGCGTCGGCGTCGGGGCGATGGCCTCGGGCGTCGCGGTGACGCCGGATGGAAAGACCATCATCGTCGCCGACCGCGACGACAACGCCGTTTCGATTATCGACGCCGCAAGCTTTACCCGCGTCGGGACTCTCCCGGTCGGCCGGCATCCTTTCGGCGTGACGATCGACCCCAAAGGCGCCCGCGCCTATACGGCCAATGTCGAATCGGACGACGTCAGCGTCATAGACATCGCCGCCCGCAAGGTGGTCGCGACGCTGAAGACTGAAAGCCGGCCCTATACGGCAGCGTTGGCGAGCGGGCGGATTTTTGTCGCGAACCAGCACGCGGACAGCGTCAGCGTCTTCGACGCCGCAACCTTTGCGCCGGTCGGCACGGTGAAGGTCGGGGAGTATCCGGAGGGAATCGCGGCGAGCCCGGATGGCGAGTGGGTCTATGTGGCCAACTGGTTCTCGAACGAACTCTGGTCGATCGACGCGAAAACCTTGAAGGTCGAGGGCAAGGCCGAGACCGGGGACGGACCGAGAGCCTTCGGCGCCTTCATCAGGAAGACTGACTGACGGCGGGGATCAGCGCGACATGCTCCGGCCTCACGCCGAGCCCGATGATGCGCGCGGGCAATTGTCTCAGAGCCGGGACGGCGTCGAGCAGCCGCAGGACGAGCGGCGGCTCAAAAGGCTTTTCGTCGTCGAGCGCCCGCCGGACGACGCGTTGTTGAATGGCCAGCTGTATGCTTTGGGTGAGCTTCGCCGGAAACTCACGGCGTCGCTGCACGGCGACGAGGTCGCTGTCGGCCAGCTTTCCATCGCGGAGCTTCGCGCCAAGGAGATTTGCGGTCGCCACCGCGTCCTGCACCGCGAGATTGACGCCAACGCCGCCGACTGGCGACATCGCATGGGCGGCGTCGCCGATGCAGAGCAGGCCTGGACGGCTCCAGGAGGTCAGCCGATTGACCTGGACGGTGAGGAGCTTCACGGCGTCCCAATTGTCGAGCGCGCCGACGCGATTCGCGAGAAAAGGAACGGCGCTCGCCACCCTGTCGCGAAAAGCCTCTATTCCCTTGTCGCGAAGCGCCTGCGCGCCGCCTTTCGGAATAACCCCGCCGCACTGCCAATAATCGCCGCGGTCAATCATGACGATCATGCTGCCCCGCGTAATTCGGCCGAAACTTTCGTGGGGATCCGAGGGTTCTTGCGGCAATTTGAACCAAAGGACGTCCATCGGCGCGCCATAGTCTTCCATAGGAAGAGACGCCGCCGCGCGCAGACGCGAACCCCGTCCGTCGGCGGCGACCACGAGGTCGGCGCGAATTTCGGTCGGTCCCTCCGGGCCGGCGGCCGACACCCCGACGACGCGCCCGTTCTCCAAAAGCAAATCCAGCCCTTCCGTTCGCATCATCAAACGGAAATTCGGAAGCGCTTTCGCATGGCCGGCGATGAAATCGAGGAAGTTCCACTGCGGCATGAGGGCGATGAAATTGCAGGGCTCCGGCAGGCCGGAGAAATCGGCCAGCTTGAAGCGCCGCTCCCCGATCCAGGCCGAGAGTTCATAGGCCTTCTGGTGCGGCAGATGGAGGAAGTCATTCAAAAGCCCGAGCTCCCGCATGATTTGCAGGGTCGAGGGATGGATCGTATCGCCACGGAAGTCGCGCAGGAAGTCGGCGTGCTTTTCCAGCACGATGACACTCACGCCGGCGCGGGCCAAAAGAAAGCCGGCCATAAGGCCGGCGGGGCCGCCGCCGACGACGCAGCACTGACATTGAGCGCGGAAGGTTTCAGCCATGAGCCATCCTTATATAGTGGGTATAGCGGGCCTCGCGCCATGGCCATCTCGGCGCTTACTCGAGCTTGACGCTTTCGTTCGCGCTTCCTTTGGCGCCAGCGCGGTTGTAATATCTTCACTATGCGAGCCAGTCGGAGGCGTGTCGCCCATGAGGTCGATCATCTCGTCAATCCGACGACTGACAGGACAGCCGCTGACGCGGCGCTTAACCAGAAGATTTCGAATGAACCGCTACGAACGCACGCCAATGCCGGCCGGCGAGGCCGAGGTCGAATATCTCGATGGCGAGTATCGCATCCGAAAGCCGGGCTCCTATGTGCGTTGCGCCGTGACGGGGGAGCCGATTCCGCTTGAGGATTTGCGTTATTGGAACGTCGATTTGCAGGAGCCTTACGCCGGTCCGCACGCAAAATTGATGAAGCTCGGCGTCAAGAAGCCCGACTGAGGCGCGCGCGGCGTAGCGCGGCGACGAGCGTCTCCAGGAAGGCCCCCGGCTCGCGAAAGCCGAGGCCGATCGGCAATATGTCGCAAACGACTCCGGGCGGGAGCCGCACCGCGTCCTTCTCCGTCGTGACGAGTTTCGCCCCATATCTGCGCCCGAGCTCGGCAAGCCCGGCGATGTCCCGCACGCTGAAGCGATGATGATCCGGAAAGGCTCGGGTCGCGACGACCTCCGCGCCTGCCTCGGCCAAGGCGCGAAAGAACTTCTCCGGCCGTCCGATCCCGGCGAAGCCAATGACGCGCGCGCCCGCCAGGGTTTTCTCGGGGATAATCCGCGCGTGGAAAACCGGCTTCCTGTTTTTGGCCTCGAATATCCGCCCCGCGACGCCATCGCCGATAATGAGCGCTGCGTCGGCGGCCTGTAGCTGCGCGGGCAGGGGCGCGCGAAGGGGGCCGGCCGGGAGGCAGCGGCCATTGCCCGCGCCATAATCAGAGTCGATGACGAGCAGCGTAAGATCGGCGGCGAGCCGGCGGCTGTGAAAGCCGTCATCCAGAATGAGAAGAGTTGCGCCCAGCTCGCGCGCCATCTTTGCGCTTGCCGCGCGGTCGGCCCCGACGATGGTGAGCGCGCAGCGTGAGAGAAGCACCGCCTCGTCGCCGGCCGTCGCCGCATCGTCGCCCGGCGAAACCGGGAAAGGCGTCGACCGCCCGCTCGATTTTCCGTAGCCCCGCGTCAGCAAAGCGGGGCGTTCGCCACGCTCGGCGAGCAATTTCGCGAGCGCGATGACGAGCGGGGTCTTGCCGTCGCCGCCCGACGTCAGGCCGCCGACGACAATCGTGGGCAGCGCGGCGCGCGGCGCCTCGCGCTGGAGCCTGCGCCTCGCGATCGCGCCATAAAGATGGCCCAGAGGGGAGAGGATGCGGGAAGCGGTCCCGTCTGCGCGCCAGAACTCGGGCGCGCGCACGGTCTTTCAGCGCTCCGCGGCGGCGATTTGCGCGAGGAAGGGCTCGATCGCCGTCATGATGCCGCGCGAGGCGCCGCCCAACCTTCCGATGACTTCAGCGCCAGCGCGGCCCATTCGGCGCATGCGGGCGGGTTCGGAGAGGAGATATTGCGCCGCGCGGGCGAGCGAAGCGGCGTCCGTGACGCGCGCGGCGGCCTTGGCGGCGGCGAGCTCGCTATAGACCTCGTTGAAATTGTCAACATGCGGCCCATAGAGCACCGCGCAGCCGAGCTTCGCCGGCTCGATCGGGTTTTGTCCGCCGCCG
The DNA here is from genome assembly GCA_036560425.1 of Methylocystis sp. Taxonomy (GTDB): domain Bacteria; phylum Pseudomonadota; class Alphaproteobacteria; order Rhizobiales; family Beijerinckiaceae; genus Methylocystis. The sequence goes on along the minus strand of DATBRF010000106.1, from coordinate 38,125 downwards.
GGGACGAGCGACTTTCCCATAAAAACAACGCTGACGCTGCGGAAGAAAAGGCCAAGCTCACCGATGGTGTCGGCGACATAGACCTGCGTCTCTCGGCGCGGCTCGCCATCATGCGTGCGCAGAGCGGTCAAAAGCCCTCGCGCCTGCGCGAGCTGTGCGACCTCCGCGCCCCTTTCGCGATGGCGCGGCACGATGACGGTCAGGAGATCAGGGATATGTTCGGCGATCGCCGCGTGGGCGTCGAGAATGATGTCCTCCTCGCCCTCATGCGTCGAAACCGCGGCCCACACCGGGCGCGCGCCCACCGCCCCGTTGAATTCCGCAAGCCGCGCGGCGTCCACAGGCGGCGGCGGCACGTCGAATTTCAGATTGCCGGCGATGCGCACGCAGGGCGCGCCGAGCGCCAGGAATCGAGCGGCGTTTTCCGAATCCTGCGCCAGACAGAGGTCGATCACGCCGAACAGGCCGCGCGCCGCGCTGGGCACGCTGCTCCAGCGCTCGGCAGATTTTCGTGAGATGCGCGCGTTGGCGAGAACCAAAGCGACGCCGCGGGCGCGCACCGACGCGACCATATTGGGCCAAAGCTCGGACTCGGCGAAGATGGCGATGTCCGGGCGCCAGTAATCCAGAAACCGGTCAACGAATCTCGGCGCGTCGAGCGGGGAATATTGGTGAAAGGCGCCAGCCGGCAGCCGCTGCGTGAGAATGCGGGCGGAGGAGACCGTGCCGCTCGTCACCAGCACTTCCGAGCCACGTTGGATGAAGCGCTCGACGAGCGGCAACAAAGAGACCGTTTCGCCAAGGCTTGCGCCATGCAGCCAGACGAGGCGCCCCTCGGGCCGCTCCCGGGAGGCGACGCCCAGGCGCTCGCCAAGACGGGCGGGTTCTTCCTTGCCCTGCGAGGCGCGCCACTCGAGCGCGGCGCCGGCGAAGGGCGTCAAAGCGATGGTCGCCAGTCGATAAAGCTTCAGGAGCGGCATGTTTTCCGTGTGACGCGGACGACCTCGGCGGAAGCGCCGCCGCCGGCGCGGCGGCCCCGCGCTTCACCTGTGGGTATTCTTCGCAAAATGGGCAGATTTTTGAAAGCGCGAAGCTTGCTTACGACCTCCCGTGGTCCGATTCCAGCAGCTTGTTGAGGTTGACGACGAAATACCGCATGTGGGCGTTGTCGACCGTCGACTGCGCCTTCGCTTTCCAGGCCGCAACGGCGCTCGCATTGTCGGGGTAGATCCCGACGATGTCGAGCTTGGACGGATCGCGGAAGGCAACCCCGTCGAGCGCCTCGAGCTCGCCGCCAAAGACGAGATGCAGCTGCTTTCCCTTGTTCGCGGGCGCCGCCTGATGTGTCATGACCAGTCTATTCCTTTCGAAACGCCGAGGGCGATTATCCGGATTTCCTCGATGAGGGCTTTGGGCGCGGCGACCAGCATGCCGCGCTTCGAGGAGCGGCGGTTGTAAGTGATCTCGCCGTCCTCGACCTCCTCCAACGCGACGCCGGCTTCCTCGAGAATGAGGTCGGCGGCGGCGATATCCCAATCGCGCGCATTGGGCGAGGAGATGACGAGATCGTGACGTCCTGCGGCGATGTCAACGAGGCGCAACGCCAGAGAGGGCGTGCGCGGGGCGATCACGATATTCTGCGGCAGAGCCGCGATGCGCGCGTGGAGCGGGCGGGGCGCGATGACCATTGCGCCCGCGAGATTTGCGCGGCGCAGCGGCGCGAGACGCTCGCCGTTGAGAAAGGCCCCGAGGCCGCGGGCGGCGGTGAAAGTCTCTCCGCGCGCCGGCGCGTGAACGACGCCCAAGGTCGGGCGCCCGCGCTCGACGAGAGCGATCGAGACCGCCCAGCGTTCGTCGCCCCTGGTGAAGGCCTGCGTGCCGTCGATCGGGTCGACGACGAAGATCGCGTCGCGCGAGAGGCGCGCGTCGGTGTCGGCGGTTTCTTCCGACAGCCAGCCAGCCTGCGGCGCGAGACGGCGCATCTCCTCGAAAAGGAACCGGTCGACCGCGAAATCGGCCTCCGTCACCGGTGAGCCGCCGCCCTTGTAGGTGACAGCCGCCGCCGTGCGCGCGCCCCGCCTGAAATAGGTCATGGCGATGTCGCCGGCCTCGCGCGTGATCGCCTCGAGGCGCGAAAGGAAGGCAGGACGGTCGGATTCGGCGAAGGACATCTCGAAAAGCAGTAGGGGAGGCGCGGCTTGCCTGCAAGACATTCGCAAATGCGAATTGCCGACAATTTGATCAATTCCGTTTCCCCGTATTTACCTTGGGAGCGCAATCTCGCATGAAAAGCAATGGTTTACAGCGCATTCACCAGGGTTTTTAGCAACTTCGCCGGGGCTCGCGCGGCAGGATCGCGCCGACAAATGAAGACGAGCCGATGGAGTAGGCCATGTTGGAAGCCAGCAGTGTCGCGCGCAGGACCGAGGAAGCATGTATCGTTCAACGCGACTGGCGGGCGGATGGCGGCCTGCGGCGGGTTCGCGTCACGCCTCGCGAGATCCTGATCTCGCGGCGCTTCAATGGCGTCAATATGATGATCGCCGTTCCGGCGCCCGCCTATTACGGCGTCTCGCTGGATGTGGCCGAGGGTCAGGACGGCGCGCCCTGCTACCGTCTCTCGCTTATCCATCGTGACCATGATCTCGACGTGGTTCTGGCCGAGACGCAGGACAGCGTCGACGCCGCCGTCGACTGGAAATATTGGTCGAACTGGCTCGGCCTGCCGCGCCTCGCCGCCACGAACGGCCAGCTCGTCAGGGTAGATGCGGCACACGCTCCGCCGACGGCGTTTCCCCGCCGCGGCGCCTCGAGCGTGCGTCGGCGCCGCCCCCGCTTCCTGACGCGCCGCAAGCTGGGCATGGCTGCGCGCATGGCGGAGGTCTTCTCGGGCGAACGGGAGATTATTTGCTACGAGTGAGCCGCGATGGCGGACCATCGCATTCCGTAGCCCCTGCGCCGCACGGGCAAGCGCGTGGCGCGCCGCTTCTCGCCGCCATGCCGCGCTTTGGCGCGAGCTTCCCGGATAAAATTGCTCCTGGCCTCGTGATTCGAGCGCGCAAGGAGCTTCATGTCTTATCTTTCAAACGCCGTCGTCAACCGGCTGAACCTGCATACCGCGATGCATGCCTTCGCCTGGAACATGTCCGGCGGGTTTTTCGTTGTCTACCTCTTTTCACACGGCATTCCCGTTGAGGATTTATTCGTTTGGATCGCGTGCCTGTTCGCGATCCGCTTCATCATCAGGCCGATCGTGCTGGTCGCGGCGCCGCGCGTCGGCGTCTTGCGCCTGGTCATCCTGGGTGGCGTGTTTTTCGCCGTGGATTACGTGCTGCTCGCGCGCGTCGATGGCGTGGACGCCAAGTTTGTCATCTATTGCGTATTTTACGCGCTCGCGGACGCTTTTTATTGGACCTGCTACCACGCCATTTTCGCCTTCGTCGCGGAGGACGGACATAGGGGCAAGCAGATCGGGGCGCGAGAGGCGGTCACGACGCTCGTCGGGATAATCGCCCCATTGGCCGGCGGCCTCGCCATCGACCGCTTTGGCGCGTCTGCGTCATTCGCCTTTGCGGCGGCGCTCGAGATTTGCGCGATTGTCCCGCTCCTCGGCCTGCCGGATCTTCCGGTCGAAACCGTCCGGCCGCGCGGCGCCTTTTCGGCCGTGCGCGAGGCGGCGTTCCTCTTCGGCGCCGATGGCTGGATCGGAGTGGGCGTCAACTTCATGTGGTCCGTGGCGCTGTTCGCGTCGGCTTCGTCAGGGTTTGCGACTTTTGGCGGGCTGATGGCGTTGGGCGGCTTGATTTCGGCAGGGGGCGGATTGCTTGTCGGCAAGACGCTCGACAGACAGTCCGGCGCCGCAGCCGCGGTAATTCTCAACGGCGGCCTATTGATGGTCGTGATTGTCGCGAAGGCGATCGCCGTCGGAGCAGGCGCGTTTGAATTGAATGCGGGAGTCCTGGCCGTCGGATCGCTGCTGGGGGCGAGCTACACGCCGCTCCTCATGACGACAATCTATGCGCTCGCCGCCCGCTCGCCCTGTCTGCTGCGGTTCATGTTCATTACCGAGGTGTCCTGGGATGCCGGATGTATCGCCGCCTGCATCGTGACGGCGTTCCTCCTGCGCTCAGGCGTGTCATGGGGGTGGTGTGTCGCGCTGGCCGCCGCCGGAGCGCTCGTCCAGACGGCTCTACTACGCAGGCATCATGGCGCCCGTATCCGTCGCCGGACCGAGGATGTCGCATTGCTCGACGAGGTCTGAGCTGGAGAGGTCTCGGCTCGCGCCATCCTCTCCGGCGCTCGTCGGTAACTTGAACAGATTCTCATTTGAGCGCCGGCTTGCGGAAGTCCGCGCCCTTTGTCAGGAACCTCCGCTCGCCCGAGGGCGAAGGCCGGCCCCTTGAATTCGAACGGGCGGTCTCGCCGGTCCCCTTCGGCTGCCAGGCCGGCACGAGCTGATGCTTGCCGGGGCCGATGAGATCGGCGCGGCCCATGGCTTTGAGCGCCTCGCGCAGCAGAGGCCAGTTCTCGGGGTCGTGATAGCGCAGGAAGGCCTTGTGCAGGCGCCGCTGCCGCAGCCCCTTCACCGACTCGACCTTCTCCGACGCGCCGCGCCGCACGGGTTTGAGCGGATTGAAACCCGAGTGATACATGGCGGTCGACAGCGCCATGGGCGAGGGCAGATAGGTCTGCACCTGATCGGCGCGATATTTGTTGCGCTTCAGCCAAAGCGCCAGATTCATCATATCTTCGTCGGTCGTGCCCGGATGAGCCGCGATGAAATAGGGGATGAGGTAATATTCCTTCTTCGCCGCCCGCGCCGCCGCGTCGAACAATTGCTTGAAGCGGTCATAAGAGCCGATGCCCGGCTTCATCATTTTGGAGAGCGGCCCGCTTTCCGTATGCTCGGGCGCGATCTTCAAATAGCCGCCGACATGATGCTCGACGAGCTCGCGAATATAGGCCGGGCTCTTCACCGCGAGATCGTAGCGCACGCCCGAGGCCACCATCACCTTCTTCACGCCCGGAATCGCGCGCGCCTTGCGATAGAGCTCGATGAGCGCGTCGTGGCTCGTGTTCAGATTCTTACAGATGTCGGGGTAGACGCAGGACGGGCGCCGGCACAGCGCCTCGGTCTCTTTGTCGCGGCAGGCCATTCGATACATATTGGCGGTCGGCCCGCCGATGTCGGAGATGATGCCGGTGAAACCTTCCGTCTTGTCGCGGACGATCTCGATCTCGCGCAGGATCGAGCCTTCGGAGCGCGACTGGATGATGCGGCCCTCATGCTCGGTGATCGAGCAGAAGGAGCAGCCGCCGAAGCAGCCGCGCATGATCGTCACCGAATGGCGGATCATCTCCCAGGCGGGGATTTTGGCGCCGGCATAGGAGGGGTGCGGCGCGCGCGCGAAGGGCAAGTCGTAGACGCCATCCATCTCCGCCGTCGTCAGCGGAATGGGCGGCGCGGTGAGCCAGACGTCCTTATTGCCGTGCCTTTGCGTCAGCGGGCGGGCGTTGCCGGGATTGCTCTCCTTGTGCAGCACGCGCGAGGCGCGGGCGTAAGATTCCGGGTCGCTCGACGCCTGCTCGTAAGAGGGCAGGCGGATGACGACGTCGGCGCCGCTGCGGGCGTCGTCCTTGCGAAGACGCCCTTCGTCGGCGCTGTCGATGTCTTCGGCCGAAGCTTCGACCCAGCCTTCGGGCGTCGCGTCGCGCAGCAAAGCGAGGCCGCGGATGTCGGAGAAATCCTGCGCCAGTCCGCGCTTGGCCAGGCGATGCGCGACCTCGACCAGCGCCCGCTCGGCGTTGCCGTAGAGCAGAAGATCGGCTTTGGCGTCGAGCAGGACGGAGCGGCGCACTTTGTCCGACCAATAGTCGTAATGCGCGATGCGGCGCAGCGACGCCTCGATGCCGCCCAGCACAATGGGCGTCTCGGGAAAGGCTTCGCGGGCGCGTTGGGCGTAGACGATGACGGCGCGGTCGGGCCTTTTGCCACCCTCGCCGTCCGCCGTGTAGGAGTCGTTGCGGCGGATGCGACGGTCCGACGTATAGCGGTTGACCATCGAATCCATATTGCCGCTGGTGATTCCGAAGAAGAGGTTCGGCTTGCCGAGCTTCTTGAAATCCGAGGCGTCGCGCCAGTCGGGCTGCGAGATGATGCCGACGCGAAAGCCCTGCGCCTCCAGCAGGCGTCCGACGATCGCCATGCCGAAGCTCGGATGGTCGATATAGGCGTCGCCGGTGACCAGAATGACGTCGCAGGAATCCCAGCCGAGCGCCTCCATCTCCGCCCGCGACATCGGCAGAAAGGGCGCGACGCCGAACCGATGGGCCCAGTATTTCCGGTAGGAAAAGAGGGGCTTGGCGCTTTGAGAGGCTGGGACCGACGAAGCCATCAGACCGTCGCTTCTCCCGCAACCTTGCCGAAGTCGGCGACGCCGATCATCACGCGGCGCAGCTCGGCGAGCAGGCGCAGGCGGTTCAGGCGCAGATCGGCGTTCTCGGCGTTCACGGTCACCTTGTCGAAGAATTCATCGACCGGCTCACGCAGCTTGGAGAGCGCGCGCATGGCGCCGGCGAAGTCTTCCTTCTCCAGCCGCTCGGCGGTTTCCTCGCGCGCGCGGGCGATGGCGGCGGCGAGCTTGTGCTCTTGCAGCTCGATGCGAAGGTTCGGCGCGTGGGGGTGCGCGTAAGCTTCCTGCCCGTCCTTCTTCTCCTCGGCTTTCAGAATATTGACGGCGCGCTTGAAGCCGGCGAGCAGGTTCCTGCCGTCGTCGGTGGCGAGGAAGGAGTCGAGCGCTTCGACTTTTCTCGTGATCATGAGCAGATCATCCTGCAGCGGCGCAGCCGCCTCGCCGTCGACGAAGGCCACGGCCCCGAGCGCTGCATCGATAAGATCGTAACGGGCGCCCTTGTCGCGCAAGTAGACCTTGAGGCGGTCGATGAAAAATTCGAGGAGGTCGAGCGCGCTCGTCCCCGCCAACTCGCCATCGAGCTTCTTCAGCGATTTGGCGTGGAATGAAAACGAATTGTAATGGCGGTCGAAAACGGGAACCAGGCGAATGCGCAGCTCATTTTCGAGAATGATCCTGATGACGCCCAGCGCCGCGCGCCTGAGCGCATAAGGGTCCTTGCTGCCGGTCGGCTTCTCGTCGATCGCCCAGAAGCCGACGAGCGTGTCCAGCTTGTCCGCGAGCGCCACGGCGATGGACACGGGATTAGTCGGTACGTAGTCGCCTTGGCCTTGCGGCTTGTAATGCTCGTAGCAGGCGTTCGCGACGGACGAATCCTCGCCCTGCGCGGTGGCATAATAGCTTCCCATCAGCCCTTGCAGCTCTGGGAACTCTCCGACCATCTCCGTCACGAGATCGGCCTTGCAGAGCGCCGCCGCGCGCTCGGCTTTGGCAGGATCGGCGCCGACGATCGGCGCCAGCTCCTTCGCCAGCGCCGCGATGCGCTTCACGCGCTCCCCTTGCGTGCCGAGCTTCTCGTGGAAGACGATCTGATCGAGCTTGGGCAGGCGGTCTTCGAGCTTCGTCTTGAGGTCCGTTTCGTAAAAGAATTTCGCATCCGACAGGCGCGCGGCGATGACGCGCTCATTGCCCGCGACGATTGTCGCGCCGTGGTCGCTCGCCTCTATGTTGGAAACGAGGATGAAGCGGTTGGTCAGCGCGTCGCCCTTGCGCAGCACGAAGCATTTCTGATTCACGCGGATCGTCGCGCGAATGACCTCCGGCGGGATGGAGAGGAAGCTTTCGTCGAAAGCGCCCATCAGCGTCACCGGCCACTCGACCAAACCCGCGACTTCCTCCAGCAGCCCCGCGTCCTCGATAAGCTCCAGCCCCTGAGCGAAGGCCAAATCTTTGGCGTCGTGCAGGATGATGTCGCGCCGCCGCTCGGAATCGATGACGACCTTGGCGCGCTCCAGCGCCATGGCGTAATCCTCGAAGCGCTTCACGCGTATGTCGCTCGGCGCCATGAAGCGATGGCCGCGCGTGTGGTCGCCGGACCTTATGCCGTCGACCTCGAAGGGCACCACCTCGGGCGTCTCAGTCTCGGGCCCGAAGGTCGCAACGATGGAATGCAGCGGGCGCACCCAGCGCAGGCTGTCAGTGCGCTCCGAGGCGGCGCCCCAGCGCATGGATTTCGGCCAGGGGAAGCTCTTGATGACGCCCGGCAATATCTCGGCGAGCACCTCGATCGTCTCGGCCCCCGGGCGCTCGATGACGGCAAGGTAGAATTCCGCGCCCTTCTTGTCCTTCTCGATCTTCGCCTGATCGAGCGAAGCGAGACCGGCGCTTTTCAAAAAGCCGGCGATCGCCGCCTCAGGCGCGCCGACGCGCGGCCCCTTCCGCTCCTCGCGCAGGTCCGGCTGGCGGCCGGGCAGGCCCACGACCTGCAGCGCGAGCCGGCGTGGCGTGGCGTAGGCGGCTGCGCCCTCATAGGTCAGGCCACGGTCGACGAGGGCGTTGGTCACGAGCTTCTTGAGCTCGTCGGCCGCCTGCCGCTGCATGCGGGCGGGAATTTCCTCGGAGAAGAGTTCGAGCAGAAGGTCGGGCATCTATGGGTCCTGAGTCTCGGGCGCAAGACCCGTACAGCGGAGAGGAAGGCATGTCGAGGCGGTCGATGAGTGTGGCCCCGCACTCCGCAACCTCGATGGCTATCGGATTCTCCTGAAAGCGCGCCCGGCGTGGGGGCCATCATCTAACTGAGGCCGCACACTAGAAGTTTATCTCACGGGGAAGAAAGCCCCTTTCCAATAGGCGATCTATGTTTCATAGGCCTTCCCCGAACCAGCATAGCGGACAATCTCCTATGACGGGAAAATCGCCCGGCTTCAGATCAGCGCTCGCTCGCTACGGCGCCGCGATCCTGGCGGTGATCTTGGCCGCGCTGGTGACGCAGTCGCTCGCCGGCCCCTTCGCCGGGCGTCCCTTTGTCCCGTTTTTTCTTTCGATATTCCTTGTTGTCATCTTCATAGGCCCCGGCCCGGGAATAGTGGCGACAATGCTTTCGGCCGCAATCGTGACGTATTATTTCACCGAGCCGATTGGCTCGCTGTACATCGCCTTGCACGACGATCGAGTGCGGTTACTGGCTTTTGTCTTGCTTGGCTTGATCATGAGCCTGGGCGCGGAGCTGATGCGCCGCAAGCGTGAAGTCGAGGCGGCGCGCTCGCGGGAGGCGGCTGCTGAGGAGCTGAGGCGAAGCGAGGAAGAATACAGAACGCTGTTCGAAGCGAGTCGCGACGGAATCGCGTTGGTGAATTTGGAAGGGCGATTTCTCCAAGCGAATAAAGCTTTCCAGGATATGGTTGGCTATAGCCTTGATGAATTGAGGGGGCTTACCCGTCGGCAGATCACTCCGCCGAAATGGCGCGAAATGGAAGAGGCGATCATAACCGAGCGCGTCCTGCGGCTCGGGGATTCAGGCGAATACGAGAAAGAATATATCCGCAAGGATGGCCGGATTTTTCCGATCAGCATCAGAACCTGGCCGGCGCTCGACAAGTATGGCGAAGTCGTCGGAATGCGCGCTTTCATACGCGACATTACCGACCGTAAACGCGCGGAAGACGCACTGAAGGAAGCCGACAAACGCAAAGACCATTTCCTTGCGACGCTGGCCCACGAGCTTCGAAATCCGTTGGCCGCCATACGCAGCGCAACATATGCGCTCCGGGATGAAGCCTCCAAAGAGACGAAGGCGAAACGTGAGCTTGTTGCTCTCGCGATTATCGATCGCCAGCTCAATCATCTGATCCGCCTCGTTGACGATCTTCTCGAAGCTTCGCGCATCACGACAGGGAATATCGAGCTCAAGAGAGCGCGCGTCGATTTGATCGAGGCGCTACGGGACGCGGTGGAAGTGGTTCAGCCGGCGATCGACCGCAGTGGGCATGTCTTCAAGATGGACGCGCCAATGGACCCGCTTTTGGTCGACGGCGACGCCGTGCGTCTCACTCAGATTTTCGCCAATCTACTGAACAACGCCGTCAAATACACGGAGGACGGCGGAGTGGTCAGTCTCGCCGTCGAGCGGCGCGGGAACGAGGCGACCGTCACGGTTCGCGACAACGGCATCGGAATTCCGCAAGAAGCAATGCCTCACATTTTCGATCTTTTCACACAGGTCGACCGCAGGGGCGCGAACATGAATGGCGGTCTCGGGATCGGGCTTGGGCTCGTGAAAAACTTGGTCGAGCGCCATGGAGGAACCGTCGAGGCGCAAAGCGACGGGCCGGGCCGCGGCAGCATGTTCACTGTCCGCCTTCCGCTCGCCGACGGTCGCGCCCCGTCCCATCAATAAGCTTTGTTCAGCATAGAGCGGGTTTGTTACAGCTCCTTGTGCGTCCCGTCGCAGAGCGGCTCCTTCTTCGTATGTTTGCAGCCGCAGAAGAAAGCCTTGCCGGTGGCCTCGGCCTTGTAGGCCACAGGCTCGATGCCGGTGCCCTTGTGTGCGCCGTCGCAGAAGGGCTGATTGGCGCTGCGGCCGCAGGCGCACCAGAAATAGGTCTTCCCCGCCTCGACCTCGATGGGCATGGATTTCTTTTGGAAGACGACGCGTTCGGTCACTTTTCTCTCCTCGGCGCGCTTTCCGCTCGCAAGGAATGCGAGCGATAAGAAATCGCGCAAAAGCTAAAAATCCGGAGCGCATTCTTATCGCAAAAGTCTGTCAATTTGCGCGGAATGCGTTTCAAACGACTTCGGTTGTGTGGGCGGGCGCCTCGAGCAGAAATTTTTCCGCCTCGAGCGCCGCCATGCAGCCCAGTCCGGCGGCGGTCACCGCCTGGCGGTAGACTTCGTCGGCGACGTCGCCCGCCGCGTAGACGCCTGGAATGTTGGTGCGGGTCGAGCCTGGCTCGACGGCGATATAGCCATTGGGCTTCACATCGAGCTGGCCTTTAAACAGCTCCGAGGCCGGCGCGTGGCCGATGGCGATGAAGACGCCTTCGGCTTCCAGAACCTGCGTCTCCCCGGTCTTCACATTTTTCACCCGCGCGCCCGTGACGGAAAGCGGGCCTTCGGTTCCCAGCACTTCATCGATCACATGATCGAAGAGCACGGCGATATTCGCCTGCTTATGCAGCCGCTCCTGTAGCACGCGCTCCGAGCGCAGCGTGTCGCGCCGATGCACGAGGGTGACATGGGAAGCGATGTTGGAGAGATAAAGCGCCTCCTCCACCGCCGTATTGCCGCCACCGACGACGATGACCTTCTTGCCGCGGAAAAAGAAACCGTCGCAGGTCGCGCAGGCGGAGACGCCGAAGCCCTTGAACCTCTCTTCGCTTGGAATGCCGAGCCAGTTCGCCTTGGCGCCTGTCGCGATGATGAGCGCGTCGCAGCTGTACGTCGCGCCGCTGTCGCCGACGAGCGTGAAGGGGCGTTTGTCGAGGCGCGCTTCCACGATGTGGTCGGAGACGAGCTTCGTTCCGACATGCTCGGCCTGCAAGCGCATCTGCTCCATGAGCCATGGGCCCTGAACCGGCTCCGCGAAGCCGGGATAGTTCTCGACCTCCGTCGTGATCATGAGCTGGCCGCCCTGATCGAAGCCCGCGACGAGCATGGGCGCCAACATGGCGCGCGCCGTATAGATCGCCGCCGTATAGCCGGCCGGCCCGGAGCCGATGATGATGACGCGCGCATGGTTGGGGGCGGACATGGGAGCTCTTATGGTTGCAGGCAATGGAGAGCGGCAATCTAGCGATTATGCGCTGCGCCGCAAGGCGCAGCCGTTACTGCGAGGAGCCAAAGGCGACAAAGCGGCTATGGATCGCTTCGGCGCCCTCCCAGTGAGGTTCTGAAAGCGTGGTACCCCTCCGTGATCCGCCGCGCGATCATCGGCGTCGAATTGATCGGCGCGTATGTCCAGTCCTCGAACGGTCCCTTCCATATGCGTATGGCGCCCGCCTCTTGTAGCCCAGCAAGATAGGCCTTGAACTTGTGGCGCGGCGCCAGCGGCTCGATGACATGCACGGGAACGCCGGTCGCGGCGGCCTCTCCGACCATATTGACGCTGTCTCCCGTGACGATGATGCGGTCGGCGTTGGCGAGCATGGAGAAATAGGGGTTTTCGCCGGAGCCGTCCCAGAACCAGCCGCCGGGCGCCGCGAGGGCTTCGGCAAGCTTGCGGGAAAGCTCCGGCGGCGTGCGCCGCGAGGGCGTCGCCATGACGCTGTAGCCCCCGGCAAGCAGAGCGGCGGCGATATGGTCGAGATCCTGCTCGATTCCCTTTGCGTCGCCGATCAGCATGGCCACGCGCGGCCGGGGCAGGGCGGCGAGGCGCGGATCGGGCGCGGCGCGGGCTGCGGCAAGGCGCTCGGGGGTGACGCGGTTTGGCGGCGTCAGGGGCGCGATCACATTGGGGCCGGCCAGCCGGTCATGGCGTGGCGCGACGATAAAGTCGGCTGTGCGCAGGCCCGTGGCCGGGGCGTTTACATAGACGGTGAAGGTTCGTCCGCCCGAGGCGCGCTTCAGCCGCCTCAGCGCCGGGATGGTTCGGCGTCCGGCGGCGATGGCGATGTCGGGGTAGGGGGGCGCGAAGGCCGCCGCGTCATGCCGACCGGGAGGCCAAAAGGGGGCGAGGAGATCATGGAGCCCTTTGGGTGCCACGCGGCGGATGTCCGGCTGAAGCCCCAGCGCCTCCGCCAGGCCGAGCGTCTGAGCTTCGTGCCCCGCGCGGCCGTCGGAGAGGATGCGAAGCGTCGCCGCGAGGGCCACCTCGCTCCCCCCGCTCGCAGAGAGGAGGGCGTGGGTCGGGAGCCGCGCCACGGCGCCGTGAATCTTACGCCGCTTTCGCCTTCTCCATCATCTCCACAAAGCGTTTAAAGAGATAATGGCTGTCCTGCGGGCCGGGCGAGGCTTCCGGGTGGTGCTGCACCGAGAAGGCCGGGCGGTCGGTGAGCGCAATGCCGCAATTGGAGCCGTCGAAGAGCGAGCGATGCGTCTCGACGGCGTTGGCCGGCAGGCTGTCGCGGTCGACGGCGAAGCCGTGGTTCATCGACACGATCTCGACCTTGCCGGTGGTGAAGTCCTTCACCGGATGGTTCGCGCCATGGTGCCCCTGCGGCATTTTCTTGGTTTTGGCGCCGACCGCCAGCGCCATCATCTGATGGCCGAGGCAAATGCCGAAGACCGGCACCTTTTTAGCCAGAAGGTCGCGGATCACGGGCGTCGCGTATTTGCCGGTCTCGGCCGGATCGCCGGGGCCGTTGGAGAGGAAGACGCCATCCGGCTTCAAGGCGAGAATCTCTGCGCTCGTCGCCGTCGCCGGGGCGACGATGACCTCGCAGCCCTCTTCGGCGAGGAGGCGCAGGATGTTGCGCTTCACGCCATAGTCGATGGCGACGACGCGGAATTTTGCCTGCCCGTCACGCGCGCTGTAGCCCGCGCCGAGGCGCCAGGGCGTCTCCTTCCAGTCGTAGCGCTCCTTGGCGCCGACGCTCGGCACGAGATCCATTCCGTCGATCCCTGGCCAGGCGACCGCTTTGGCCTTCAGCGCGTCGATATCGAACTCGCCGTTGGGCGAATGGGCGATAACGGCGTTCGGCATGCCGCGTTCGCGGATGAGCGCCGTCAGCGCCCGCGTGTCGATCCCGTAAAGCGCCACGATCCCGCGTTTTTTCAGCCAGTCGGCCAGCGTCGTCTCGGCCCGGAAATTGGAGGGCTCGGTGACCGGCTGCCCAAAAATCGCGCCGACGGCGCCGGCGCTCTTCGCAAGGTCGACAGTCTCTATGTCTTCGTCATTGGCGCCGACGTTGCCGATATGCGGAAAAGTAAAGGTGACGATCTGCGCCGCGTAGGACGGGTCGGTGAGGATCTCCTGGTAACCCGTCATGGCGGTGTTGAAGCAGACCTCGCCCACCGCCTCGCCCACGGCGCCGAGGCCATAGCCCTCGATCACCTCGCCGCTCGCGAGCACCAGCACGCCGGTATGCACCGGCTTCGTCCAGCCATTGTCTTGGGTCATCTTCCGTCCATTGCGCTTTGGCGGGGCGAGCCGTTATGACAGCCGCCTCACCGCGCGTCATGCCCGCGCTTGACGCGGGCATCCACGTTTGGATGCTTGCTCATGTGCATCGCTCTTGCCCCACGGCGTCGCAGCCTGGGGCGTGGATGGCCGGGACGAGCCCGGCCATGACGCGAGAAATTCACTTGGGTGGATGTAATCCATCCGCCCCCGGATTGGAAACCCCATGCGCGAGAAGATCAACCAGGACCTCAAGGACGCCATGAAGGCCCGCGACAGCGCCAAGGTCGACGCCCTGCGGCTCATCAACGCCGCCTTGAAGGACAAGGACATCGAGGCGCGCGGCGCCGGCAAGACCTTGACCGGCGACGATGTGCTGGCCCTTCTCCAGAAGATGATCAAGAGCCGGCAGGAGTCGCTCGACATCTACGAGAAGGCCGGCCGCGCCGATCTGGCCGAGAAGGAGAAGAGCGAGATCGCGGTGATCTCGAGCTATCTCCCGCAGCAGCTCTCGGAGGATGAGGTCGCCGAGGCTGTGAAGGCCGCGATCGCGGAGACCGGCGCGGCGTCGATCAAGGACATGGGCAAGGTCGTCGCCGCGCTCAAGGCCAAATACACCGGCCGCATGGATTTCGCGAAGGCGAGCGCGGCGGTGAAGGCGGCGCTGGGAGGCTGAGGGCCCGCAGGCCCCTCCCTGTCCCCCTCCTGTCCCTCCCCCGCTTCGCGGGAGAGGGGACGCTCACGATCAGCGTTGCTGATGAAGGCCGCGATGTGCTCCCTCTCCCGCGAAAGCGGGGGAGGGTTGGGGAGGGGGCCTATCAGCTCCAAATCCCGTAAAAATGATGCGGCGGCCCGCGGCCGTCGCCCAACTCCAGCGCCTCCGCCGCCTCCAGAGCCCCTTCCAGCCAGACTTTCGCCGCCGCAATGGCGTCGATGAGCGGCGCGCCCTTGGCGAGGCCGGCGGCGATGGCGGAGGAGAGCGCGCAGCCCGTGCCATGGGTGTGGCGCGTCGCAATGCGGCGGCCGTGGAAAAGGCGGGTTTCCCCATCGGCGACCAGCACATCGACCGGCTCGCCCGACAGATCGCCGCCCTTGACCAGCACGGCCCTGGCGCCGGCCTCGATCAGCAACTGGCCCTGCGCGGCCATTTCGTCGATCTTGCGCGCCTGCGGCGTTTCGGTGAGCGCCGCGGCCTCGAAAATATTGGGGGTCGCCAGCCGCGCGAGCGGCAGGAGCGTTGCGATCAGCGCCCGCTCCAGCCCGGCCGCAGCGAGGCTCGCGCCTTGGGTCGGGACGAGCACCGGGTCGAGCACGACATTATGCGGCGCCTCGCCGAGCGCTTCCGCGATGGCCGCCGCAATCCCGGGCGTCGCGACCATGCCGATCTTGATGGCGTCTGGCGGGATGTCGCTCACCACCGCCGCCACCTGCGCCGCAACGATGTCAGGCGCGACGGGATATGCGGCGATGACCCCTCGCGTGTTCTGAGCGGTGAGCGCCGTAACGGCCGCCATGCCGTAGCAGCCTAAGGCGGAGAAGGTCTTTAAATCCGCCTGTATGCCGGCGCCGCCAGAGGGGTCGGAGCCCGCGATGGAGAGGAGCTTGGGAATCTTGCTCAAGCCGCGCGCGCTCCTCTCTCACTCTCGCTGTGAATTTCATCGTCGCTATAGCGCAGTCGGGCTATGTGGGAAGAGGGGACGGTCGTGATCAGCCGTCTTGATGAAGGCCGCGATCTACCCCCTTTCCCGCGAAGCGGGGGAGGACCGGGGGGCGCCATATGAGCAAGGCGCCGCGCAGCGTGCGCTCCTTCGAGACGATTGAGGTCGCCGACCTGCATCGGCTGGCCCGGCTCGCGCATGCGCGAATCGAAGTCGCCTTTGCAAGGCATCCACAAAAGCGCGCGCTCTACGACGGCCATCTCCTTGCAATCTGCCTCTGTCAGGGCGCAGCCGGCCATTTCGTCGACCCAGTCGCAAGCGCGGGCGTGCACGACTTCGATATGTGGGCTTTCTTCCGACGGCGGCCGGGCGCGCTGCTGTGGAACCGCAAGCCCTTCACGGCCGATTTCGGCCCCTCGAAATTCGGGCGCAGCCCGCTCGATCCCGCAAGATATGAAGGGCGGCGCGTGGATGTGTTGTGGCGCTGCATCCCTGCCGAGGCGCACGAGGATGCGAGGTCGGCTATCCGCCGCTATTTCGCCGAGCCCCGCACGGCGAGCGCCAAGGCGCTGCGGCTGAAGGCGGCGGTTATGGCGTGGCCGCCAGAAGGCGCGGGTGGAATCGTCTGGCGGCCGGGCTCTTAGCGCGCTTTCCGCTCGCACGGAAGCGGACATGGCGCGGCTATGCCGGCAGCATGATCACTTTCGTCTTGATCGGCGTTCGCGAATAGAGGTCGATCATGTCCTGACTGAGGAGGCCGGTGCAGCCGCTCGTAATGCCGTTACCGATCGTCTCGGGGTCGCTGGTGCTGTAGATCGTGTAGACCGTGTAGACGCCGTTCTTATAGAGATAGAGCACGCGGGCGCCGAGCGGGTTGTCCAGACCCCCCGGCATGCCGCGGGCATATTTGCGCGCCTCTGGCTGGCGCGCGATCATCTCCTTGGGCGGCGTCCAGGTGGGCCATTCGGCCTTTCGCCCAACATAAGCTTCACCGCTCCACAGGAACCCGGGGCGGCCGACATTGGCGCCATAGCGGGTGGCCTTTCCGTCGCCTTCGATGCGGTAAAGATGGTATTTGCCAGGATCGATGATAATCGTGCCGGGCGCCTCTTTGGTGTCGTAGCGCACTGTCTGGCGATAAAATTTCGGATCGATCTTGCTGACATCGACCGCCGGGATCGGGAACTTCTCGTTGGGCACCGCCCCGTAAAGCTTCGCCGCCTCGGTGCGGTTCATGCTGTCGGACACGCAACCGGCGAGCCCCAGCGCGCCGAGACCGGCGGCAGAGCCGCACAGAAACGACCGGCGGTTGAGACGCCCCGACCGAAGCCCAAGCAGAGCTGCCTCGTTTCTTTCGCCGGCATCGGCAACCGCCTCGTCCATGATCATGATTTTGGAGTTTCCCATGTCCTGTCGCCGACCAGAGAATGCTTCAGCGTAAACCTGCTGAAAGTCTAGCTGAGATTCTCATCGCTTGCTCTCAGGAATGTGAAGAACGTGGCTTTTCTTGGTATTGAGGTCGACGACGCGCTTGCCCTTTCTGAGCAAACCATGATCGAAGGCCGGCGGGCGCTCTCGCGCCGTGCTGTCGGGGGTAACAAGCGCTAGATTTCCACCACTACCCCTTCGGCAGCGTCAAAAGCCCCGCCTCGCCATTCTCGGCGCCGAACAGCAGCCGCGCGCCCTTGGCGTCCCAGGCGAGCGTCGTGATGCCGGCGTTCCTGGGGGCTTCGGCCGGGCGGCGCACCAATATCTCCGAGCCGTCGCTGACGCGCGCGAGGAGCACCATCCCGTCGTCGTAGCCGATCGCGACGACAAGCGCCGCCGGGTGGCATGCGACGCGCGTCACCGGCACGTTCGCGCGCACGCCGCATTCGCGCGGGCTTTGGCCCATCGGCCCGTCCTTGCCGGAGAAGGGCCAGAGAATGCAAGCGTCGGCGCCCGAGGTCGCGAGCCACTTGCCATCGGAAGACCAGGAAAAGCTGCGGGTTTTGCCCGGATAGCCCGCCATCCGCATATGCTTGCCGTCGGCGATGCGCCACCCGTGCAGCGTGCTTTCCTGCATGGAGGTGATGAGGAAGCGCCCGTCCGGAGAGATGGTCGCGTCGAGATGCGAGCCGTTCCAGGAGAGGAGCTCGGGCTTGCCCGCGTTGGGGAACCAGAGCGTCGCGCCATTGTAATGAGCGGCCGCAAGGCGGTAGCCCTTCGGGAAGAAGGCGAGGCCCCGGCAGGTCGAGGGCAGATCGAGCGACTTCACCTCGCCCTTGGACGAGCGGGCGCGGGCGTTGCGCCCGGCCGACCAGGCGATGGCGCCCTCGTGCAGCGCGAGCGCGTCGATCCATTTGCCGTTTTCGTCGGCGATGGTCTCCATCTCGCCGGCGGCGCCGGTCGCGGTCACGCGGCCGTCATCGCCGCCGGTGACGAAACGCTCGCCATTGCTCGCCGCCACGAGAATGGCGGCGTCCGGGTGCGCGGAAACCCGGCGGTTTTCGTTTGCGTCGCCAAGGAAGACGCCTCCATCCGCGAGGGCGAAGGCGGGCGTGTCGCCGAGCCAGGCGCCGGCGACGACGGATTCGTCGAGCGCGAGGGGCTCGACCGCGGAGGTCAGCGTCGGATATTCGGCCAAGGGAACTCTCTCGTCAGGCGCCGTCGTCCGCTCGGGAAGCGCCGAGCCCGATCGGCAGGACCGGGCGGCGCTTGCGGAACTGGCCGCGCATTACCAGAGCGAAGGCGATGGCGTCGAGCCCCGCGAGCGTCAGCCACCACAGCTGCTCGGCCGCTGGCCCCAGCAGGCAGATGACGAAGCCGGCGGCGACGCCGCCGAGCAGGAAAGGCGCAAGGGCGGGGCGGGAATGGCCGACGGTGAGGCTCGCGCGGGCCAGCACCAAAGCCAGCGCCGCCGCGCCGAGCGCGCCAAGATCGAACCAGATCTGGAAAATGAGGCTGCGCGGGGTCGCGGCAGGCAGATAGCCGCCAAGGACGCCCCAGGTCGCCGCGCCGAAGCCGTGGCCGAGAAGGGTGCGCGGCCCATCGCTTGCGATCATCCGCCCCCAGAAGGCGAGATGCTTGAAAAAGGCAGGCGCCTGTTCCGGCCAGATCGAATAGGTCGCGAGCGCAACGAGCGGCGCAAGCAGGGCGATCGCCGCCATGAAGCCGGCCAGCGCGAACGAGACGGGCCGCGCCCGGCCAAAGGCGAACGCGAAGACGATCGCGCCGCCAATGAGCGCGGGCAGGGCGTTGGGCGCGCCGGCGAGGGCGCAGGCGAGGAGGGTCGATAGCCCCAGGCCCCCGGCCATGATCCAGCGGCCGCGCACGGCGAGGGCGCCCATGGCCGGCCACACCAGCAGGGCAAGGCCGAGGCCGGCGCGGCCGAGCGGGCTGACGTCGAGAATGTCCTCGATCGAATATTTGGGCGCGGCGAAGAGGGTGATCGCGACGAGCGCAAGGGCCGCTGCGGCCACGCCGATTGGCAGTAAATTGAGGTTCGAGGTCTTGGTGCGCGGCGGCATGAAGCTCGCCGCCGCCGCGGCGAGCGCCATGGTCGCGGCCGCCTTGGCGAAGCGCTCGGCGGGCCCCTCGAACGGCGTCCAGATGAGCGATACGCCGGCCCAGAGCGCAAGGAGCAGCGCCGCCCAGACCGGCGGCGAGGCGACGAGCGCCCTCAAAGAGCTTCCCGAATGGCTGTCGTTGGAGAGCAGGGCGGAGGCGAGCAGCAGCGCCGCGCCGACCGGCAGAAGGATATAGACCGTCTGCCGGGCGAGGATCGGCGCCAGCAGCGCGATCACGAAGAGCATGAACACGCCGATCCTGAGAAGGAGGCGCGCGGCCTCCTCAGCGGGGGCTTCTGCAGGTCGTCTCGAAAATGGGGTCATGGCGCCGGCTGGCTGGGACGGGTCTTTGATCTCAGATTAGATCGAATCGGCGCCCGGCAAGTGTGCTGCAGCGCATGAATCCGGTTATCGTCCTATTTTTTCGCCGACTGTGTCTCTTTTGCCCATTCGTCGCGGACGGCTTCATCCGCTTCCAGGGCGTAGAGTCGGTGCAATGCAACGAGGCGTTGCGGCGCGAGCCTGGCCAGCGCCCAGACCGCCGCGCCGCGAACGAGCGAATCGGCGTCCGTCAGCAGCCGCTCGGCTTCATCGGCGAGCGCCGCCACGCCGCTGTTGCCGATGGCGATAAGCACATTGCGGACGAAGCGGGCGCGGCCGATGCGCTTGATCGGCGAACCGGAGAAAAGGGCGCGGAAAGCGGCGTCGTCGAGCTGGGCAAGGTTGGCGAGCGAAGGGCTTTCGAGATCGGGGCGCGCGATGAGCTTTGCTTCATGCGCGAGCTGGGCGAATTTGTTCCAAGGGCAGACCGCAAGGCAATCGTCGCAGCCATAGATGCGATTGCCGACAGCCGAACGAAGCTCGCGCGGGATCTGGCCTTTATGTTCGATCGTCAGGTACGAGACGCAGCGGCGCGCGTCCAGCTGGTAAGGGCCCGTGAAGGCGCGGGTCGGGCAGGCGTCGAGGCAGTTGCGGCAGGAGCCGCAATGGTCGCGTTCCGGCGGGTCCGGCGCGAGCGCCAGATCGGTGAGGATCGCGCCGAGAAAGAGCCAGGAGCCGAAGTCGCGGGAGACCAGGTTCGTGTGCTTGCCCTGCCAGCCGAGCCCGGCGCGCTGAGCCAGCGGCTTCTCCATGAGGGGGGCGGTGTCGACGAAGACCTTCACGCCGCCGCCGCCAGCGCGCTTGATCATGAAGGCCGCGAGTTGCTTGAGCCGTCCCTTGACGATGTCGTGATAGTCGCGGTGGCGGGCGTAAACCGAGATTGCGCCGGCCTGGCGGTTTTCGAGCGTCGCGAGCGGATCGGTCGAGGGCCCATAATTGAGGCCGAGCACGACCACGCTTTTCGCGCCGGGCCACAGCGCTCGCGGCGAGGCCCGGCGCTCGGCGGTCTCCGCCATCCAGCTCATCTCGCCATGCGCGCCGGAAGCGAGCCACGCCCCCAGACGCTCGGCCAGCTCCGGCGCCGCATCGGCGGTCGTGAAACGGCAGGCGTCGAAGCCAAGTGAAAGGGCGTGCGCGCGGATCGCGCTTTCGATCGTCATGCGAGCGAGTACATCGTCTCCCAAGACAGTTCCGCCAGTAGCAGCAGCAACAGCGGTTTAGAAATCCAGCTCGGCGTAATAGGGTCCCGGCGTCATGCCCGGCGCGCGGTCGGCGAGCAGCGGGCGGAACGCCGGGCGCGACTTGACGCGCTGATACCAGTGCTTGGCCGCTTCGTCCTCGTCCCAGGGCGCGTCGCCGAGATAATCCGCGCAGGAGAGATGCGCAGCCGCCGCGAAATCGGCGTAGGTGAGGCGGTCGCCGGCGAGCCAGTTCCGGGCGCTCGTCAGATAGCCGATATAGCGCATGTGATGGCGGATGTTGGCCCGCGCGACGCGCACGAGGTCCATGTCCGGCGCGCCGCCTTGCGGCGAAAAGCGCTTGTAGACTTTCTCCGTGACGAGCCAGCCCGTCACTTCCTCGAAGAATTTCACGTTGAACCAGTCGACGAGCCGCCGGGTCTCGATGCGTGCGCGTTTCTCCTGCGGCAAAAGGCGCAGAGGGCCGCGGTCGGCGCCATAGGTCTCATCCAGATATTCGGCGATCACGGCGCTTTGAACGATCGTTCCGTCATCGTCGACGAAGACGGGCGTTCGTCCGGCGGGATCGAGCGCGAGGAATTCGGGCCGGCGGTCGGCGGCGCGCTCCTCGATCAGCTCGGCGGCAATTCCATATTCACAAAGGATCAGCCGGACGAAGCGCGAATATGGGCACAGCGGGTAGTGGTAAAGAAGGGGCATGAGGCCTATTCGCGGCGCGCGCGACGAGCGCGCTCGGTTCCTGTATGATCGAACTGGGATAAAGCCGCAAGCGGCGCTTTTGCGGCCGAGCGCGGCGCTGGGGATATGCCATGATTCGCCTTATTCTCGCACTCTCTCTGGTTTTCTGCGGATTTGCGCGGGCCCAGTCCCTCAAGGACTCTGTTTCGAATATTTCGGTGATTGGCGAAGCGACGGAGGAAGTGGCGCCGGACCGGGCGATTCTGCGCTTCGGGGTGGTGACGGAGCGTCCGACGGCGGCGGCGGCTTCGTCGGATAACGCCCGCACGATGGAGGCGATCCTCGCCGAACTCAAGTCGATGGGCGTTGCAGACGCCGACGTGCAGACGCAGGGCGTATCGCTGTCGCCGATAACGACGGAGGAGCGCGACGCGAAGGGCAAGCCGAAAACCGTCCAGTTCTACCGCGCAAGCAACCGTCTTGCGGTTTTCGTCAAGCCTGCCGACAAAGCTGGCGACGTGGTCGGGAGCGTCATCGACAAGGGCGCCAACAGCCTCGAGGGCGTCGATTACGACAATTCCGATCTGACATCGAGACGCGACGCCCTGCGCGCCAAGGCCGTGAAGGACGCCGAACGTCGGGCGCGGGTTTACGCCGAAGCCGCGGGGCTTCGGCTCGCGCGTGTGCTCGAGATTCGCCCCTTGGACGAGAGCGGCCCGATCCCTTTCGCAGAGATGCGCATGAGCGCCGCGCCGGCGGCCGCTTCCGTGCCTCTTCGATCGGGTTTGCAGCGCATCGCCGAGCGCGTTTCGATCACATGGGCGCTTTCGCGTTAATTTCTCCTAACCTTGGGCAAACTGCGTGAAAATACGGCGCGGCGCCTAGCCTCGTGCATGTCATTCGGGCGCCGCATCGCGCCATTACACGCTAGGATGCGTGGCGCGATAGGCAAAAGCCATATCGCCGTCGCTTATCTCGAGGCTGCTCATGGCGAATGTCATTTTCTATGAAAAGCCCGGCTGCGCCAGCAATGCGAAGCAGAAGGCGCTTTTGCTCGCCTCCGGTCACCAAATTGACGCCCGCGATCTTCTGCGCGAACCGTGGAGCGCGTCGAGCCTGCGCCCCTATTTCGGGGCAAAGCCCGTGCCGGAATGGTTCAACGCCGCTTCCCCGCGCGTGAAATCCGGGGAGGTCGATCCCGACAAGGTCAATCCGCAGGAAGCGCTGGTGATGATGATTCTCGATCCCGGCCTGATCCGCCGGCCGCTCATGCGGGTCGGCGACCATTGCGAGTCGGGGTTCGATATGGCGGCTGTCAGCCGCTGGATCGGTTTGGCGGCGGATATGGAGGAGGTGTCGGACTGCTGCGCGATGGACGCGGCCTGAGTTTGACCGGAACCGAACAGCGTCTCCTGCATTTCTTCCGCGGGACGCAAGCAAGAGGCGACCGCCATGCCGCTTGAGCACATCGATTCCGAAGTCGTGCGCGAGGAAAACGGCTTTTCCTTCGCCATGCGCGTCGAGGGGGCCCAGCAGACGGTGCGGGTATTCGTCTCTGACGATGCTCTCGAAGGGGATTCCGCGCTCCCCGATGAAGACGAGCTGCGATCTCAGCTCGATTCCGACCGGTCGGCGCTCGAAGCGCTCGCCAGTGAGAAATATTCCCTGGGCCGCGTGGCCGCGGACGGCGTCGTCGCCATCACCCTCTCGGATATCATGAGGTTTATCGAGTAGTTTGGGGAAGCTTGAGAAGGAGAGGGGCGAGGGGATGTGGTAGCCGGCAGCTTGGGAAAACTCGCGGTTTGACTGCAATCGTTATCGCCGCCCATCAACGGGGCAATGCCGGGCTTTTCATCAGAGTCTGAATCCTGGCGGTCAACTCGCCCAAAGTGAACGGTTTGCGCAAGATCTGGATGTCTGGCGCGAGCTTCAGCGCTTTGTCTGAGTCGCCAGCGTATCCTACGAGCAAGATCGGCAGGTCGGGACGCGCGATGCGCGCGGCTTCAGCAAGTTGACGCCCATCCAAGCCGGACAGGCCGACGTCCGCAACGAGCAGGTCCAAATCTTCGTCCGACTCCAGCGTTTTCATGCCAGCAGCGCTATCGCTCGCCTCTATGACAAAGAACCCCATCCCGTTGATCGTATCGGCAATCTGGGCGCGCACCTCGGCCTGATGCTCGACGACGAGCACTCGCGCGCCGGCAAAATCGCTCAGGTCGACTGTCGCCGTCGTTCGCGAAAGCGTCTCAGGGGGCAAATCGTGTCCGGGCAGATAAATTCTCACGCTTGTCCCTTTGCCAGGGCTGCTTTCGATTCGAACGAAGCCGCCCGATTGCTTCACGAAACCATAGATCTGGGACAAGCCGAGCCCCGTTCCCTTTCCGTTAGCTTTAGTCGTGAAGAAGGGCTCGAATGCGCGCTCCAACACCTCTCGGCTCATGCCAACGCCGGTGTCTCTCACCTCGAACTCTACATAGTTCCCGGGGTTAGCGTCGGAAGCGCGCGGGTCGGCGGCCAATGTTCGGTCCGCTGTCGTAATGGCGAGAGCGCCGCCTTGCGGCATGGCGTCGCGAGCATTGATCGCGAGGTTGAGCAGAGCGCTTTCCAGCTGGGACGGGTCGCAGGTTACGTTCCAGCGCGAGTTGCCAAGGCTCAGCTCCAGCGCGATCTCGGGCCCCAATGTCCGCCGTAGCAGATCCGCCATTCCTGCAACGAGCTTACGGGGCTCGATCACGCGAGGCAGCAGGCTCTGCCGCGATGAGAAGGCCAACAGCCTGTTGATGAGGCTCGAAGCGCTTTCCGATGCTTTTTTTATCGCTGCGACGGCGGGCCTCATATCATTCCCCGGTCCTCTCGCCATTTGATGCTCGATCACGCTGACAGAGCCCACGATGACCTGAAGCAGATTGTTGAAATCGTGGGCGATGCCGCCGGTCAATTGGCCAAGGGTCTCCATTTTCTGGGAATGCGCCAACCTTTCTTCGCTTTCTCGAAGCGCCGCATTGGCCTGGTGCAGCTGAGCCGTGGAAGGGAGGGCAAGGAAATCGGGGAGCAACCGCCACATCGCGACCGCCGTGCCGACGGAGGCAACCGCCGTGGCGGCTTTGACAATCCCCTGGAGGCCGTAGAGCGGCGTCCAAAGCGTGACCAAGTCCAGCCAATGGGTCGTGCCGCACAGGACAATGAACGCGGCGAACAGCCAGAGCATGGGCCTGAAGACGAGATCGCTGCGGCGCCTTCCGATGATCATGAGCGCCAGCGGAATCGAATAATAAGCAAGCGCGATCGCCGTGTCCGAAATCGCATAGAGCCAGATCAGTCCCGGTTCCCAGAGCAGGCAATACCCGTGGGGAGCCAGACCCGTGCCGAAAATCCATTCGTTCAATGCCGATAACATTACGCTGCACTCCCGTGGACGAGACCCACGTCGCCGCCCGCTTGCGCGCTGATGCTCCACTCCAGTGGAGCCCCGGATATAAGCCGACTCCGCCTCGGCGGGCGTCAAGGCTTTTTTACAGTGCGGTTAAAGCGCGGGCAAAGCTTCGGATTACCCCGTCACAAACGAATAATAGCATTTTTGAGCGGACTCTGAATTAGAATTAAGTTACTGCGCCGCTTCAATTTTCGTCAACTGGTTGGCTAAAATTTTCTGCAGCGGCGAGGCGCTGATCGGCGCGCCTGAACTGCGCCATTTTCCGTTCGCTCGACCAGTACTATTGGCACGCTGGCAGGCGGGCGCCAGAGTGGCTTCTTCCCGCCGATGGCAGAATACGCTGGCGAGCATAGAGCGCGCGTTGCTGCAATGAGCTGAGGCGCTCAGCCAGAGCCGGGACTCAATTCCGGGCCGGAGGAAGGATAAGGGGGCAGATCAGCGCCGGCCCTGCCGCTGATGCTCCGTCACTTCGAAATCCGCGCCCGCAGCACGCGTGGGTGACGAACATTACGTCACAACCTCCCTCCATCGTCTCCTTGCGAAGCAGGCGCTCCAATGGCGAGGTTGGAGCAGGCGACTCGCAGCGGCTCAGCGATGGCGCTTATCCAGAAGCGTCCTTTTACGCGACACGCGCGGCAAGGTCGGTCTTTTACCCGCACCGCGTTGAGAGCCTCCTTCAGGATTCGACCGCTCCCATTGTTGGAGAGCCACTCGAGCCGATGCGGGGTCTTCGTCGCGTCGACGACGCCATTAGCGACGGCCGGCCATGGATGATCTCGCGATCGCCACTGACACTTTGATACGGCCCGCGCTTTTGGTTTGACGATGCTCTTCACCCGTACGCGGCCCGGAGAGCAATGGCATGTCGGAGAGCTTCGCGAAGACGCTGAAACGCGACTACGCGCGGCTAGCCATTGCGCAGGATGCTGAGACGATCCTCGCCAGGCTGTCACGCTGGGTCGAGGAGTAGTGCGAGGTTCACCCGCACTCAGGCTCGCAGTTCCAATCCTTTATGGAGTTCATTCGCATCCAGCGCTCAATCAACCTCGCCCGCCATCCGGTCAGGGGGGACGCACTCAAATGAAGCGAGAGAATCATGCTTGAGCCGCTGAAGCAGATTGCAAGGAAAACAGCGGTCCACCGCAGCAATCCTTGATTTGTTGGTCGGGCGGTCCAGACCTGCCGCCGCAGCGTGTTTGCGCCATTCCGGTTGAGCCGCGGCCCTGTTCAATAGGCCACGACATATAAACCCCGAAACGTCGATGAGTCCAAACTTGCAGGCTCCTGCGCCTCATGGCTGGCCAGACAGTTAGATGGCCGTAAATGGCGGGCGGAGAACGCAATTTTCCTTGTAAGGAATCGTCTGGGGTGCGATACGGCTCCGGTAGAGCTCTGTGTTTTTCTAATGCGTAGTTACGATTTCTGGGAGAGGCAGAACATAGGTGTGCGACGAGCCTAACAATATCGCAGGAAACATGGGCTGCGAGTGGTCGTTCATCGCTGAGCCGGACGCTCGTTCGCGCGCCGAAGCTGGCGAGTAAGCCAGGGGAAGAGGAAGCAATGAAAAAGCGATTGGCCATCGTCTCAAGTTACAATGAGGAATGCGGCGCTGCGTTTTATAGCTCGCGACTCCTGAAACATCTCATAGCCGATGGATATGAAGTAGAGGTTAAGCGGCTGCCTGTGGCTCTCTTGCGGACGATTTCGCCATATATCGTCCGTCACAAGGCCGATTTGGAAATCAAGCGCATCGCTTCTGAAATTCGAGAATATGACGCAGTGCTCTTCCAATTTGAGCCGGGTCTTTATGGCGCCATTCCAAAGCTTTCATATCCACGTGTGCTCAAACTGATCAAAGCGGCGAAAAACGCGATTCTGACGGTACACGGTTTCGATCGCCAGATGACGGACCGCTATGTTTCAAATGTGTTCAATGCGGTGGTTCGCGGGCGGCCGATGATTGCGCTTGCAGAGCTTTTAGAGGGCGGTATCGATCCTTATATCAGCAGTTTCTGGGAATATGTATATCGCTCGCCGCACGTAAAGGTGATGACCTTCAACCGCGCAGATCAGATCCTGCTTCAGCGATTCTTTGATCTCAACCGGATCACACATTATCCGATTACCTATTATGCGCAGGATGAGGTCGAGCAAATTCGCGAGGAAGTCGATCGCGAACAGTTTTTGCGCCGGTTCGGACTAGATCCTTCGCGAAAATATTTTGCCGTCTTTGGGTTCCTGTCCTGGTACAAGGGCCATCTCACAGCGATGAAAGCTCTAGAGTTTTTGCCGGAGGACTGGCACCTCGCAATTATCGGGGGCGAACATCCGCAGGCGCTAGAGGGTGACAGAGACATTGGCGCCTATGTTCGTCAGATCCTCGCTTTCTCGCTCGGGCAGCAGAAGGCTAACGGGATCGACAGCGACATGGTGCTGCTGCCGGGTGATCACAAGGGGAAGAGCAACGGCCAGATAATGGCGCATGCCGGCAATCTTGACCGGCTGGAGATAAAGGAGCATCTGTTCAAGTACTCGGAGTTCAAATATTTCCTCCCATCGAAAGAGCTGCACGATCGCATCCATTATCTTGGGCAAGTCAGCGACGAAGATATGCCGAAATTTTACGCGGCGATGGATTACGCTGTCCACCCCTACGTCAAGACCAAGTCAGGCCAGAGTGGCTCCGGGCCGGCAACTTTCGCTCTGGAATTTAAAGCCCGCTCGCTGTTTTCGAACGCGCCCGTCTTCCGGGAGATGAATCTATATTTCAAGGACGCTATGCATTTCTTCAATGTCGGCAACTTTATCGAACTCGCCGAAAGTCTGCAGAGATTCGATCGTTTCCATGAAAACTTGCAGACAAATCTCAATACGGCGCTGCAGACCTATAATCCAAGGGGTATGGTCGACGCCTATCGGCAGCTTTTGGAGGCGTGATGGGACAGCTCGCGTTGGTGATTGGCGCCGGCGGCATGATTGGCTCGCACCTTGCAGAGCGGTTGATGTGCGAGGGCCAGGACGTTGTCGGCACATCATACATGCCGACGATCCGCTTGGATGAGTTGCCGCAATCGCTCGAAATCATCGAGCTCGATATTCGAAATGGCGATCAGGTCGCAGCTCTATTGCGCCGGTTGCGGCCAGATCGGATTTTTCATCTTGCGGCGCAGAGTTACCCGACCGTTTCATGGAAACTGCCAATTGAGACCATCGAGACCAACGTTATTGGCACGACTCATATATTCGAGGCGATAAGATCGCTGAGAAGCGAAGATCCTACCTACGACCCGCTCATCGTGTCGGCCTGCTCCTCCGCGGAATATGGCGCGAGTCTCGCTCGCGCTTCAGGGCCAGTCTCGGAAGACACAGAACTTTTGCCGTTACATCCCTATGGCGTTACGAAGGTCGCGACCGACCTCCTGACCTACCAGTATTTTGAAGGCTTCGGCATTCGTGGGAAAAGAGCGCGCATTTTTAATACAAGTGGGCCTCGCAAGCGGGGAGACGTGATTTCCGATTTCGCGCGCCGCATAGCGAAGCTGCCTGAAGAAGGCGGAACGCTGCGCGTTGGAAACCTCTCCACACGACGTGCATTCCTCCACGTCTTCGACATGGTCGACGCTTTGCTGCGTCTTTCAATCTCGGGGCGAGACGGAGAGGCTTATAATATCAGTGGAACCGAAGTTGTCTCCATTGGCGAGCTCTTGCCGATGTTCGAAGAAGCGTCCGGCAAGACAATCAAGCCAGATATCGATCCGACCCTGCTACGTCCGACTGACGAGCCGATAATCGTGGGCGACAACAACCGAATTTTCACCGACACGGGCTGGTCGCCGAAGCATAGCGTCACCGACCTCGTGCGCGATGTTTATGCTTATGAATGGGGCCACCGTCATGCCGAACCAGCGTAGTTGGGCAATTGGTCGCAAACGCTCGTTCCTCTCTGAGGGCGCGAGCTTTGTAGGAGGCTGACAAGAGAATGGTTCCGCAACGAATGCGAAATCCTAACAGCTCTGTTTTGAGAGCTTGATGCGCCGCCTGAGGGAGGAGGCTAAAGGTGTCAGGCCAGCCGGCGATCGCCTACGACGTCACTCATCTTGTCTCACGGATGGTCGTGAATGCGCCCACCGGTATCGATCGCGTCGACCTGGCTTACGGCCGCCATTTTGTCGAGAGCGGTCGGATCGCCTGCGGTCTTCACTATGGCGGGGCCGGTCCGCATGCGTGGTCTCCGAAATCCGCGCAGCGCCTTCTCCATACGGTCGAAAAGCATTTCATCGAAGCCACGGCTCTTTCCGAAGATCCTGTCTTTTCGCACGTTAGCCAACAAATCACGACCGGCGCCGCCCCTGAGCCGAAGGAGGCTCAACTCGCTCGGTCAAAGGCGCCGTCGCGCTGGACCCGAGCGCGGTTTCGGATTGTGAACGAAAAGGCGTATCGGCCGCCCGTTGGCTCTATCTACCTCAACGTGGCTCAACACGCATTCGAATATCCGAGGTTCTTCCGTTGGCTCGACGGCCGTCCAGACATGCATAAGGTTTTTCTTGTGCATGATTTTCTGCCTCTGGACTACCGGGAATATTTTACGGCCGATGATGCCCGACGTTTCGAGGGGCGCGTCCGGACGATCATGCGGCACGCAACGGCGTTGATTGTGACAACTGAGGCGGTGAAGAGGCGCGTTCAGGATGAATACGCCAAGCACGGGCGGGACATCGATATTCATGTCGCGCCGCTGGTGTCGCCACTAGCCACGAGGCGTCCGGCGCCTATGCCTGAGCTCGCCGCGCAACCCTATTTCGTGGTCGTGGGAACGATTGAACCGCGGAAGAATCATCTTCTGTTGCTCAATCTATGGAGAAGCCTCGCTAGGGAGTATCCCAGCCCGCCAAAGCTCGTTATCGTGGGCAAACGCGGCTGGGAGAATGAGCAGGTCATCGACATGCTCGAGCGCTGCCACGCGCTTCGCGGCCATGTCCTCGAAGTCTCGGGACTAAGCTCCGCTGGACTTTCGACTCTGCTCTTCAACGCTCGCGCGCTGCTGATGCCTTCATTCGCGGAGGGATATGGTTTGCCAATAGTTGAGGCCCTGACTCTCGGCGTCCCGGCGATTCTATCGGACATCGATGTTTTTCGGGAGGTTTCGCAAGGAATTGCGACCTACCTCGATCCACTCGATGCACTCGGGTGGCGTAACGCCATTCTTAGTTTCTGTGCTCAAGGGGAGGAAACAAGAATGGCTGCGGTGGAAAAAACGCGGCGGTTTCGGGCGCCAACGACACGTGAGTATTTCGAGTCGGTAGAGGCCTTCTTTTCGCGCCTACCGGCGCTGCAATAGCTGAATCATAAACGAGCTACCACAGATGCCAAAGCCCAGATTGATGATCGTCAGCACCTACAACGCGCTCTGCGGCATCGCGAGCTACACTCGCGCGCTGGAAAAGCAGCTTTCACCCGTCTTCGACATCGAAATCTCCGACGTCGATCAATCGGCGATGCGCGCGGGCGATCCGGATTGCGGCGATCGTCAGATTCGGGCGATTTGCGAGCGCATGTCCTCGTTCGACCATGTCAATTTGCAATATGAACCAAGTATTTTTGGCAAGAACCGTCACGACATTAAACGCCGCGTGGCGATGATCCTGGAAACGGCGCCGACCCTATGCGTGACCATGCACACGATGATGCGTCCGAAGAATTTTCCCAAATTTCGCTTTCTCTCCGACGCCTTTCGCCTAAAGATCGGGAAAGCGCGCGACCACGTAGCCGACCAGCTGATCAATCGCGACTTATCGACCGGCATCTTTACTCTTTTTCGCGAACGCCAAAAAAGCCGCGACCTTACGTTGATCGCACACACTGGGAGCGACGCGCGTTATCTCCGCGATGCTCAGGGATTCCGAAGCGTTTACGATCACCCGCTCTCTTATTTCGATCGCGATGATGTCAATCATATTCGCGCCACAACGTCACGCGCCAATTTCCCGTTGCTCAACGATCTTCAAGAAGATGCGGTCCTGGTCGGCGTGTTTGGCTTCATAAAGCCCCACAAGGGTTTTGAGACGGTCGTCAAAGCCATGCGACTGCTGCCGAATAACTACTATCTTCTGATTTTTGGAGGGTTGCATCCGCAGGATCGGAATGCGCTCGAGCCGATTCATCCATATCTGCGCAGTCTGCTCGACGCCGGCGCCCCGGACCCGAGCGATCCCCTAAAGCAAGATTGCGTTTGGCCGCGTATGCGTTTCATGGGGGCGCTAGCGGATGACGATTTCGCGCGTGCGATGACGATTTGCGACTCTGTTGTTTTACCATATCAGGAAACGGGTCAGAGCGCATCGGGCGTGATCAGCATTGCCGTCGAGATAGGCCAACGTGTGATAGCGGCGCGCAACAGCACGTTTGACGAATTCGCCAGATATCATGATCGATCGCTGGAGTTCTTCGATGTCGGCAATTTTGTCGAACTCGCCGGACGGCTGAAGTGCTCGACTCGATTATCGACGCCGAGCGACCTAACGCTAAACGTCGAAAGCAACCGACGTCTCTATGTGGAGGCGATCATTGGACGTCAACAATCCCCATCGCAGGCTGCCTTCTGCTGGTAATCATCCCCGAAAATGCAGACTGCTCGAATGGGGCCGGGCTGCGATCGTAAAATCGAGGCGCTGCAATGCCGGGTGATTGCCAATCCACAAGTATTCCAGAACCGGACGACCTGGAGCGCTGCCATGTTAATTGCCGCTGCTGTCCTCGTCCTAAGCTTCGGCTAACTCCCATGCGGGCTGCGTAGTGCTTTCTCGTTTTGACAGAAGAGTGATTCGCGCCGCTTTGCGTCCGGCAAAACGGATCCGTGGCCGTCCAAGAATTGCCGTGGTCGGCAACTGCCAATGCCCCGGCCTCGCCTATGCGATAAATCTTCTCAAGCACGAGGCGAGCGTCGATCACTTTCCGATCCAGCTCGGCTCCAAAACGCCCGTCGCCGCGTTTTGCAGATTGCTCCATCGTTACGACCATGTCTTCGCGCACGAATTTCCCCAGGGCTATCTCGCAGGAGGGGATTCCGCCGATCTAGGCCGCGAGCTTCGAAATCTAAGATCGGTCCCATCGATTTCCTTTTCGGCCTTTCATCCGGATCTCGTTTACGCACATGACCAAACGCGTGGAGGATTTCCTTCAGAAAGTCTGACGGGACACTACCATTCGGCCTTGGCGATATATGCTTTCCTGGGCGGGTATTCGGTGGACGAAAGTCGTGGATTCTTTGCAGGAAACGTCTTCCATTATCTTGGCTATCTCAACGTGTGGGCCTCGGCGTCGGAGGCTCTCCGGCAAGAGGGGCTGAAATTCGATCTCGACCTTAATGACGCGGCGACAAGATGGTCGCGGCGCGGCGTGTTTATGCATTCGCTGAACCATCCAAAGCCGTTCGTGCTGCTCGATGTCGCCCATAGACTGCTCGACCGAGCGGGGATTCGCACGCGGCAAGAGGACCTAGCCTCATACATGCCGGATACGATGATGGAAGGCGAGGGTTTTCCCATCTATCCGGAAATTGGCGCCTTTTACGGAGAGGAGGGCGCCTATGTGTTTCGCGATAGAACATACAATTTTCACAAGGGGGATTATACGTTTTATGATCTACGCGGTTTTCTCGCCGCCTCTTTCCAGCGCTATCGGCGCATGCGCCCCGAGCAGTTTCATTGCGCACGTGTCGAGGGCTGGCGCAATGACCCCGCGATCGTCGCGACGCTGGAAGAAATGATGCGCTGCAACGTCAGTCGCGCAGAGCAGGGGTGAGTAACTTCGCGGCGCCGTCGCGACGGTACCGTGCGAAAAGTAGAGTGGTCGTCCCAGTCACGCGCCGTGCTAGCGCACGTCGGATTTCTTTGAAAGCAGTGCGAGCACAATATGAGCGCCCAGGCAAGATTAGGAACTGTCGCCATTGCAGCAGTGGTTTGTATTGGCGCTGTATCGGCGGGAGAGGACGCGCCTGAGTCCACTATAGTGCGTTTCCCAAGCCGCGCAGCGCTGCTCTCGCAATACGCCCCGACGCAGGCGCGCATGATCGAAACCCTCGGATTCGATTCTCCGGGCGATGGCGGAAGGGCAGCATATGTGCGTATGGGCGGAAAACCGCCCAGGACGGACCCGACCATGTTGCAAACGCCCGACGGCGTCTGGTGGCGCATGACTGCGCCCGTCATATCCGCCAAATCCTTTGGCGCGAAAGGCGACGGCGTCTCCGACGATACAGCGCCGATAACCGATTTTTTTGCTGGCGTGGCTGCCGCCGGCGCACGCGGCGTGATCCCTAAGGGCGTTTACGCCGTTGATCCAATCACGGTGAGTGTGGGTGGCTGGGTCGTGGAAGGCGCGGGAACGACGTTGACAACTCTGCGGCCGCGCGCCCCCGACCAGAGCCACGTGCTTTTTCTTACCGAAACCGCCAATAACGTCGCACTCGCGGATTTGGGGATACTGGGCGGCGTCAGGGAGCAGCCGGGCGGGCGGGCGCTAGTCGGACTTCAGGCGGACACGACCGGCTCCGCCATCCGAAACATACGGATCGAATCCGCCGATACATGCATGTGGATGCGTCAAGGCGGGCACAATCATGTCGAGAAAATCTATCTCGCGAGCTGCGGAAAAAATTACCTGCATACCGGCGCAACTCCCAAGTGCGAGTCCGGAAAGAGGTTCGGTTCGAGCGCCTTTTCAAACGTCACGGTCGACGCCAGATTCCTTACCTCGACTCTGCCAAAGTTCGGCTCGCCGGAATTTGCACTGGCTTTGAACGGTTTATCCGGAGTCGCCTTCAACATCGACTCATGTTCCATTTATTTGAAGTTCGACCATATGACCAGCGCGGGCACAAAAATCGGCTGGTGGATTCATAACGATCTCGGCTCGGCCTTCAATCCAGATGGCATATTTATGAATGACATCAATTCGGACTGGGGCGCGTTCGAGCAGTTTCTCGTGGAGCGCGCCAATATGATCGACGTGGATCATGCGTGGCTGCGCTCGCTGGGTGGTCCAGCTGCGCGTCTGGAGAATTTCCAAAACGCGCACCTGCATCACTTCAATGCATACGCGTCTCATAGCGGCGTCGAAATAGGGGGCTCGTTTTTTGAGCTGACGATGGACGATCCAGCCATTGGTGGCAATGGCTGGCCAAAAAACGAACATGCGGTCAACCTTCACCTCACCTCCGGCGCGGGTCGCGTCCAAATCAATGGCGGCGAGATCGCCAACACTAGCAGCCTGAACTCCGACCGGCCAATTCTCAGCGTCGGTACGACAACCGATTACAACATTGTGGCCGAGCGGGACTTTACGGGCTCGTTCGAGCTGATCGGAACCGACCTGCGAGGCGCGCGAGTCGCCTCGACTAAGGGATTGATCGGCCGTGGGAACACAATGTTGACGCCAGGGGGAGGCGTGGTCCTGGAAAATCGCGGTGTCGCCAGAGTGACGACAAATGCGTCTGGAATCGGCGCTATCGCCCATGGCCTATACAACGGCCCGGAAGGCGTCGTTCCAAACGTCCATTTCGTCCAGGTGAGTGCAGAGGGTTTGATCGCGCGCACGATTAAAGCAGACGCCACGCGGCTTTTCGTTCAAATCAACAA
Organism: Methylocystis sp.; assembly: GCA_036560425.1. GTDB lineage: Bacteria > Pseudomonadota > Alphaproteobacteria > Rhizobiales > Beijerinckiaceae > Methylocystis. The sequence continues at coordinate 3,625 of DATBRF010000106.1, read as the reverse complement.
GGCATCAGGCGAGCCATTTGCCGGACCGGTCTCCATCATGTGGAGCGCAGCCAGATGACCTATAGCTGTACTTCGACTTCGAAATCCAAAAATGCTGGCCTCACCCTCTTGATAAGCCGTCTGAGCGTTGAGAACAAGCTTCAGCTGTGCTAATTTAGCGCCAAGTTGACGGTCGTTGGCTAGGAAAGCAGATTCGAACCTTGTGAGCTCTTGGACATGACATTCCATGTTTCTGCGCAGCGTCAATTTACGCTCGGTCAACTCAACGAAACCGTGCGGGTGATGACCGAGATGTCACAGAACGCTGATTTGATGGCGAATGTCATAGAGATTTCGCAGCTCTGCGTTCGTGCTCTGGAAAATGGCAATAAGGTGATGCTCGCAGGCAATGGCGGCAGCGCGTCGGACGCGCAACACATTGCCGGCGAATTCGTCAGCCGTTTTCTTTTTGATCGGCCGGGGCTGCCTGCGATTTCGCTCGCTACGGATACTTCCGTGCTGACGGCGATCGGCAATGATTACGGCTATGAAGAGGTGTTTTCTCGCCAGCTGCAAGCGCACGCCCACAAGGGCGACATTTTCTTCGGCATCACCACGTCAGGCCGTTCGCCCAACATCCTCGCGGCCTTCGAGGAAGCGCGCAAGCATGGCGTGATCACGGTTGGGCTGACCGGGCGGCGCGGGGTCGAATTGGCGCGCCATTGCGATCACCTGCTGGTCGTGCCGGCGCACGACACGGCGAAGGTGCAGGAAGGGCACATAGTGCTGGCTCATATTATTTGCGGTCTCACGGAGGCGTCGTATTTCAAACGGGTCGCCTGATGGAAGCTATTGTGCTGGCGGGAGGCTTTGGCACGCGTTTGCGTTCGGTGGTCGCGGACGTGCCAAAGCCGATGGCGCCGATCGCCGGTCGACCATTTCTCGAAATTCTCCTTCGGTCGCTCTCCCGGAAAGGTTTCAAGAGCGTCGTTTTTTCGATCGGCTATATGGGCGAAAAGATCAAAGATCACTTCGGCGACAGCTTTGCAGGCATGAGACTGAATTACGTCACGGAGAAAGCGCCGCTCGGGACAGGCGGCGCAATTCGCCTGGCCATGGAGGCGTGCGCGACCGACGGCCCGATATTCGTGTTCAATGGCGACACCTTTCTCGACATTGAGGCACAAGAGGCTGCTGATTTTTGGCGGCGCGACAGAACTCCGGTTATTATCGCTCATCACGTGGAGGATGCGAGCCGCTTTGGCAGGCTAGGGGTTCAGGATGGCCGTATCGTCGCTTTCATCGAAAAGGGGGAAGCGGTCCCGGGATGGATCAACGCCGGAGTCTACCTTTTCGACCGCGGGATTCTCGATTGCTTTCAATCCGGCGAAAGATTCTCAATTGAGCACGATTTCCTGGCGCCCTTTGCGTTGGAGCTCCGACCGCGCGTTTTTGAGACTGATGGCCTTTTCATCGACATCGGCGTGCCGGAGGAATATCAGCGCGCCCAAGCGATTTTTCTGAACAGATTCTCTGAAAGCGATGCATAGGAGCATCGCGCTCTTTCTGGATCGGGACGGCGTGATTAACGTCGACCATGGCTACGTGCACAGGATCGCGGATTTTGACTTTATCGATGGCGTGTTCGATTTGTGCAAGCTGGCTGCGCGGGCCGGGCTGCTTCTTATAGTTGTCACTAATCAGGGGGGAATAGCGCGCGGCTATTACAGCGAATCGGATTTTCTGACGCTGACGAACTGGATGAAAGAACGTTTCGAGGAAGTGGGCGCCCCACTGACCGACGTGTTTTTCGATCCGACTCATCCCACGGCCGGAGTTGGAGCCTATCGTCGCGAATCGATCGAGCGCAAGCCCAATCCTGGGATGCTTTTGAAGGCGGCTGAAAAGTGGAACATCGATCTATCGCGTTCTTTTATGATCGGAGATATGCCATCAGACATGCTCGCCGCTCGTCGGGCCGGGATTCCACACCGTCTGCTATTCTCGCAAGACAAATGTCGCGACACTGCCGATGCCAGCGTCCGCATCACGACAATGCGACAGGCCGAAGAATATTTATCTGGTCATCTATTCGAGAAGGATGGAAGTTGCGCTTGCGTTTTCGCTCCAAAGCAACATGGCTGAGAGAATTGCCGAGCGACGGCCAGGTGGGCGGGCAAGAATCACACTGCAATTTTCAGCCTGTGAAAAGCACGAGTGATCCGCATGTGCTTTAGCGAGCTGCCCAGAGAAGAGCCCCCGAGATTCGATTTATCGAACATCTTCCATGAAGACGATCTTTTATGTTTTCAACGTTCGAGGATCATTCCTGAAACGCGTGTCTACAACTGGTACGCCGCCTATGGCCGTGTCTTGAGGCCAAGGCGTCTTCTCGAGATCGGGGTGCGTCGAGGATATGGCGCCTATTCGCTCATAAAGGGTGCACGAGGCTCCGTAGAACGCTATCTCGGCATCGACTCCGAACGCGATCTGCCAGGTTCAAATGTTGATGCATTGGCGGAATTGCGCCGACTGGGCGTTCCTGACGTTACGCTTGTTCGGGCGGATACGCAGAAGACTTTCCCCGCTTTGGATGGGCCTTTCGATCTCGTCCATATTGATGGCGATCATTCGATGCGCGGCGCGCTGAATGATTTCTGTCATGTTTTGCCGTTTCTCACGGAACGGGCTGCGATCATTCTAGATGACGTCGAGTCCCCCTCCGTACGACACGCTGCGGCGCTCATTCAAAGCGCCATTGGAGACCAGGCCTTGTTTGTCGAGCGCGGCGGACTGCACAAGCAGATGCTCATGAGATTTTTGACCCGACCGCCGGCGCTTTCACTCGACGCGCTGGTGGCGATCGCTCCTCCACAGTGCTCGACTTTCCTGTTGCTACAGGAGGAGATTGCAAAGCTTAGGGCGATCGAGCCGGAAAAAACCGCTCTAACCGATATTGGGCGCCAGTTCTCGTGCGTTCTCAGGCTCGCCGCAGCGAGTGTGGGCTTGAGCGATTTCTCCCCAGGGCCCTCAGCAACGGACGCGCTTTCGATCTTCGGCGAATTTATGTTTCTGGTCGAAGCGCTCTCGGAGCTCGGCGGCGCGAAGCTCGGCGTTGCGATCGATCAGCTGCAAACGGAGGTGAAGCTCCATGGCGCCTATGCGCTGGAGCGCCTCGCCGACGTTCCGGCGCCTCCCTCTTTCGGCGGCGTGCAAAAGCGTGACGACGCGTTCCAGCCAGGCTCTGACAATCATCGGCTTATGGCGTTCGAGGCGGCGTGCAACTTCTCGGCGATTTGCGAAAGAGCGACTGAATCGATGTCGAATGCTCAGCTGAGGCTCCGCCAGGACGCCTGATGCGCCCCCGGCATCTGGAGAAATTTCTCAACAGCAGGTCAATCCGCCAACGACCCTTCACACCCCGCCGTATAATCCGAAATTCACCAAAACGAGACACTCAAGGCGCTACTGCGACACTCAAACGTGCGCGTTGATCGAACGAACGGCAAGCAGCAGGAACAACCACACGCCGAAGCCGATCAACACTGTGATGAGCACCGACACCGCGCGCCGGGGATATTGTGGGCTCTCGGGCTTATTTGGCTTCACAACGACAGCGAGATAAGTCGCCTGGCGCAGGGCTTCA
>DATBRF010000105.1:0-26818 GCA_036560425.1 Methylocystis sp. | reverse complement strand
TAAAAGGACACCGAAATGGCCGAGATGAAAGCGCTCGCGGCCACGGTGCGCAGCGGGACCGGCAAGGGGGCCGCCCGCAGCGTTCGCCGTGAGGGTCGCATTCCAGCAGTAGTCTATGGCGGCGGCGAAGCGCCTCTGCCGATCTCGCTCGACAAGAAGATCACAACCCAGCTGATCTTCGCGGGCCACTTCCTCACGACGATCTTCGAGCTCGACATCGACGGCAAGAAGGAGCGCGCCATTCCGCGCGACTACCAGCTCGACGTCGTGCGCGACTTCCCGATCCACGTCGACTTCCTGCGGTTGAAGCCCGGCTCGCGCCTCAAGGTGAACGTGCCGGTGCATTTCATCAACCACGAAGCGTCGCCTGGCCTCAAGCGCGGCGGCTCGCTCAACATCGTCTACCACTCGGTGGAAATGTATGTGCCGGCCGACAACATCCCGGAAGCGATCACCGGCGATCTGACCGGCATGGAGTTCAACGATTCTCTGCACATCTCGCAGATTCCGTTGCCCGAGGGCTGCAAGCCGACCAATCCGGACAAGAACTTCACCGTGGCGAGTCTCGCTCCGCCGGTAGGCGGCGGCGAAGAGGCGGCGCCGGCTGCGGCGGCCGCGCCCGCCAAGGGCAAGAAGTAAGGGACTTACCCCCTCCCTGTCCCTCCCCCGCTTCGCGGGAGAGGGAACGCTCACGATCGGCGTTGGCGAGTGCTTTGAGACGCCATGCGCCTGCTCCCTCTCTCGCCTTAAGGCGTAGAAACGCCGGTCTTTCGACAGGCTAAGGCGGGGAGGGTCGGGGTGGGGGGCTTGCGGAGTTCGCCCCCATGCTCCTGTTCGTCGGCCTCGGCAATCCTGGCCGTCAATACGCGAAAAACCGCCACAATGTCGGCTTCATGGCGATCGAAGCCATTGCGAGGCGCCACGGCTTCGCAAGCGCGCGCGCGCGCTTCCAGGGCCTTGCAAGCGAAGGCAATATCGGCGGCGAGAAAGTCCTGCTGCTCGAGCCCCAGACCTATATGAACGAGAGCGGCCGCTCGGTGGGCGAGGCCGCCCGCTTCCATAAAATTCCCGTTGGCGACATCGTGGTTTTCCACGATGAGCTCGACCTCGCGCCGGCCAAATGCCGCATCAAGGTCGGCGGCGGCGTTGCGGGGCACAACGGCCTGCGCTCCATCACCGCGCATGTGGGCAATGATTACAAGCGCGTGCGGATGGGCATCGGCCATCCCGGCGACAAGGCGCTGGTGCATGGCTATGTGCTCAACGACTTCGCCAAGAGCGAGGAGCCTTGGGTCGAGGCGCTTTGCGAGGCCGTCGCCGACAACGCCGCGCTGCTGGTGAAGGGTGACGATAACGGCTTGCAAAACAAGCTGCATCTCGCGATGGAGGCCAAGGGCTTCGGCGTGGTGAAGCGGGTCGGCGAAAAATGACGTTCAGGTTCGCAGCGCTGCTGACGATCCTTCTCGCTCCCGCCGCCATCGCCGAGACGGCCCCGGCTCCGCCGCAGGGAACCGACAAAGCGCCGGCCGGCGGCGCAGAAAAGCCGACCGCCGCTTTCGGCGACGACCATCCCGACTGTGCGGAGTGGACCGACCGCTGCATCGTCTGCATGCGCGATGCGGACGGCTCCGCCTGCTCACTGCCGGGCATCGCCTGCGTGCCTGCGGAGGCGAATTGTCTCAAGAAGAACGAGCAGGGGCGGGAAGAGGGGCTTCGATAAACGGCGGCGCGCCGCAGCGATCAATGTCGTTGACGCCGCCGTGCGGACCGCGCGCCTTCAGGCCCGCCGGAATGCGAGCCGGAAGGTTTGGCGGTCCGTGAAAACAAAAGCCGGCGGTTTCCCGCCGGCTCGAAAGATCTCTAGCCTTTCGGCTGTTACGCCGTGGTCGCGCCGAGCGTCCCGACGTCCACTTTCACGCCCGGACCCTGGGTCGAGCTGATCGCGACGCGCTGGATATAGGTGCCCTTGGCGCCCTGCGGCTTGGCCTTGGCGACCGCATCGACGAAGGCCTTGATGTTCTCGACGAGCTTGCCCTCGTCGAAGGAGGCCTTGCCCACCGTGCCTTGCACGATGCCCGCCTTCTCGACGCGAAACTCGACTGCGCCGCCCTTGCTGGCCTTCACCGCCCCGGCGACGTCCATGGTCACCGTCCCGACCTTCGGGTTCGGCATCAGGCCGCGCGGGCCGAGCACCTTACCGAGACGGCCGACGAGCGGCATCATGTCCGGCGTGGCGATGCAGCGATCGAACTCGATCTGACCGCCTTGCACCGTGGTCACCAGATCCTCCGCGCCCACCACATCGGCGCCGGCGGCCTTGGCCTCATCCGCCTTGGCGCCGCGCGCGAAGACGGCGACGCGCAAAACGCGGCCCGTGCCATTCGGCAGATTGACCACGCCGCGGACCATCTGGTCAGCGTGCTTGGGGTCGACGCCGAGATTCATGGCGATCTCGACCGACTCGTCGAACTTGGCCGTAGCGCGGCTGCGCACGAGCTTCACCGCTTCGTCGACCGCGTAGAGCTTGGTGCGCTCGATGCCCTCGCGGGCCTTGACGATTCTCTTTCCGACATGCGCCATGGTCTTACTCCACCACCTGGAGGCCCATCGCGCGGGCCGAGCCTTCGATCATCGACATTGCGGATTCGATCGAGGCGCAGTTGAGATCGACGATTTTCTTTTCCGCGATCTCGCGAATCTGCGCCTTGGTCACCTTGCCGACGACGTTACGGCCAGGCGTCTTCGAGCCCGAGGCCGGCTTCTTGCCGATCTTGAGGCCGACGGCCTTCTTCAGGAAGAAGGAGACCGGCGGCTGCTTCATCTCGAAGGTGAAGGAGCGGTCCTGATAGGCGGTGATGATGACGGGGATCGGCGTCCCCTTTTCCATCTGCGCCGTCTTGGCGTTGAACGCCTTGCAGAACTCCATGATGTTGAGGCCGCGCTGACCGAGCGCGGGACCGATCGGCGGCGAGGGGTTCGCCGCGCCGGCCGGCACTTGCAGCTTTATGTAGCCGGCAATTTTCTTCGCCATTTGCTTTCTCCAACGAATGACGCGCGGCAGGCTCTACGAGCCAGCCGGCGCCGGTTGCAGTTCGTGGTCCGATCCGTTCTCCCCGATGGCGATCGGGGCGGACCCGCCACGTTTTTCTCCGAAGCGGCAAGCCGCTCACGGAAACTCGTGAGCCCGGGCGCCCTACCTCCACCTTTCGGCGAGGTGGCAGCTACGTTGGCCCCACCCGACCCCGCTTACGCGGGGCCACCTCCCCCCGTTAAAGGGGGGGATCTGACCCATCCTGCATCGCAGTAGGAGCGTTAAACCTTCTCGACCTGCCCGAACTCCAGCTCGACCGGGGTCGGGCGGCCGAAGATCGAGACCGCGACCTTTAGGCGCGAGCGGGCTTCGTCCACTTCCTCGACCAGGCCGTTGAAGGAGGCGAAAGGCCCGTCCGCGACGCGCACTGTCTCGCCCACCTCGAAGCTGATCGTCGCCTTCGGGCGCTCGACGCCCTCGGCGACCTGGCCCTTGATGCGCATCGCCTCTTCTTCGGAGATGGGCATGGGCTTGTTGTCAGCGCCCAGAAACCCCGTGACCTTCGGCGTGTTCTTGATGAGCGAGAAGACGGGGTCGGTCAGGTTGCACTTCACCAGCACGTAGCCGGGGAAGAATTTGCGCTCGGTGGAAACCTTGCGTCCGCGCCGCACCTCGACGACCTGCTCCGTCGGCACGAGGATTTCCTCGAAGGCCTCGGTCAGGCCGCGTTGCGCGGCCCCCTCGCGGATCGCGTCCGCGACCTTCTTTTCGAAGTTGGAATAGGCGTGGACGATGTACCAGCGCATGGCCATGGGGCGCGCTCAGCTCCTCAATATTACTGGCCGACCTGCAGCAGCAGGCCGACGCCGAAGCGCAAGGCGGAGTCGACGACGACGAAGAAAAGGCTCGCGAACAGCACCATGAGGATCACGAGGCCAGTCGTGATCATGGTCTCGCGGCGGGTGGGCCAGGTGACCTTGTTCGCCTCGGCGCGAACTTCCTGCAGGAACGTAAACGGGTTGACCATTCGCTTGCCCGGTTTTGTTTTGGCGCCGCAAAAGCGACCCGCGCCGTAAAACAGTCGCGGCGCGGGGCCTTCCGGCCACGCGCCACGTTAAGGGGCCTTATAGCGGGTCCGACGGCGCTCGCCAAGAGGGAATATGGGTGGCTTACGAGGCTTGGTCGCCACCCGCCCCCCAAATTCGTGATTCGCCTTCCGTTCTCCTATATGCTCCCTTACGGGAATCAAAAGGAGCAAACGGTTGACCGATTTCGAGGATTACGCCCCGCAAGCCGGCGGGCTCGCCGCCCGCGCGGCTGCGGCGGCGCAACGGCCGCGTTATCTCGACGGGCTCAACCCGGAGCAGCGCGCCGCGGTCGAAACGCTCGACGGCCCGGTGCTCGTCCTCGCCGGCGCCGGCACCGGCAAGACCCGCGTGCTCACGACGCGCATCGCGCATATCATGGCGCTTGGCAAGGCGCGCGCCTATGAGATCCTCGCCGTCACCTTCACCAACAAGGCCGCGCGCGAAATGCGCGAGCGCGTCGAAATGCTCGTCGGCGAAGGCGCGCAGGCCATGCAATGGCTCGGCACCTTCCACGCCATCAGCGCCAAAATCCTGCGCCGCCACGCCGAGCTCGCCGGACTGAAACCCAATTTCACCATTCTCGACACGGACGACCAGATCCGCCTGCTCAAGCAAGTGCTGCAGGCGGAGAACATCGACGACAAGCGCTGGCCGGCGCGGGCGCTCGCCATGCGCATCGACGGCTGGAAGAACCGCGGCCTCCTGCCGGCGCAGGTTCCGGCGGGCGAGGCCGAAAGTTTCGCCAATGGCAAAGGGGCCGCCCTTTATGCGCTCTATCAGGAGCGCCTCAAGATCCTCAACGCCGTCGACTTCGGCGATTTGCTGTTGGAGACGCTGCGGCTCTTTCGCGATAACCCCGATGTGCTGGCGGACTATCAGAACCGCTTCAAATATATTCTGGTCGACGAATATCAGGACACCAACACCGCGCAATATCTGTGGCTGCGGCTGATCTCACAAGGGCGGCGCAACGTCTGCTGCGTTGGCGACGACGATCAGAGCGTCTATGGCTGGCGCGGGGCGGAGGTCGAGAACATCCTGCGCTTCGAGCAGGACTTCCCCGGCGCCAGGATCGTGCGGCTCGAGCGCAATTACCGCTCCACGGGGCATATTCTCGCCGCCGCTTCGCACTTGATCGCGCACAACGAAGGCCGCCTCGGCAAGACGCTTTTCACCGATGGCGAGGAGGGCGAGAAGCCGACCCTCACCGGCGTCTGGGACAGCCAGGAGGAAGCGCGCGTCATCGGCGAGGACATCGAGCAATTGCAGCGCAAGGGCCATTCGCTCGAGGAGATCGCCATTCTCGTGCGCGCCTCCTTCCAGATGCGCGAGTTCGAAGAGCGCTTCGTCGAGATTGGCCTGCCGTATCGCATCATCGGCGGCCCGCGCTTCTATGAGCGCGCCGAAATTCGCGACGCGCTGGCGTATCTGCGCTGCGTCGCGCAGCCTTCCGACGATCTCGCCTTCGAGCGCATCATCAATACGCCGAAACGCGGCCTGGGCGACGCGACCGTGCAATTGCTGCACGAATATGGCCGGCGCGAGCGCATTCCGCTCATGCAGGCGGCGCGCTTTCTCGTCGAGACGGAAGAGCTGAAGCCCAAGCCGCGCGGCGCGCTGAAAAGCCTTGTGGCGGATTTCGATCGCTGGCGCGCCTCGATCGATGCGAAGCCTCAGCACGAGCTCGCCGAAATGGTGCTGGACGAATCCGGCTATACGCAAATGTGGCGAGACGACAAGACGCCCGAGGCCGCCGGCCGGCTCGAAAACCTGAAGGAACTTGTGCGCGCGATGGAGGAGTTTCCTGATCTCGCCGCCTTCCTGGAGCATGTCTCGCTCGTCATGGAAGCCGAGGAGGGCAAGGAGCAGGAGCGCGTCTCTGTGATGACGCTGCACGCCGCGAAAGGCCTCGAATTCGAGACCGTCTATCTCCCTGGCTGGGAGGAGGGGCTGTTCCCGCATCAGCGCTCCCTCGACGAGCAGGGCCGCGCGGGGCTGGAGGAGGAGCGCCGCCTCGCTTATGTCGGGCTCACGCGCGCGAAACGCCGGGCGAGAATCTTTTTTGCGAGCAACCGCCGCATTCGCGGACTATGGCAGCCGACCGTGCCTTCGCGCTTCGTCGATAACTTGCCCTCGGCCCATGTGGAAGTCGTGGAGGCGCCGAGCGCCTCGCAATATGGCGGCTACGCGGTCTCGCGCTTCGCCAATCTCGACGTCTACGGTTCGGACTATTCGACGCCGGGCTGGAAGCGCGCGCAGGCGGCTCGCCATGAGCCCAAGCGCGAGTCGCGGCCCTCGCGGGCGAAACAGCCGCTGACCATCGAAGGCGAAGTTATCGCCCGCTCATCGACAAACGCTCGCTACGGCGCGGGGTCGCGGGTGTTTCATTTGAAGTTCGGGCCTGGGACAGTCGCGGCGGTGGACGGCAATAAATGCACGGTGGATTTTGATAAGGCCGGCCGGAAGATGGTGCTGGAGAGTTTTCTGCAGGCGGGGTAGCGGGTCAAGCCCGACGCCTCTGATTTCGCTATTGCACCCAAGTATTACGCTGGGCGGCCGCCAATCGCCGCCGCTTCCACAATCGGGACGGAACTTATGCAAATCAGGGAATTTGGCGTCGAGCGCTGGATGTATCTCTACGAGGACCGCTGTGCATTGAACCTTGCGGAAAGCTGCGTCGAATCGCTGACGGTCGGCGAGTTGCTGAGGATCGCGGGCAAGGAAGACGCATTGCTCGACGAGATTCTGCCCATGAAGCTGACATACGGCGTGATCGACGGCACGGAGCGTCTGCGCAGCAATGTCGCGTCGCTTTATGAGAACCAGCGCGCGGCAAATGTGCTCATCACACATGGCGCGATCAGCGCCAATGCGCTCGTCTACGAAACACTGATCGAGCCGGGCGATCACGTGATTTCCGTGCTGCCGACCTATCAGCAGCATTACTCGATTCCCGAGAGCTATGGCGCAAAGGTCGACATTTTGCGCTTGCGCGAAGAAAACGCCTTCCTTCCCGATCCTGACGAACTCAAGCAAATGGTCACGCCGGCCACGCGCGTGATCGCCATCAACAATCCGAACAACCCGACAGGGTCGTTGATGGACCGCGCCCTGCTCGAGCAGATTGCGCAGATTGCGCGTTCATGCGGCGCTTATGTGTTGTGCGACGAGGTGTATCGCGGCTCCGATCAGCACGGCGGCGGTTTCACCGCGTCGCTCGCGGACCTCTACGAGAAAGGCGTCAGCACGGGCAGCATGTCGAAGACATGGTCGCTCGCGGGCCTGCGTGTGGGTTGGATCGTTGCGCCGACCGAGTTGATTCAACGCGTGCAGATCCACCGCGATTACAACACGATCAGCATCGGCATGCTGAACGACCTGCTCGCATCGGTCGCGCTTGAAAACCGCGAGGCGATTCTGGAACGCAACCACGGCATTCTGCGCACGAATCTCTCGCTGCTCGATGCGTGGATCGCCAAAGAACCGCGCCTTTCCTATGTCAAGCCGAAGTCGGGCACGACGGCCTGGGTGCGCCTCGATACCGGGATGAAATCGTGGGATTTTTGCGTCGCGGTGCTCGAGAACACGGGCGTGATGTTCGTGCCCGGCAGCGCGATGGATAGCGAAGGTTATGTGCGGATTGGCTATGCGAACAACCGTGAGGTGCTCGTGGCGGGCCTCGCAAAGGCGTCCGACTTTCTACGCCGCATCGACGGGTAGAGCGCCGGCTGGGCGACAGGCGGAAAAATATGACGCCAATGCCGCGACCTCGGCTGTTTGCCGTCGCCGCGCTCCCAACCAAGCGCTTCGCCATGTGGCCGCCTTGCCACAGTGTCACATTTTGTGACATGAGCGCGGACTGTCGACATGTGCGCTGATTCACAGCTTGTCGCCCACGCGCTACATATTGTGGCTGAGCTTGGCGCGCCGCATCGGCGGCGACGCGTCCACATCCTTAACAATTTAGGTTTATGAAACCGCGCCGAGTAACCGGTTTCGTATGGGGCAGCCCATGCAGGCTCTCGTATTTTTTGCCCGTTTCGCCCTTTCCGGCGCTCTCGCGACGGTTCTTTTCGTTGCGCCCGCCGCCGCCGCGCCGCATCGCGCCGGCCTTTTCGCGCCCCCGGCTTGCGTCGCGCTGACCGGGCTCGCCAGGCTCCCGACGGCCACCCCGCTCGATCCGCTCGCCGCGCCCGAGGCGCCGCCGCTCGTGGCCGTCACGGCTGCGAGGCTGCGGGCGACGCCCGCCGAGCCCGACAGCCTCGATCTGGCCTGGAGCCTGTTGCCGGACCACCAGCGCGCGCTGGCGCTGGCGCTCCAGGACTGGATCGCCGCGCCCGAAGCCGCCCGAAACGCCGCGCGGCGCGCCATGCGCGCCAAGATCGCCGCCGCCTACGTCGCGCGCAAATTCGAACCCTTCTGGACGGACGAGAATGGCTGGCGCGAAGGGGCTGCTTCGGCCGCGTCGCGGCTGCGTGCGGCGAATGAGGATGGGCTGGATCTTCGCGCCCTTCAAATTCCCACGACCGACAAGGGCGAGCCTGGCCCGGCCGACGATCTTGCCCTCTCGGAGGCTGTCGCGACCTATGCCTTTCAGGCGCGCGGCGGGCGGGTGCAGCCCGAGCGTCTCTCGCGCCTGATCGGCGCCAAGACGACGTTGCCTGATCCGGCGCAAGCCGTGGCCGAGGTGGCCTCAGCCGGCTACCGCGCGGGCGAGACGCTGCAGAGCTTCAACCCCCCGCATTTCGGCTACCAGCAGCTGCGCGAGAAGCTCATCGAGCTCCGGACGAACCGCGCCGACGCGCCGCCGCTCGGCGCGCTCTTCGCGGCCGCCGAGGAGGGCGTCGCTCAAACCGACGCGCTGCCGCCAGCGAAACCGAAGCGCCGACGCATGGAGACGCTCGGCGGCGCCGCCACCACGCATCTCGAGGCCGAGATCATCGCCAATATGGAGCGCTGGCGCTGGCTGCCGCGCGACATGGGCGACGAGCGCATCGAGGTCAACATCCCGGATTTCGAGCTGGCGGTCATCCGCAACGGCATGGTTGCTCATCGCGCGCGCGTGATCGTCGGCAAGGAAGAAACGCCCACGCCGATCTTCTCCGACGCGATGGTGGAGATCATCGTCAACCCGTCCTGGTACGTGCCGCAGTCGATCATTCAGAAGGAGTGGCACGGCGGGGTCGGCGCCGGCTATCAGGTCTCCTATCGCAACGGGCAGATGGTCGTGCGTCAGCCGCCGGGCGAGAAGAACGCGCTCGGTCGCATCAAGTTCGTCTTTCCGAACGATTTTGCCGTCTATATGCACGACACGCCGTCGCGTGGGCTTTTTTCCGCCTCGCATCGGGCCTTCAGCCATGGCTGCATGCGCGTCGACCAGCCGTTCGCCCTGGCGGAGGCCGTGCTCGGGCCAGGCAGCGGCTGGTCGGAAGCGCGCGTGAAGAAGCTCGTCGGGCCGAGCGAGCGATACATCAACCTCTCCAAGCCCTTGCCGGTCCATGTGGAATATTTCACCGCCTATGTGGACGAGGCGGGAAGGCTGGTTCAGCGGCCCGATCTATACGGCTATTCGGCGCGGGTGCGGAAAGCGCTGGGGCTGGGGGCTTAACACCTAACCTTCCTCCGGCGATGTCAAGGATTCGTCATCGTCGGGGGTCAAGACTGGCTCCGGACACTCGAGCAGGAGCCGGGCCGGATGCGACAGGCGATTTTTCGCGGCCTTTGCGTCGTCTTCATCGGCTTTAACTCGTCTTTTGCAGTTGCCGGAACCCGAGGGACCGGCCTCTCCACCAAACCCCGCCCTATCTTGAGCCGCTTGCGGCGGGCGTCTCGCTGGTCTCCATCTTCACGGCCGGGACGAGGTCGGCGTCAGGCGCGATGGCGTCACGCCCTGGCGCATGGTGGGCGTTCCTGACGGGCTCGGCGCCTTCGACAATGGCGACGACACGGTCACCGTGCTCGTGAACCACGAATTGAAGAAGAAGGACGGCGTCGCTCGGGGCCACGGCTTCGCGGGCGCTTTCGTCAGCAGGCTGGTCATCGACAAAGCGAGCCTGCGCGTAATCAGCGGCGCCGATCTCATCCAGCAGGCCTTCGAATATGACGCGGCGGCTCCGGGATCATGACATGGCGCCTCTTCTGGCGACGCCGAAGCATTGCGCCTTCCTCCTCTCCTGGTCCTGATGCGGCAGGAGATGCGGTAGGCGCGGCTGAGGGTCAGCGCGAATAGACGCCAACGGGGCCGCCATCGAAGCGGCGCTCGAGCTTGCCGCCGGGCTTTATCTCCAGTTCGAGCCGTTCGAATTTCATCGGATCGTCCGAGTTGGCTTTGAACTGCGACGCAACGATCGAAACGGTCTGTCCTTCTCGCGACCAGCAACCGGTCGCGTATTCGTCGAGCGCGCCATAGGCGAGCATATATTCGAACCGGCCGTCCGCGTGCAGCAGCAGCTCCGAGCCGACCTCCATTACGCCGCGCAAATAATAATGGCCCGCAAGCGAGGCATCGGCGGACGAGCATTTTGCTTCGGCGGCGCCGGACACCCAGGCTGCCGCCAGCGGCGCTAGAACGATGATTGCCACCGAATGTCGAAGGCGGTTCATATCTTTCTCCGATGCAAGGCGGTCCAGTCGCTCTTTGGCTTCCGTACGATCAATTAAGCGCCACGGTCGTGCGGTTCCGCACCTCGCAAGCCTCCGTGCCGAGCGTATTGGCTCGACGCGCGGTTAACCATTGCAGGCTCCGAAGCCTCCGCCGCGCGCCGTCAAAGCAAGGCGTGGCGGAAAGCGGGATAGGCGAGGTGACAAAAGCCGGCAAAACCGCCAAAAGCTCGGGTAGAAACGCAACCTACCGGACTCGATGGCTCCCCCACCGCTCCTCGCCCTCCAGGGCGTCATGCTCACCCTCGGCGGCAAGCCTTTGCTCGAAGGCGTCGATCTTTCCGTGGCGCCTGGCGCCCGAATCGCCCTCGTGGGCCGTAACGGCTCGGGCAAGTCGACGCTTCTCAGAATCGCCGCCGGCGAGCTGGAATCGGACGCTGGCGTCCGCTTCCTTCAACCGGGCGCATCCCTGCGTTATCTGCCGCAGGAACCCGGCTTCTCAGGTTTTTCGACCACGGCCGCTTATGTCGAGGCTGGGCTCGGGCCGCTAGACGATCCGTATATCGCCAAAACGCTTCTCCTCGAGCTCGGCCTCACGGGCGAGGAAGACCCGACGAAACTCTCGGGTGGCGAAGCCCGCCGGGCGGCGCTCGCCCGCGCACTGGCGCCCGAGCCGGATATTCTGCTGCTCGACGAGCCGACGAACCATTTGGACCTGCCAACGATTCTCTGGCTCGAAGATAAGCTCGCGAGCCTGCGTTCCGCCATGGTCATCATCAGCCACGATCGCCGTTTCCTGCAGGATTTGACGCGCGAGACCGTGTGGATCGACCGCGGCCAGGCGCGCCATCTGTCGCGCGGCTTCGCGGAATTCGAGGCCTGGCGCGACCGCGAGCTGGAAGAGGAGGAGAAGCAGGCGCACAAGCTCGAGCGCAAGATCGCCAATGAGGAGCATTGGCTGCGCCACGGCGTTTCCGGCCGGCGTAAGCGCAACGTCAAACGCCTTGCAGGCCTCCACACGCTGCGCGCCGAGCGCAGGAACCGCGTCATGCCGACCGGCGAGGTCAGGCTCGAGGCGAGCGAAGCCAATCTTTCCGGCAAGCTCGTCATCGAGGCGATAAAGATCGGCAAAAGCTATGGCGACCGGGTCATCGTCGAGAACTTCACGACGCGCGTGTTGCGCGGCGACCGGCTCGGCATTGTCGGCGCCAATGGCGCGGGCAAGACGACGCTGATCAATCTCCTCACCGGCGCATTGCCCCCCGACAGCGGCAAGGTGCGGCTCGGCGCCGGGCTGGAAATGGCGACGCTCGACCAGAGCCGGGCGAGCCTGAAGCCGGAGACGACCTTGCAGGACGCGCTCACGGGCGGCGGCTCGGACACGATCGAGATCAATGGCGAGCGGCGTCATGTGGTCGGCTATATGAAAGACTTTCTCTTCAAGCCCGAGCAGGCCAGGACGCCCATCGGCAAGCTTTCGGGAGGCGAGCGCGGCCGCCTCATGCTCGCGCGCGCCTTGGCCAAGCCCTCGAACCTTCTCGTCCTGGACGAGCCGACGAACGATCTCGATCTCGAAACGCTCGATCTTCTGGAGGAAATGCTCGCCGATTATCCGGGCACGCTGATCGTCGTCTCGCACGACCGCGACTTTCTCGACCGCATCGCGACGAGCGTCTTGATGAGCGAGGGGGAGGGGCGCTGGCTGGAATATGCCGGCGGCTACAGCGACATGGCGGCGCAGCGCGGCAAGGGCGTCGAGGCCCGCGGCGCGGCGACGCGCGAGGCGCCGAAGGAGAAGGCCGCAAGGGAAAAGCCCGCGGAGAAGCAGCCCGCTAAGCCTAAGCTCTCCTTCAAGGAGCAGCATGCGTTGGCGACGCTCCCCGCAAAGATCGAGGAGCTGAAGGTCAAGCGCACGAAATTGCAGGCGCTGCTCGATGATCCCGAGCTTTATTCCAGGGATCCGGCGAAATTTGCGAAAGCGAGCGAGATGTTCTCGGCGGCGGAGGCGGAGCTTTCCGCCGCCGAGGAGAAATGGCTGGAGCTGGAGATCAAGCGGGAGGAAATCGGGGGGTAGCCTTCACTTTACGCGGTAAGGGCGCTCGGCGGGGAGCCCAGCGGACCGACCGGGTCTCGCCGCTAATCAACACCTGTTGTCTACAGCCGGGTTGCGGAGCCGCACGAGCGGCATTATGGAGAGCGGGCGCTTTGGGGCGTCGCCAAGTGGTAAGGCAGCGGATTTTGATTCCGCCATGCGGAGGTTCGAATCCTCCCGCCCCAGCCAGTCATCTTCGAAATCTAGAGGCTTCGCGATATCTGCCCCGCCTTCCGCAGGGTTTTCAGCCGGCGGAGATCGGAGACTAGCGCGCTTTCCGCTCGCATGGAATCATGCGAGCGACGAGAAATCGCGCCAAATCAAAAATCTAAAGCGCATTCTTATCGCAAAAGTCGGTCAATTTTTGCGAAATGCGCTCTAAGCGCCTCGTCCGACACTTCGTCGTGCTCGCTCCAAAGGCGCGAGCCTGTCGTTCGGCAATAAGCGTGCTCGCGACGAGGCCTTGGCCTGGCAGTTTCTGACGGGGTGCAAACGCAGCCAGATATCGCGCTATGGATTCGCCGGTCTTCCAGGCGGCATGGGCGCGGCCTCGTAGTCCGGCGGCAGCAGCAGCGGCGTTTCTCCTGCCGGCGTGGGCAAGGGCAGATTTGCCGCGGGTGGCGGGGTCGGCGCCGGCAGGAGATTGCCCCAGTCCGTGCGGCTCGCCATCTGCGTCTGCATGACTTCCGGAACAACCGGTTTGCCGTCACGAATCTCCCAGCCGCCGCCGAGCGCCCTGTAGAGCGCGACAAGGTTATTGGCGATGTCCGAGCGCGTCTGAGCCAGACGGTTGCGCTCGTCGAGGAGCCGCGTCTGCGCGTCGAGCACGCGCTGAAAATTCTCCGCGCCCTCCCGATATTGGATAAAAGAGAGTTCGACCGCTCGTTGCGCGGCAGCCACAGATTTGCGCAGCGAGGCGGCGCTCTGTTGCGCCTTTAGGAAGGCGATGAGCGCATCCTCTACTTCCCGGGCGGCCCTGATGACGGTGTCTTCGTAATTCACGAGGGCCTGCTGGAGGCGTGCGTCCTGGGCGCGGATGTTGTTGGCGATGCGGCCATAATTGAGAATGGACCACCGAAAAGACGGCCCAACTGTGAGGAACAAGCTGCCAGGCGCGAAAAGCTTGGCGATGTCGGCTGACTCTACGCCAATCTCGCCAAACAGGAAGAACCGCGGATAGAGGTCCGACTCGGCGATTCCGATACGGGCGCTCTCGGCGGCGGCGTTCATCTCCGCCGCCCGAATGTCAGGTCGCCGCCTTAGCAATTCGGCCGGCAGGCCAATGCTTACGCGTGGCGATGCGAAGGGGATTTGCTGCGCGCCACGCAGCAATTTGTCGACGCCTCCCGGCGGTTCGCCAAGCAGGACGCTCAACGCATTCTTGGCTTGCTGTACGCCGGTCTGAAATTGTGGAATATTGGCGATCGTGTTCTCCAGCAGGGCTTTCTGCTGTACGACGTCGAGCTCAGAAGTCGCGCCGGCGCGGAAGCGCGCCTCGGCGATCTGCAAGCCTTCCTTCTGCAGGCGCACGTTTTCGCGCGCGATCTCAAGAAGCGTCTCGAAGGTGCGGAGCGACACATAGGTCCGCGCCACTTCGGCGGTTAGCGAAACAAGGGCGTTGTCATAGTCGGCGATTGAGCGCGACATGGTTGCGTCGGCGGCCTCGACGCCCCGCCGGTAACGACCCCAAAAATCGATCTCCCAAGAAGCGTTCATCCCGATCGAATAATCCGCAAAGTGGGTAGTGGGGAGCTCCGAGCGATTTGCAGCCTGCTTGCTGAGCTTGTTCCATGTCGCCGAGCCCGTGCCTTCTTGCTGTTGCGGAAACATTTGCCCGATGGCGATCCCGAGTTGCGCGCGCGCTTCGAGGATGCGCAAGCCGACGATTTGCACCGGGAGGTTCTGCTCGGCAGCGATACATACGAGCCGGTCGAGCGTCGGGTCCTTGAACGCCCGCCACCAGTTGCTCTTTACTTCCTTATTGGAAACGCGTTTGTCTCTCTTCTCGATCCAGTTTTCTTGAACCGAGGCCTCTGGGGGCAGAAAGTCGGGACCGACTGCGCAGCCGTTGATCGCGAGCGTAAATCCAATCAACGGCAATCTTCCTGCCACCCTCCGCCGCGTCGGCTTGCCGCTCTGATCCCGCAGACTGGTCGCTATAGAGGTCAATCGCCGGTGACTCTCATAAAGGATCGAGTTCATTATTTTGTCACCGCGATGGATCTACGGAACAGCGAAAGGCTGTAGCTGAAGAATGCGAGGCCGATGGCCGCGACCATGGCGAATTGCGGCCAAACGGCCTCGATCCCGCCGCCGCGATAGATGATCTTCTGTGAGAAGCTGACGAAATGCCGCGACGGCAGGAACAAGGTCATATATTGCAGCCAGACCGGCTGGCTCTCGACGGGCGTGTTGCCGCCGGAGAGAAGCTGCAGCACCACGACCACCAAGATGATCAGCAGCGCGAATTGCGCCATGGACTGAGAGATGGTGCCGAGGAAGATGCCGAGGGCCGTAGCAAAAAAGAGATAGAGAAGGACCCCGGCGAACCAGAGCAGGATGGAGCCGGCGAAGGGCACTTCGAGCGCCTTCATCACGATCAGATAGAGCGAGGCCGCCGTCGCGAGCAGGATGACGAGGCTGTTCGCCCATACTTTCGCCATGGCGATCTCGAAGGCCGACAGCGGCATGACCAGGAGATGCTCCAGAGTGCCATGCTCGCGCTCCCGGATAACGGCCGCGCCGGTCAGAATGATGGTGAGCATCGTCACCTGATTGATGATGCCGACGACGCTCGCGAACCACGAGGTGACGCCGTTCGGGTTGAAGAGCCGGCGGATGACGAGATTGATCGGCTGTGGCGTCGCGCCGCTTGCGCGACTGAAGAAAGAGGTCACGCGCTGATTGATGATATTCTTGATATAGCCGGCGCCGATCGCGGCTTGCTGCATGGCAGTGGCGTCGATGCTCAGCTGAATATCGGGGTGGCGCCCTTCGCGCAGATCCGATTCGAAGCGCGGCGGGATGGTGACGACGAACATGAAGCGTCCTTCGTCCATTGCCGTTTCCACCTCGGAGGCGTCGATCAGCTCCGGCTCCTGAAAGCGGGGCGGATAGAAGGCGTTGATCAGCTCCTTCGAGAGAGCGGAATGATCCTCGTCGACAAAGGCGATCGAGGCGTTATTCACCTCGCTCGAGGTGCCGGTCGCCTGGATATAGATCGAGCCGGTGAAGGCGTAGGCGACGAAAAACATCATGACGAGATCGCTGCCGAGGCTGCGCAGCTCCTTGATCCCGAGCCAGAAGATGTTGAGCAGGGACTTCATCGCCTATTTCTCCTGCTTCCTGAGCGCAAGTGTGCTTACGGCCCATAGAACGGGAATGCAGCAGGCGAGGAAAATCACGTCCTGCATGAGGAGATCGGCGCCGAGCCCCTTGGTGAAGGCGCCCTTGCTCGCATGCATGTAATAGGTCGTCGGCCAGATCGTGCCGACCATTTTGGCGCGTCCTGCGAGCGTCGAGACCGGCTGCAGGAGTCCGGAGAACTGAATGGTCGGCACCAGGGTGATGATCGCCGTGATGAAAACCGCGGCGACCTGGCTCGACACGAAGGTGGAAATGACGAGACCCAGTCCGGTGGTCGTTGTAACATAAAGGAGCGTGCAAAGGGTGAGCATCAGGAAGCTCCCCTTGATCGGAATGCCAAACACTACAATCGCCATTATGACGAGGATGAAGTAATTCAGCATGCCGATGGCGATATAGGGGAGCTGTTTGCCGAGCAGATATTCGAGACGCCCGGTGGGCGTCACATAGAAATTGATGATCGAACCCAGCTCCTTCTCGCGAACGACGCTGATCGCCATCAGAATGGCGGGGATGACAATAAGCAGGATCGGCGGAACGCTCGGGACCATCGCATAGACGCTCTCGAACGTCGGATTGTACATGTAGCGATCTTGGAAATTCGCTCTGTATTTCGGCGGCTTCAGATCCAACCCGTTGGCCGGATCTTGTAAGGCTTTGTCCTGAACGCCCTGCACATATTGAGAGACGGTCTCGCCGCGGAAGGTGTTGGCGCCGTCGACCTGCGCCAGAACCTCCGGGCGGGAGTTCTTCAGAAGATCACGCCCGAAGCTTGGAGGGATTTCGATGACGAGGGATATGTCGTCCGACTGAAGGCGTCGGAGCGAATCCTCGGCCGAGCTGATGGGTCGGGTTTCACGAAAGTAGCGCGGCGTTCCCGCGAATTGCTGAAGATAGGCCCGGCTTTCGGGGGATTGATCCTGGTCGAATGTCGCATAGCGAACATGCTCGACGTCCGTGGTGATGCCGAAGCCGAAGACGAGCATGAGCAAGGCGGAGCCGACAAAGGCGAAAGCCAGGCGCACGGGATCGCGCAGGATCTGCATCGCCTCGTTGGCGCTATAGGCCAACATGCGCCCGATTCGCAGCGCCATGCCGGAGAGATGCCGCGGCTCTGGCTTTTCGAGCGCCTTGTCGGCTGCGGCTGCGGCGGCTTCCTGCTTCTCGCCGGCGGCGGAGGCGCCAATCGCGTCCTCCATATAGCCGATGAAGGCCTCTTCCAGCGTCGCCGCGCCGCGCGCCTCGATCAGTTTTTGCGGGACGTCGCAGGCGAGCACTTTGCCCGCGTTCATCAGCGAGATGCGGTCGCAGCGCATCGCCTCGTTCATGAAGTGGGTTGTGACGAAGATCGTGACGCCCTGATTGCGGGAGAGATCGATCAACAACTCCCAGAAACTGTCGCGCGCGACCGGATCGACGCCCGAGGTCGGCTCGTCGAGAATGAGAAGCGGCGGGTCATGGAGAACGGCGACTGCGAGCGAGAGACGCTGGCGCAGGCCCATGGGCAGATCGCCCGCGAGCGCGTCCATATAGGGGCCGAGGCCGAACTTCTCGACGAGCTGTTCGATTCGCTTCCGCGCCCTGTCGGGCTCGATGTGATAGAGCCGAGCATCGAGCACCAGGTTCTGGCGCACGGTCAATTCGCCATAGAGCGAGAAGGCCTGCGTCATATAGCCGATATTGTTGCGCACCTCGATGCTGCCGGCCTCGACCGACTGGCCGAAAAGCGTCGCCGTGCCCTCGGTCGGCGGCAGCAAGCCGGTGAGCATCTTCATCGTCGTCGACTTGCCGCAGCCATTCGAGCCGAGGAAGCCGAAGATTTCGCCGCGTTCGATCGTCAGCGTCACATGGTCGACGGCGACGAAATCGCCGAAGCGGCGCGTGAGCCCCTTCGCATCGATGGCGATTTCCTTCTTGCCTTCAGGGCGCGGCGGAATCGTCAGGTCGACATGGCCCGTGCGCTTCTCCTCCGGCAAAAGCTGGATGAAGCATTTCTCGAGATCGCTTGCGCCGGTGCGCGCCATCAGCTCCCCGGGCGTGCCGGCCGCAAGCACCTTGCCGGCGTCCATGGCGACGATCCAGTCCCATTGCTGGGCTTCGTCCATATAGGCCGTCGAGATGATGACGCTCATGCTCGGCCGGCCGGCGCGGATATCGTCGATCAGCGTCCAGAACTGGCGGCGCGACAGCGGATCGACGCCCGTCGTCGGTTCGTCGAGAATGAGAAGGTCGGGCTCGTGCACCAGCGCGCCGCAGAGGCCGACCTTTTGCTTCATGCCGCCGGATAGCTTGCCGGCGGGGCGGTCTGGAAAGGGCCCAAGGCCCGTGGCGTCGAGCAGCTCCTTCACTTTCGCGGGTCGCTCAGCGGCCGAGAGGCCGAAGAGCCGCGCCATGAAGTCGACATTTTCCTGGACGCTCAGCTCGAAATAGAGATTCTTGCCGAGACCCTGCGGCATATAGGCGATGCGTGGGCAGGCGTCGCGGCGGTGCCGTGCGTCGGCCATGTCGCCGCCAAGCGCGATCACCTTGCCTTGCTGGATTTTCTTCGAGCCCGCGATCAGGGCCATCAGCGTCGATTTACCGACGCCGTCCGGCCCGATGATGCCGACCATGAGCCCGGCCGGGATGTCCAGCGACAGATCGTCGACCGCGATAGCCGCCCCGTAGCGATGTGTGACGCTGGAAACAGAGACGACCGGCGCGCGCCCCGAAGCGCTTTGCTCTTCCGGCCTCGCCGTCTGAAGCGCCTTCGCACTCATGGTCTGCGAGCTTTCGCGCGCGTCAACGCTGGGCATTCTTGCCCGCCGTCTCCGGGGGCGCGATCGCGCTCTGCAGCCAGGCAGGCCATTCGACGGCAGGATCGAGCTTCACATAGCCGACGCCGCGCACGCCGGTCTTGATGTAGTCGATGTACGAGCTGACGATTTTTTCGGGCACCTTGATCTTCACGCGAAACATCAGCTTCTCGCGCTCGCTCTTCGTCTCGACCTGCTTGGGCGTGAATTGCGCTTCCGGCGAGACGAAGCTGACCAAGCCTGGGACCGCGCGGCCCGGCGTATGGTCGCCGACGATACGCGCTTCCGCGCCGAGCTTCACTCTCGCGGCGTCGGCGGACGGAAGAAAAATCTCCATATAAACGTCTTCGAGATTGACGAGCGTCATCGCCTTGCCGCCGGCGCCGAGCACCTCTCCGACTTCGGCGAGCTTGTAGAGCACGCGGCCGAGAATGGGCGAGCGGAGAGTCGCGTCGTCG
This sequence comes from Methylocystis sp., assembly GCA_036560425.1. Taxonomy (GTDB): domain Bacteria; phylum Pseudomonadota; class Alphaproteobacteria; order Rhizobiales; family Beijerinckiaceae; genus Methylocystis. The sequence continues at coordinate 7,388 of DATBRF010000105.1, read as the reverse complement.
ATTCGCGTCTGGATCGTCACAACCTTCGCCTTCGCGACATTCACTTCCTGCTGGATCGTCCGCAGCTTGGCTTCTTCTTCCTGTAGCGCCGCGGTTGTCGTCTTCAGCGCCGTGTTGCGCACGTCGAGCTCGCGCTGGGAGCCAGCGCGCTGAGCGACGAGATTTTTGCTGCGATTGACTTCGACCTTGGCGAGATCGATCTGGGCCTTGCTGCGGGCGATAGTCGCCTTGGCGACCGCTTCTTTCTCCTGCGTGGCGATGACGTTAAGCTTGGCTTCCTCGATCTGGGCCTGCAAAGTGTTGGTGTCCATCTGCACCACCACGTCGCCCGGTTTCACGAGGTCGCCTTCCTCGAAGAAGATCTGCTTGACGCGCAGCGACTCCTTTGGCGCAATATCGACGAGCTTGGCTTCGAGGCGTCCGTTGCCGGAGGCGATGCCGGCGGGTAGCGCGTTTTGCTTCTCCCGCCAATACTGATAACCGAAGAAGGCCCCAACCCCGATGACGGCCGCGGCGATCAACAGCGTTGTTTTTCCTGCCATCTGAGATCTTCCCCATCACGGCGTCTCCAGCAGAAGCCTTGCCGCTCGCCGACTCAATGGGACTTTAACAGCTTTTTAAGGCCTTGGCGCCGCTAATGACTGTCTTTTTAACACCTTTAGCGCCACTGATTATGTCCTTTTCACCCAACCTCAGGCGGGCAAGTCGCAGGCAATCCGCCACGCGCTTTTCGCGATCTCGAGTTCTTCGTTCGTCGGAATGACGAGTATCGCGACTTTAGAGTCTTCACTCGATGCAAGTATTTCGCCGCGGCGATTTGCTTCCTCATCAAGGATAACGCCCAACCAGCCGCAGCCCGCAGCGACTTCTGCGCGGGTCTCGGAGTCGTTTTCGCCAATGCCGCCGGTGAAGACGATGGCGTCGAGGCCGCCGAGCGCCGCTGCAAGCGAGCCGATCTCACGGACGATGCGATAAACGAAAAGCGCGATCGCCTCCTTGGCCGTTGGCTCCGAAGCGGCGCGCAGCGTGCGCATATCGGAGGATATGCCCGAGACGCCAAGAAGGCCCGATCTGCGATAGATCAGATCCTCGAGATCGCGGGCGTTGAAGCCGTATTGATCGATCATATGGAGCAGAACGCCAGGGTCGATTGCGCCGCAACGCGTGCCCATGACGAGGCCGTCGACAGCGGTGAAACCCATTGTGCTCGCAACGCTCTTGCCGTCCTTCATGGCGCAGAGGCTCGCGCCATTGCCGAGATGCCCGACGATCACGCGCCCCTTGGCGATGTCCGGCGCGATCTCCTTCAGCCTGCCGGCGACATACTGATAGGAGATGCCGTGGAAGCCGTAGCGCCGCACGCCGGCCTGCGAATATTGCCGCGGGATCGCGAAAGCTTGAGCGATCGGCGGCTGGCTCGTATGGAAAGCGGTGTCGAAGCAGGCGATTTGCGGGAGCAGCGGATGCTGGGCGAGCATGGCCTGAATCACCGCGAGGTTATGCGGCTGATGTAGCGGCGCCAACGGAATGAAGGCGGCGAGCTTTTCGACGCAGGCTTCGGTCACGCGCAGGGGTGCGGAGAATTCGCCGCCCCCATGCACGACGCGATGGCCCACGACCGATATATCCCTGCCATCGAGCCAGGGGGCGGCGATGCGCGCCATGGCGCGCGTCGCGGCGGCGTGATCGAAGCCATCAGGCGGCAGGTCTTCCTTTAAAAGGATTTCGCCGCCAGCGTCGGACAGCTTGGCGCGAGGCGTCGCGCCGATCCCTTCGATCAGACCCTTGAGTCGGAGCGCTGGCGTTTCCACCGCGTCGTAGATCGCGAATTTGATGCTCGAAGAACCGGCGTTGACGACGGCGATGGCGGACATTGTCTCTCCCGTCAGGCTACGATGCTGGCGCCGCTGTCGATATAGACAGTGTCGCCCGTGAGCCTGTGGGCGAAGGGCGTTGCGAGATATGCGCAGGTCCAACCCACATCCATGATGTCGATCAACTCGCCGAGAGGGGCCTTGGAGGCGGCTTCGCTCAGCATGAGGTTGAAGTCCTTGAGGCCGGAGGCGGCGCGCGTCTTCAGCGGGCCGGGCGAGACGGGATGGACGCGAATGCCCTTCGGTCCGAGTTCATAGGCGAGATAGCGGCATGCGGACTCCAGCGCCGCCTTGATTGGCCCCATGACATTGTAATTAGGGACGACGCGTTCGGCGCCGACATAGCTCATGGCGAACATGGCGCCGCCATCCGTCATCAACGGCGTCGCAAGGCGGGCCATGCGGACGAAGGAGTGGCATGAGATGTCCATCGCCTTGGCGAAACCTTCGGCCGAGCAGTTGAGCAATCCACCCTGCAAATCTGCCTTGGGCGCGAAGGCGATGGAATGGACGAGGATGTCGAGCCGGGCCCAACGGCCTGAAATCAGGTTGAAGACGGCCTCGAGCTCGCCGGGCCTGGTGACGTCGAGCGGCGCCAGAATTTCCGCGCCAAGCTCCTTCGCAAGCGGCTCGACATGCGGCCGCGCCTTGTCATTCAACCAGGTGACGGCGAGTTCGGCGCCGGCGGCGCGGAAAGCCTTCGCGCAGCCATAAGCAATGGACTGGTCGTTGGCGACTCCGACGACGAGCGCCTTTTTGCCTGCGAGAACCTGCGCGACTTCCGTTTGCATGGCGGCGCTCAGCTCCGCTTCGCCGCCGCGTCCCAGCGCGATTTGGCGAGAAGCGCCGCCACTGCGCAGGAGGCAAGGCGGGCGATGAGTGAGTCGGCGCGGCTCGTGAGGATCACCGGAACGCGCGCGCCCAGCACGACGCCCGCGCTGTCCGCGCCTGCAAGGAAGGTGAGGCTCTTGGCGAGCATATTGCCGGCTTCGAGATCGGGAACCACCAGCACATTGGCTCTGCCGGCGACGGGCGACACGATTTTCTTCGTCGCCGCCGCCTCTTCATCGATGGCGTTGTCGAGCGCGAGCGGGCCATCGACAAGGGCGCCGGTGATCTGGCCCCGGTCGGCCATCTTGCTCAGCATGGCCGCGTCCATCGACGACTGCACCTTGGGATTGACCGTCTCCATGGCCGATAGGACGGCCACCCGCGCCTCCGGAAACCTCAGCGCATGGGCAAGATCAACGGCGTTCTGCACGATGTCGACCTTCTCTTCGAGCGTGGGCGCAATGTTCACGGCGGCGTCGGTAATGATGAGCGGGTCGGGATGGTCCGGTACGTCCATGACGAAGCAGTGACTGATGCGGCGCGGCGTGCGAATGCCGGTTTCGCGCGCGACGACGGCGGACATCACCTCATCCGTATGCAGGCTGCCCTTCATCAGCGCTTCCGCTTCGCCGTTGCGGACAAGCTCGACCGCCTTGGCGGCCGAGTCATGGCTGTGCGCCGCCTCGACAATCTTGATGGCGCCGATCTCGGCGCCAGACTGGGCGGCGACCTCCCGAATGCGCGCCGCCGGCCCGACCAATATGGGTTCGATCAGCTTGAGCCGCGCCGCCTCCATCGCGCCCTTGAGCGAGACCTCGTCGCAAGGGTGCGCGACCGCCGTCGGGATGGGACCTGCGCCGGCGGCCGCTTGGATCAAGCGTTCATATTTTTCGTGGGCTTGGGGGCGGGGCGCTGGCTTCATCACGCCACCTTACTTTTTGTGAAGTCCGAAAGGACGCCGAGGCCCGCGTCCGCGAGGCCGAAAGCTTCCCTGACGCGATCGAAGCGCATTATCTGGTCCGGTGGAAGGACGCCATCGGCTGTTGCGACATCATAGACCGTGGCAAGCAGCCTCGCCCGGCGCTCTGTGTCCGCAGGCAGCAATTTCGAAATTGCGCCGAGAGCGGCGACGGAATCGGCGCGCAGCAACGACGCTTGCGTGGAGATCATCTCCTTGAGCTCACGCATGCTCACCCGCTCGCCTGCGGGCGCGCTCCTGCGTAGCGCTTCTATGGCGTTGAAATGACGCTCATCGGCGCCTTCGTCGGCCTGGATATAGAGCAACGCCCGCAGCCCGGCTTCGATCGGCCCCCCGCGCGACATGGCCGCGTCCATGAGCGCTGATGCCTCGGAAGCCTCGATCGCGATCACATCCGCTTCTGATCCTGCCGGCGCAAGTCCTACCGCGGCCTGAAGCCACGGCAAGCCGTAGACAGACAGGAATAGATTTTCCGTCGCGGCCTCGCGCCATCTGGCGAAGATGTCGAGATTCGTGACGATCCACGAGGAAGCCATCTTCTCGAAGGTCAGGTAGGGATTGTCCGACTCAACGGGATGACGGTTCGCCTTGATCTGTTCCGCTGCGTGAGCGATCGGGCGCATGGCGGGATTGCGGTCGCTGAAGGCGCGGAAAGCCACGCGATTCGGGTGCGTCTCGCGCAGGAATTCGGCTGTCGCGGGCGTCGAAAGCGCCCGTACAGTTGGTCGCAGGAAGCGCTCATAGAGCGCTTTATTGATCTCCGAAACGCGGGCGACCGTCTCGAAGCGACGCTCGTCGGCGGCGTCGTTGCAACCTAGCGCGCGTATGTCGTCGAGCGTTCGCGGCAAAAGCTTTGCGATGTATTTGCCCGAGATCAGCTCCGCGTGGGTCGCTGCGGGGTCGGCTTCCGCCAGGACGATTTCATAGAGGCCCGACGGCATCACGTCGATCAGATCGATGTTGAAGACGAACTCTTCATGCTCCTTCTTCGCGACCTTCCCCGAGACGAAAATGCCGAGATGTCCGACGCTCGGATGCAGGCAGTAAGCGATTGTCTGGCCATTGGCGATGATGTCGTCGACATCCTTATAGAGATCGAGCAGCCAATCGAGCGCCTGCTGGGGCGGCGTGATGTCATCTCCGAATGAGCAGAAGACGATGATCGGGGACTTGATCCTGCGCAGCTCGACAACTTCGCCGCCCATCACGATTTTGCCGGCCGTGAGACGGTTGCCGACGAAGAGCTGATCAACGATAAACTGGATCTCCTCGCCATTGAGAAGCACCGGATTGCCCCACCATTTCTCGAATTCGAGATAGCGCGGCCCTTCCGTATCGACCTTCGAATAAACGTTATACTGCTTGGTCCAGAGCGTATTGGACGGATTGTTGGACTCGAAGTTCGAGATCAGCCAGGCGCCGTCAAAGACGCCGTCGCCGAGATCGCTCGTGAACTCGGTGAGCCATGTCCCGCCCAGCATCCCGCCGAGATAGCGCATGGGGTTCTTGCCGCGGACGCCAGCCCAATAGGAAAGCGGCGCTCCGGCGACGAGAATCGGGCCGGGCAGGTCGGGCTCCAAAGCCGCCATCATCATGATCTGCCAGCCTGCCTGGCAATTGCCGATGAGAACCGGCTTGCCATCGGCGTTCGGGTGCCGCTCGGTGACCTTGCGGACGAATTGCGCTTCCGCGCGGCAGACGTCTTCTATTGTCTGGCCGGGGACAGGATGAGGCAAAAAGCCGACGAAATAGCAAGGGTGGCCCGCCCGAAGCGCGACGCCGATTTCGCTGTCGTGCTTCATCCCGCCAATGCCAGGCCCGTGGCCGGCGCGCGGGTCGAAAACGATGAAGGGCCGCTTCTCCGGATCTATCGCAATGTCGAGCGGCGGGACGATGCGCACGAGGCAGTAATTGACGGGCCTTCGCAGCGTCCGCCCGTCAATGAGAACCTCCGCTTCGAAATTCAATACATTGGGCGCGACGCGGGCGCTCTGGACAAGGTAATCATTGCCGCGGCGGCGAAGGACATCAAGGAAAAGGACCGAGCGCTCACAAGCGTCGCGCCAATAATCGAATAAGAAGCTCATGGAAGGGACGCTTTCAGCCATACGCCATTCCTCACCTGCGGGCGCCGCGCTCGAATGAGCGGGACCGGCGCCGCAGCGGACAAGAGTCTAGCAAAACGTTGGCGATTGGCAAAAGATTGATGACGCCATTTACATGTCGCTTGCAACGGTGAGGCTCGCGCGAGACGCCAAAAGTTCTGACCGAGCGCGTTAGTCCCCGGACATTCCGCGTCATTGCATTGCCCGCGCCGACCGAGCGCGAGAAGTCTCAAATGTATATCCAGCGCTATCTGCCGCATCTGCCCGCGGGAGGCGAGGTCGTGATTTTCGACCGTAGCTGGTACAATCGCGCCGGCGTCGAGCGCGTGATGGGGTTCTGTACGGAAAAGCAGGTCGAACGCTTTCTTAGTGCGACGCCCAAGGTCGAGCAAGCGATCCCCTATGAAAAGTCTTCTCCCGAAAAGATCGAACTGCCGAAGCGCAGGATCGATTGTCATCTTGGGGGCGACTATGCGCCAATGCTCATTCCTGAGATGTTTTAGCCCTACCGGGCGAGCCTCGTAGGCGTGGCTAGTGGCGCGCCCGAAGATGCAAAGTAGGGGGCGCAATCTATTCACAGATCCGGTAGCGCCCGTCGGTTCCATGCGGCTGGATGTCGACGTGGAGATGGTCTTCGTGAGCCGCGGACGAACCGGGGCCCAGCACCGTCGTGAACCAGCCGCAGGCGGCGGTGCGCACAGTCTGAAGAGCGGCCTGCGCCGCGGGCTCGCCGCTCGGGCCGAACGACAGGACTCGCCCGCTCGCCAGCTCGAAACCCGAGATGTCGAGCGCGAACCCGATCGCATGCGCGCTCAACTTTCCGGCTGCTTCACGGTTGCGGTTGCGGCATTCAAAGCCCGGTCCCGTTCTGACCGTCTTCAAGGTGGAGCCGAAGTTTTCAGCGAGGACGGGGGCGACCACCCCGCGGACCCACAGGGCCAAAGTTTCGGCCAAACGGCAATCGATCAGGGGCCGCGCGGGGAATCGGATGGCGCCGCCGGCGCCGTGGCCGACCACCAGACGCTCAAGCCGGACTGGCATCGCGATGGCGCAAGCCTCACCATTGGACGGCGCCGCCTCGGTCCGGAATTCGACGCCCAGATCAGCCAGCCAAGCAAGACATGTCCCGATATCGGGCGCGCCGGCCTCGTTGCCCTCGCCGGGCCGGGCCGGCTTCGCTGGTCCAAGCTCTGGTGGCCTCCGGGGCGGCAAGGGCTGTGAATTGATCTCGCTTGCGCCTACTGCCAAGAGCAGGCCAACGGCGATGCTCCGCCCGCGGGATTGGCGAGGCCGAGTCCGCGTGCGGCCTCCTCGTACAAGCCGTTGAAGGATTGGGCATCGTCGTCGCGTGGCATGGTTGCCGCTTTGATCTGGACGGCGCTGCGTCAATAGCAGGTGGGGGCGTTCCCATAGAATACATATTCGCCGGACGACCACCATCCATCGCACAACCAGCGGTACCTCGGGGTTAATCGGCATCGCAGGAAAGCGCCAAGCCGTGGGGCGCCATTGAGGTAAACAACGCGAGCGCTGTCCGGCTGGAAAGAAAAGACATATGGACATTGCGCAGTTACCGTGCTCGGCGCGACTGTTACGGCG
>DATBRF010000104.1:0-41034 GCA_036560425.1 Methylocystis sp. | reverse complement strand
CTTCTCGCCGGACGGCAAGCGCTTCGCGGCTGAGATCGGCGGCCCGGTGATTCCGAAGTTCGTCGCCGGCGATATGCCCTGATCGAACTGACATCGCCTGAAATAAACGCCGGCCGGACGAAAGTCCGGCCGGTCGTTTTTTGAAAGGGCTCGCGAATTCGCTATTGGGCCGTCTCGTGCCTCTCGTTCTTGCTGAAAATCAATTGGTGCGTCCTTTCGACGCAAACAGCCCGCCGGCTTTTCGCTCGCGCCTGCGCATGTTTTGGATGCAAAGTAGCAACGGAGCAGGCGCCGTTTCGCTACAGGCGTCATTGCGTGTGCGTTGCATAGTGCGTTAAGTGTCGTCGCCTTGCTCGGCAGATTTGGATCGATGGCGGCGAGGGCGAAGTCGATAAGGGCGCCAGGAAGGCGCCTCTGGAAAGAAGTCGAGGGAGAAATGATGAATTGGCGTAGCCTCGCAGCCGCCGTTTTTGGTCTGGCTCTGTCGTTCGGTTTCGCGCCGCAGACGCGCGCGGAGGGCGGCGCGGGTCCGGAAGCAATGTCCATGGGCAATATGTGCATGGTCATGTTCGGCTACGACATGATCCATATCACCGTCTTCCAGCCGGATAAGTCGCGCAGCGAATATTGCGACGAAATACCTTCGACCGGCCGGACCATTATGGTTTTCGACCTTGAAACGCCATCCTTTCGCGACCTACCGCTCGAATTGCGGATCATTCGCGATCCGTTGACGCCGATCAGCAAGGACACAGACCTTGCGTCTTTGACGGAGCTACATCTCCCCGCACAAAAATATACGAAGGGCACATTTAGCCTGGAGCACAATTTCCCTGCGAACGGTCATTATATCGCCTTGGTGACGCTGACGCGCGAGAACGGCGAGCAGCAGACCGAGTTGTTCAAATTCCGGGTCGGAGAGACGCTCTGGGCTTGGGTGCCTCAGATCGCCGGGACGGTCCTCATCGCCGGCATGGTCTTCGTTTATTGGAAGCACACCCATCCCTCTTCGAAGAAGAAGATGGCGGAGACGACCGCGTCTTGAACGAGGATGCGCACCAACGCATCTCCTGAAAATGAAAAAGGGGGGCATTTAAGCCCCGGAGGAAATGTCATGAAGGGACTGTCGATATTCTCACGGCGCGCTGCAGTTCTGATGGGAGTTGCGATGACGACCGCTTCGATCATCACGCCGGCGCGTGCGCATTCGTTCCTGGTCGAGGCGACGCCTTCCTCGAAGGACCACGTCGCGGCGTCGCCCAAGACCGTCAAGCTGCGCTTCGGCGGCGGCGTCGAGCCGAAATACTCCAAGTTGACCATCGAAGATGCGAGCGGGAAGTTGCTGGGCGAGGGCGCCAATGGCGTTCCGGAGAAGCCGCGGGAGCTCTCCATGGACGCCCCTGAACTCGCGCCGGGCAAATATGTCGTGCGGTATCGGGTGCTCTCGACGGACGGCCATATTGTCGAAGGCAATTACGAGTTCACCGTCGATCCGAAGTAACTGACCATAGCGCTCGTGTAACAGGGAGATGCACGCCTGCCTGTTACCGGGGCGCCTCCACGAACAGACGCACGGGCAATATCCATCCAGACCTGAAGAGCGGGGCGGGGCAGGGGACGAGAACCGGCAATGTATCTTTCTCTCGCATTCATACGCTTTCTCGAAAGCCTGCCCTCAGCGCTTGCGGTTGGCTTGCTGCTTCTGCCCAGGCTCATCGGCGAGGACGGCGCGCGGTTCAAGCCGTGGGTGGCCGGCGCGGCGGTCTTCCGGGCGGTTTTCGGATTCGCGCTCCTCTATCTTACCGCCCGCGCCATTATTCCGGTCGAGCGACCTATCGATGTAAACGTGCTCGAGGAATTCATGCTCGGCACCAGCGTCGGCAAGGCCTGGCTCACCACGCAGCTTCTTGCCTTCGTCTTTGCCGGCTTGACGATCGCACGGCTTTTCTCCTCCTCCGATCTCCTCGACCGACTGACGCTCTGGACCGGCGTCGGCATGCTGGCGGTCGTTTCCGTGACTGGCCACGCCATCGATGACGGCCTTCCGGTCTGGGCGCAGATCAGCTTTTTGCTTCATACGGCGGCGGGGCTAACCTGGCTCGGCGGTCTGCTCGGGCTCATCTGGTGGATGTTCACCGCGCACAAGAAGCCGCCGGAAGTCGCGGCTAAACTCCTCGCGCGCTGGTCGCAGGTCGCGAAAGCCGCGATCGTGCTCGTCGCCGCGACAGGCTTCGCTTTGGCCTATGAGAATGTCGGCAGCGTGCCCAACATGCTTGCCACGCCCTATGGGCGGCTGCTGACGCTAAAGCTGGCCTTGCTGGCGGGTGCGCTTCTCTGCGCGCTGGCGATCGTGCGATATATGGGCAAGCGCCCGGCGGCTGAATTCAACGTCGATTGGGTGGCGAAGATCGGCAGCCTCGAGGCGGTCTTCGGCCTCGGCCTCTTGGCCATCGCCGGCTATATCGCCGTCATCACGCCGGCTTCTCACGAAACCGACCTATATTGGCCGCTGCCTTTCCGCCTGTCTTACATTGCGACCTGGGGGCAGAAGCCGGTCTTTCCGTCACCGATCTGGTGGTGGGGCATTGCCTCCGCCGCGCTGGCGATTATCGCCGCGCTCATTTGGTGGACGCCGGGGACGCGCGAGAAGCGTCTTTACGCCACTCCGGCCGCGACGATCGCCGCTCTATTGTGTCTGGCCGTGTCCTTCTCCACGGAAGCCTATACGGACACCTACAACGACCCCACGCAGGACTTCACCGCCGAGTCGGTCGCGCGGGGGATGGCGGCCTTTCAGGAAAACTGCATCGCCTGCCACGGCTCCATGGGCGAGGGCAACGGCCCTATGGCCAAGGATCTGAAGAACAAAAACGGGCTGCCGATCCAACCGGCCGATCTCACGGCGCCGCACGTCGGCACGCATACGATCGGCGACATTTTCCATTGGCTGACCTTCGGCGGGCAGAGCGGCGTCATGCCGAGCTTCTCCGACGTGCTGGACGTCGACGACCGTTGGGACATGATCAATTATCTGCTCATGCTCTCCAGCACGAACCAGTCGCGCTTCATCGGTCCGCAGGCCATGGTGCAGTGGCTGGTGGCGCCGGATTTCGCGCTGATCGATCCGCAGGAAGAGGTGACGACCTTCTTCAAGCTGCGCGGCAAGCCCACGCTGCTTTCCTTTGCGCGTTGCAACGCCAATGGCGAGGGAGAAAAGGAGTTGGAGGCGAGCCTGCTGCGGGCGGCGGAAGCGGCGAAAGCCGCCGGCGTGAATTATGTCACCGTTTATAGCGGGGATTGCCCAGCGGCGGCGAAGGGCAGGGAGGCACTGCATCCGGCGGCGGTCGAGAAGACTTATTCGATCATCAACCGCTATCCCAACGTGCCTTACACCACGGAAATCGCGCAGGCGCATTTTCTCATCGATCGCTCGGGCTATGTGCGCGCGCGCTTCAAAGAGTTCGGGGCGGACGACGGGAGCGTGACGCAGTTTTCCGCTCAGGCCGCGATGATGGCGAATGAGCCGCTGATCGAGATCAACCTGCACTCGCACTGAGGCGCGGGCGGAGGAAGACGCGAGCGGGGCGTTCCTGCTTTCGAGCTGGCGATCAAGCCGGCCGTTGAAGGGAGAGAAACATGATGGTCAAGCGGCGTGATCTTTTGGCGGCTGGCGGTTCATTGCTGGCAGGCGCTTTTTTGGGAATCTTCGCTCCGGCCCGCTCGGCGAAAGCGCATGAATATGACGTCGGCAAGCTCAAGGTCGAGCATCCCTGGCTGCGCGCGCCGGCCGATGGAGAAAAGAACGCGAGTTTCTACGCTTTTCTCCACAATAATGGCGACACGCCCGACAAGCTCGTCGCCGTGAAGGTGGAAAAGTTCGACAAGGCGATCATCCACGGCGACGCCAAGAAGCTCGACCTCGAAACGCCCGTCGTCCTCCCACCGAAGAGCATGACGACGCTTGCCCCCGGCAGCGTCTATGTGGCGCTGATCGGCGCCAAGAAACATCTGGAGGTCGGGTGGGGTCTGGAAATGACTCTCGTCTTCGAGAAGGCGGGCGAGGTCGTCATCGACGCCGCGATCGACGCGCCCGACGCCAAGCATGCGCATGACGCCGAGGCCATGGAGCGCTGGGAAAAGGCGCATAATACGGACACTTCCGGTCCGAAGGAGGCCGGTCACGACGCTCCTCATGGCCATGACCACCATGACCATCATCCGGCGAATGCGAACTAATCATAAAGGGGGCGGGAGACGCCCCCTCACTTTCCCGACCGCATGAGCGCCGGACAAAAAACTACGCGCGCCGGGGAGGCGCGCGCATTGCAAGCTTCTTCCGAAAAATCAGCGATCGACGCTGACGAGACGTCCCGAGAACTCGATATTATCTGCGACGGGCGCCGCATGATGCGCCGAATTGATTGGAAGCGCGAAGCCCAGTAAAAAGGCGGCCGTGGCCATCGCCGCTACGAGAAGGACGGAAACACGGAATTGCCGGCGAGCCGACTCGCGGTCGAAGCTCCGCGTGAAGGCCGGCTCAATTTGATCATCGAACTTATCAACGAGCGACATGACTTTACTTCCTTCGGGTGATCGCCCTCACACTCCCCCTCCGACCTGGCGGTTTCCCAGAGCCGTGGCGTAAAAGACGCATGCCCCGTCGGCCTGCGCCCGTGACATAGAAACGAGCGCCGGCCAGAAAAGTTGCATGCACGGGGCCGGATTTTCATAAATTTTTAACGCCTCGTTCTTGGGCTGGTTAACGGACGGTAAAGATTGCCGTCGAATCACGATCGCAGAGGGCGCCGAGGGTCGTTCGCGGCGAAAGCCAGGGCCTCCGGCTTCGAGTCGCTCATATGGCGGGCGGTTACGGCGTAGAGCAACCCGAGAGCGGCGGCGCCGAGGGGAAGACCGAGCGCATTGGCCACGGGCCTCGCGACGAGGGGAATCACGTAGGCGAAGGCGAGCGCCGACTTCTCATAGGGGCGGAAGCCTTTGTCGAGCCCATTCGAGACGAGCAACGCGATCGCCGGGGCCAGCGCCATCAGATCATAGTCCAGGCAATAGGGCGTCGAGAGCAGCATTGACTCTATAGTGGCGGCGGCTTTGATCCGCGCGTCGGCGGCTGAGCGCAACAGCAAGAGGAGCGCCGCCAGAGCGCATAGGGTCACGAGTCCCTGCCAGAAATAGGCGGCCTGAACGCCGCCGCCCACCAAGCGAACAGCGGCGAAGACGCTTTGGATCTTATCGAAGCCCGGGCCGCCTTCTTCCAGAACCATGCGGGTGAAGGCAAGGCTCGCAAAAAAGGCGCGCCAGCTTTCGGCGCCAAAAGCGGCGACGGAGGCGGCGGTCATGACGGCGAAGGTCGTCGCCGCGCTCGCCAAGGCGCGCCAGTGGCGGCCGATCAGAAGGGCGAGCGGAAGGGCGAGGCCGAATTGCGGCTTATAGGCGAGCAGGGCGAAGAGCGCGCCCGCGGCGAGGGGGCGGCTCTCCAGCAGATAGAAGCCGCCGCCCAGCAGAGCGGCGGTTATGAACCCGTTCTGTCCGTGGCCGAGATTCACGATAACGGCGGGAAAGGCGAGCGCCGCGACGAGCGCTTGGCGCCGACCGACGCCGGATCGGCTCGAGATCGCGAGAATGGAGACGAGATAGAGCGCCAGCGTCCCGAACTGCCAGACGGCGAGCGCCGTCAGATATGGCAGATGCGCGAGCAATGCCGCGGGCGCCAGAAAATAGGGTGGATAGTGCCAGCCGAAAACGCCGGCCTCGGGGCCAAATTCCTGGCGCTGGGCCGCCGCGTGGCGGCGGATGTCGAAAGGCGCTTCGGGGTGGCCGGCGAGAACCTCCCGGCCGGCGACCCAGACCTGGCTGAAATCCGAGCCCAGCGGGAGATTATTCGGCCCCATCCGGTCATGCGAGGTCGCGACCGCCCAGATGGCCGTCACCGCGAAGAGGCCGAGAAAAATGAGCGGATAACGGCGCAGCCGCGCCGCCGTCAGCCAATCGCCGCTTCTGATGGTCGCCAGCATTCAGGGGTCTCCGCCAGCCAAAGCGGCCATCTCGGCCGGCGAGACCATAGACGGCCCGGGTTAATGGGGACGAAATTGTCAGGCAGATCGGGCTTGGGCTGCGGATTTTCGTTGCCGGGCCTATTCCCGCAAATTATGGTGCGATGCACACTTCCCTTACAGGACAATGAACGATGACCTTCCTCGCCCACGCTCTCTCGCGCGTAAAGCCCTCCGCCACGATCGCCGTGACGCAGAAGGCGCGCGATCTGAAAGCTCAGGGGCGGGAAGTGATCAGCCTCTCAGTCGGCGAGCCGGACTTCGACACGCCGGAGCACATACGCAATGCAGGCAAGGCGGCGATCGACCGCGGCGAGACCCGCTACACGCCGGTGCTGGGCATACCGCAGCTGCGAGAGGCGGTGGCGCGCAAGTTCAAGCGCGAGAACGGGCTCGACTACAAGGCATCGGACACGATCGTCGCGACCGGCGGCAAGCACATCCTCTTCAACGCTTTTCTCGCCACCATCAATCCTGGCGACGAGGTGATCGTGTCCGCGCCTTATTGGGTGAGCTATCCCGAGATGGTCGCGATCTGTGGCGGCAAGACCGTTTTCGTCGAAACGAAGATGGAAGAAGGCTTCAAGCTTCAGCCGGAAGCGCTCGAGGCCGCCATCACCTCCAAGACGAAATGGCTGGTGCTCAACTCGCCGTCGAACCCCTCCGGCGCCGCCTACAGCTACGATGAGATGAAGAAGGTGACGGATGTGCTGCTGCGCCATCCGCAAGTGCATGTGCTTACCGACGACATTTACGAGCATCTGGTCTATGGCGACTTCAAATTCGTCACGCCCGCGCAGGTCGAGCCCAATCTCATGGACCGCACGCTGACGATGAACGGCGTCTCCAAAGCCTACGCCATGACGGGCTGGCGCATCGGCTACGCGGCCGGGCCGAGCAAGCTCATCAAGGCGATGGATCTGCTGCAGGGCCAGCAGACTTCGGGCGCTTGCTCGATCGCGCAATGGGCGGCGGTCGACGCGCTCGACGGGCCGCAGGAGCATCTCTCGATCTTCCGCAAGGCATTTCAGGAGCGGCGCGACCTCGTGGTCTCCATGCTCAACCAGGCGAAATATCTGCGGTGCCCGACGCCGGAAGGCGCCTTCTACGTCTTCCCCTCCTGCGCCGAGGCGATCGGCCGCAAAACCCCCGCCGGCAAGGTGATCGAGACGGACGAGGATTTCGTCACCGGGCTTCTGGAGGCGGAAGGCGTCGCCGTGGTGCAGGGCTCGGCTTTCGGCACGGGGCCGAATTTCCGCATTTCCTATGCGGCCTCGGCGCTGACGCTGGAGACCGCCTGTGCGAAAATCCAGGCGTTTTGCGCGAGCCTGACGTAAAGCCGCGCATTCCTCCGTCGCTTCGAGATCGGAGCAATGAGACGCTGCCTGGCGCTGTGCGCTGGCGAACGCTCGGGCTGACCGGCTTCAGCTCCCGTGCCTCCCGATGGTCCGACAAGCGGACCTTGGTTAGGGGGCAAATATGCGTTCGAAGCTTTTCAGCCTGTGCGTCGCCATGGGAGTGATCGCCACGGGAGCCGCGCTCGCGGGCGAGGGCGAGCTCTTGACCGGCGACGCTTACGAGACCGTCAACGCGAGCATCGAGCATGACGGCGGCGCGCTGCTCGGGCCTTTCGTGACGACCTCGGCGAGATGCCGGAAGACGGCGGATTCGAGGGCCTGGATCATCGAGGCGCCGAGATATGGCAGAGCCGCGGTAGCGAAGCGGCGCAGCGAGATCGCTTACGGCGACGACCATCCTTTCGCCTACTGCAACGACCGCCCGATCTCTGGGACGATGATCCGCTACCGGCCGGCGCCGGGGTTCGTCGGCGACGACACATTCGTCTTCACCGTTCGCTTCGTCGACGGCGAGGTGCGCACGAAGCGCGTGAATGTTCATGTCGAGTAGCTTATTTCGCCAATTCCTTCAGGCCTTGGCGGATCAGGGCGCCCGTTTCCGCTCCTTCGCCCAGCGCCTTCACGCTTGCGGCGACGGCGGCGGCGGCCTGCGGGCGGCCATAGCCGAGATTGACCAGCGCCGAGATGGCGTCGCGCACGGCCGAGGGGGCGTTTGCCCCCTCATCGTCGGCAGAGAGCTTCGCCACCACCGGGTCGATGGAGCCGAAGGCCGGGGCTTTATCCTTCAGCTCGGCGACGATGCGGGCGGCAAGCTTGGGCCCGACGCCCGGGGCCCGCGTCACCATCGCCTTGTCCTGCCCGGCGATCGCCGATCCGAGCTCCGAGACGGAGAGAATGGACAATATGCCGAGCGCCACCTTCGAGCCGACGCCCTGCACTGATTGCAGGAGGCGGAACCACTCGCGTTCGGCCTCCGCCTCGAAGCCGAAAAGCTTGATCGAATCTTCGCGCACCTGGGTCTCGATGGACAGAGCCGCCGCTTCGCCGGGGCGCGGCAATTTTTGCAGCGTCCGGCCGGAGCAGTGAACGACATAGCCGACGCCGTTCACGTCGAGGATGACGTAATCCTCGCCGTAGCTGTCGATGAGGCCCTTGAGCTTGCCGATCATGGCTTCCCGCAGCTCTTCAGCGGCGCGCGCTTTATCATGCGATTGTCTCCCTCAAGGCGCGCGCGCCGCGGTGCTGGGCATGGCAGATCGCGACCGCCAGCGCATCGGCGGCGTCGGCCGAGGAGGCGTGGCTTGCAGGCAGCAGCACGCGGACCATCATCTGAACCTGGGCCTTCTCGGCGTGGCCGGCGCCGACGACGGTTTTCTTGACGAGATTCGCGGCATATTCGGCGATGACGAGCCCGGCGAGCGCCGGCGTCATCAGCGCCACGCCGCGCGCCTGGCCGAGCTTGAGGGTCGACTGCGGATCACGGTTGACGAAAGTTTCCTCAACCGCCGCTTCATCCGGTCGAAATTCCGCTATGATTTGCATGAGCCCCTCGTGCAGCTGGCGCAGCCGGTCGCCCATGCCGAGAGAATCATCGGATTTGACCCGTCCGCAGGCGATGAAGGAGAGGCGCGAGCCCTGGGTCTCGATGACGCCCCAGCCTGTGTTTCTGAGGCCGGGATCAATGCCGAGAATGCGAATCGAGGGCGAGGACATGCCCGAGACTAGCCGAAACGCTCCCGCTGTGGCGAGGGCGTGGCGCGAAACGCGCGCAAGGCTGGCGAGAGTTTCGGCGCTTATCAAAAAAAGATCCCGCTCGGAGATTAGCCATGCAGGCCTTGCTCTTTGTCAAACAACTACGTTCGCGCCTTCAGATCGAGATCGCCGCTCTCCCAGAGTGTGTGGAGCTCGAACGGACAGAGCGGATGCTCGGCATCTATGAGCAGATCATCATTCAAAGAGGGCTGGAAAGAAAAGATGTCGGACCGAAGGTGCAGAAAGCCTTCGATCATCTGATCTTGGTCGCTCGGGAAGCGCTCGGCGCAAACAGGCCGCGGCCGGCGCCGGCCGCCAGGAAAGTCGCCGGCGCGGGCGGCGCTTCCGTAGGCGGCGCCGTCGAAGGAGCGCCCTTCGCGAGATGGCTTAGGGCTATGGGTGAGTGAACCGGCGTCCGGCGCGGGAAAGCTATCCCGGCTTTTTTTCCGCCTGCGTCACGGCGTCCGCCACAGCGTCGAAAGCGAGCATGGTCGAGCCGTGGCGGGCCTTATAATCCCGCACGGGCTCGAGAACCGCGAGATCAGCCCATTTGCCGGCCGGGGGCGGGCCGTTTTCTTTCAGCATCTTGCGCAGGGCCTCGCGCGCGTCGCGCAGCTCTTCCGGCGTCGAGCCGATGACATTGCGCGCCATGATGGACGCCGACGCCTGGCCGAGCGCGCAGGCTTTCAGCTCATGCGCGTAATCGGTCACCTTGCCGTCCCGCAGGTTGAGGTCGACGGTGATGGTCGACCCGCACAGCTTGGAATGGCCTTTGGCGCTCGCGTCTGGGTTCTCCAGCCGGCCGAGGCGCGGGATGTTTCCCGCGAGTTCCAGAATACGGGCGTTATAGACCTTGTCGAGCATATCGGCGCGTGCTTCACGGTGCGGGGCTTACCTTCGCTCTCGCTCGCCTCTATATAGTACCCCGAGGGCTGATGCGAAAGCGTAAGCCCCGGCGCAACGCCGAGGCGCCGCAATTTTTGCATGACTTTGGCGAAGTCTCGAATTCTCGTGGTTTCTCGAAGGCAGAGGAGCGACGATTTGAGGTTGTTACCCGTGCGTCTTCAAGCGCATGGGGGAGAGCGTCGCGAATCTTGCGACGCATTTGTCGAGGAGGCGCCACATGGATGACGTGGTTAAGACCTTTCCCGTTCGCCCCAGTTTCGAAGAAGACCGCAACAACAAAGTGACCAATCCCTCATCGTCGACCAAAAACTGCTCCGCGGCGCGGGAGCCTGCAAAGAAGCTCGAGCGCCCGAACCGCGAGGAGGCCGAGGCTGCGGTCCGCACGCTTCTACGCTGGGCGGGCGACGATCCCGACCGTGAGGGCCTTCGCGAGACGCCGCGCCGTGTCGTCAAGGCCTATGAGGAGTTCTTCAAGGGCTATCAGGAGACTCCCGAGGAGGTGCTTTCCCGCATCTTCGAGGAGGTCGAAGGCTACGACGATCTGGTGCTGGTGCGCGACATTCCCTTCACATCGCATTGCGAGCACCATGTCGTGCCCTTCGTCGGCAGGGCTCATATCGCCTATTATCCGACGGGCGGAGTCGTCGGCCTGTCCAAGCTCGCCCGCCTCGTCGATGTCTTCGCCAAGCGCCTGCAGACGCAGGAGGCCATGACCGCGCAGATCGCCGACTCCATCGAAAAGCATCTCGACCCGCGCGGCGTCGCAGTGCTGGTCGAGGCTGAGCATATGTGCATGTCCATGCGCGGCGTGCTGAAGCAGGGCTCCTCGACCGTCACCGTTCAATTCTCCGGCGTCTTTCAAGATGATCCCGCGCAGCAGGCGCATTTCTACACGCTACTGCGCGGGGCGCGCTGATGCCCGCCGATAAAGCGACGCTGGAGGAGGGGGCCGAATTCGCACCCCGTTTCGACGCCAACGGCCTCATCGTCTGCGTGACGGTCGAGGCCGCGACGCGCGAGATCCTGATGGTCGCCTATATGAACCAGCTTGCGCTCGACAAGACGATCGAGACGGGCGTCGCCCATTACTGGTCCCGTTCCCGCAAGGCGCTCTGGCGCAAGGGCGACACCTCGGGGCAGGTGCAGCGCGTGGTCTCGCTTTCGGTTGATTGTGATCAGGACGCGATCATGCTGGCGGTCGAGGCCGGCGGCGACGGGAAGGCCTGCCACACGGGCCGCAAGTCCTGCTTCTACCGCCGGCTAATTTTCGGTTCGGGTCATCTCGTCTTCACGGAGTGACGCCCCATCGCTCGCCCGGACGAGCGCCTGGAGCGGCTGTGGATAATCGAACGGATTCTCATATGACGCGCATGAGGCTTTCGATCTTCGTGATGACGCTGTCGCTTTTTCCCGGGCTGACCCTCGCCGACGAATTGCAAGACGCGCGCGACGCCGTGAATCGCGCGCTGAAGAGCGACGGCGGCGGGCTCGTCGCGCGTCGATCCGCCTGTCCCCGGTCGCCAGACGAGGGTTTGGAATATGTCACGCGGGTGGAGCTCGTTCCCGTGGGAGAGTCCTCGGCGGCTGCATTGATCGATAGCGCCATGTGCGGCGGCGGCAACAAGCATGGCCAATATCTTGTCGTCACGCGCCACGGCAAAAGCTATCTCGTCACAGGCGCGGAAATCGGCGACATGAGCTTCATCGGCGAGATCAGCCATGTCGAGGGAAATAAGGTGATTCTCTCCGGCAGCCGGTGGCTTCCCGACGATCCGCATTGCTGCCCGTCCCGGAAAGCGGTGCTGGAATATGACGTCGAGACCGGCAAGCATCGCCTCGAGCTCACGCCGAAGAAGGCGCGAAACTGACCGCGGGCTGGGCCGCGTGGCTGAAGCCGGAGTTGAAAAGACGCTGGCGCGCGCGTCGAAGGCTGCGCGGTTGTGGCCGTTGCGCGACTCATGGACGCGCTCTTCTAGGATCGGCGTTATTTTAATGGTGGGTTGGATCGGGGGAAAATTGTCAAGAAACAGGCGCCCCACATCCAACCCAAAGCCAGGCGACGACTCTGGCGGCGGGAGCTTGAAGGCGGCGATTTTCGCCACCCTTGTCGTGGTGGTTGGCGCCCTCGCCGCGGCGGCGCTGGTTACGCTTGCCGCCACGCTGCTTTCGAGGGCGGAAAATTATCAATTTCATTTTCATCGCTTGCTCTCCGCCATTGTCATCGCGCTGGCCAACAATGTCGACAATCTCGGCGCGAGATTGGCCTATAGCGTTCAAGGGACGAAGGTCAGCTTGGCGATAAACGCGTGGATTTCGGTCATCACGCTTCTCGTCTCGACCTCGGCCGCCTATTTCGGCGGAGCGATCATGGCCTTGCTGGGAAAGTTCTTTGCGACGTTTCTCGCCATGGCGATGCTGGTGGCGCTGGGATCGTGGATGATCCTGCACGCACGCCTGCAAAGCTGGCACGAAAGAATACACGAGGAAAAAACGGCGACGGCGCATATCGCCATTCTCAGCAAGCCGCACCAGGCGGACATTGATGATTCCAAGCATATCGATTTCATGGAAGGCACGGTGCTGGGTTTTGCTTTGTCCATCAACAATGTCGGCGGCGGCGTGACGTCGGGCGTCTTGGGGGTCGACCCGCTACTGGTGGGCGTCTTGTCGTCCACGATCAGCTTCGCGGCGCTTCTCGCCGGAAATTACATAGCCGAGTTCTTTATCGAGAAGCGCATATCCGACAAGGCCGCCATTGTCGGCGGCGTCGCTTTGATCCTGATCGGGCTGAAGCAGCTCATGTGAGGGCGAACCGCAATGCCCGCGAAAAAGTTCTTCGCTCCAAGCTGATCGAGTCGGCGAAAAGAAGCTTGGCCGCGCGCCTGAGGGTTAACCCTCTGGCCATTTTCCAGGCGCAGCCTCGCTCCCATATAAAAATCCAACTCTGGGCAGCGAAGCGGGAAAATAATGATGTTATCCTTGCTGAGACGCAACGACTCATCGGTCACCAGCGAAGCTCGAGATGTAGTGGACCCTGCGGAGACCAACACCGTAACGACGCCGCCCGCGGTCATTCCGGAGGGCCATGACTCGGGCGGCCAGCGGCGGCGCGGGCAGCCGTTGATCGGTCTCGCGCTTGGCGCCGGCGCGGCTCGTGGCTGGTCACACATCGGCGTGCTGCGCGAGCTCGCGGAGCAGGGCATCCATCCGGACATCATCGCCGGGACCTCCATCGGCGCAGTCGTCGGCGGCTGCTACGCCGCAGGCAGGCTCGACCAGATCGAGGCCTTCGCGCGCTCGCTGACGCGCCGCCGCGTCTTCACGCTGATGGATCTCTCTTTCTCCGGCGCGAGCCTTATCACCGGCGAAAGGCTCAAGGCGGCGCTCGAGCAGGAGCTCGACAAGCTCCAGATCGAGGAGCTGCCGATGCCCTTCGCTGCTGTGGCGACGGAGGTCGGAACGGGCCACGAGATCTGGTTGCAGCAGGGTTTGCTCGCACAAGCCGTACGCGCCTCTTACGCCTTGCCAGGCATATTCGAACCTGTGCGAGTCGGCGACCGCTGGCTTTTCGACGGGGCGCTCGTCAATCCGGTTCCGGTGACGGTCTGCCGCGCGCTCGGCGCGGAATTCGTGATCGCGGTCAACGTCACCGCCGATACGATGTATCGGGCGCGGGTCATTCGTGACGATCCGGTCGCCGCCAAGAAGGAGGCGGAAGCGGGGCCCTTCGGCGAAAAGCCGGACGTCTCCTTCGTCGACCGCATATTGCCGCGCTATTTCGACCGCCAGCAGGGCGACGCGCCGAATGTCGCGACGGCGATGATCGACGCCTTCAACATCATTCAGGATCGTATCCTGCGCTCACGTCTCGCGGGCGACCCTCCGGACGCCACCATTACGGCGCGGATGGAGGACATTGGCATGTTCGATTTCCACAAGGCCGATCAGCTTATCAATGTTGGGCGCTCCGCCGCAAAGCGAGCGCTGCCCAACATTTTCGCCCATATCCCGATTCCCGGCGCGACCGTGTGATCAGGCCTGCGCGATATATTCGCGCATGGAGCGGTGCTCCTCCTCGATGACGCGAATGCGGTATTTCACCACGTCGCCAATCGAAACGAGGCCCGCGAGGCGGCCTTCGCGCAAGACCGGAAGATGACGCCGGCGCTCCAGCGTCATGGTCTGCATGGTCGAGTCGACCGTGTCGTTGTCGTGGGCCGTCACCGGATTGCCCTGCATGTGATTGACGACGGGCATCTCGAGCGCCTCCGCGCCAAAAGTGGCGATCGCGCTGACAAGATCGCGCTCCGAGATGAGACCCACGACCTCGCCGCCGCCATCGACGATGACCAGCGCGCCGATTCCGTGGCGCATGAGGTCCTGCGCAACCTCCCGCATCGTCCGCGTCGGCGAGCATGTGACGACATGGCGGCCTTTTTCGGAGAGTATCGTAGCGACGGTCATGGTTTCCTCCTCGGCGCGAACTCCCGCGCGCGTCCTTGGAGGCGAGGAGCGAGATCCTTATCCTGCTCTTTCGGATTCCGCTCCCCAGCGTCGCGCCTGATAATCGAAGGCGCCGAAGGTCACTAGCCCGAACAGGAAGCCTCCCATATGCGCTTCCCATGCGATGGCTTCGGAGGAGCCGGAGGCCGCCGGAAAGGCGCCGAGAAGGGCGTTTGCGGCGAACCATACGACAAGAAAAATAACCGCTTGCCTGTTCTCCCCGAGACGCCGCAGCGATGTGGTTCGCGCTTTCCTTCCCCTACCGTCCTCTCCCAGCCGCGCGCCGGGGCTAAAGGCGAAACGCACGACAGCGGCCATGGTTCCCGAGATTGCTGCGGAAGCGCCCACCACGGGCGCGACGTCGAGCGGATGAAGCGCCAAATGCGTCATTGCCCCCGCGACTGCGCAGCAAGCAAAGAAAAGCAGGAAGAGAGCGGCGCCCAGCCGACGCGCGACAGGGGCGCCAAAAGCGGCGAACGTAAGCCCGTTGATGGTGAGATGGGTCCAGCCGCCGTGGAGAAAAGCGTAGGTGAGGGGCGTGAAATAGACCGCCGGCCCGGCGTTCAGCGTCGCCGCCAATTGCTCCTGGCCGCTCAAGTCGAGCGCCGCTCCCTGGTTGAGGGCGGCAAGCACGGATTGCGGCGCGAGCAGGAGGCTGAACCGCAGTGGAATGAAGGCAAGGGCTTCAAAAAAGGAATAGACGAGGCCTCTTGGCGCCGTCGCCGCGAAACACTCGATCGCGATCATGACCCCGAGCAGAGCGGTAATCACGCCTGGCAGATTGATCATGCGTTCTTCGGAGCTCGCCACGTCTTCCTCTTCATTGCTGGCGCATCGTCGGGTGGGGCTAAATAGTCCTTGTCCCGCAGTGGCGAATTGCGTCCCGCTAAGGGACAGGCTAAGAGCCAATATGGAACAGGAAGAGGAAGCGGTTGGGTCAAGAGAGGGGGAATGCCGGAGCATGCATCCCCCCTCGCGCCGTTTCCCGTTGCTTGGGGCAATATTTTCAAAAAACTTTCAACATCGGTCGTTTGTCGTGGATTTTCCTGGGAGCGGAGCACCCTCCCGATCTAATCCCGGCGCGCTCTGAAGGTGTCACAGCCGTCGCTGCGCCACAAGAACATCGTTGAGAAAGGGTTAATTCCATCGTTCGTGGCACGCGCGCTGCTGTCGTGAGCCGACGCACGGAAAAACGGCGCTCAGCGTCTCAATCCGGCGCAGGAACATTCGGGAGCGGAACGAAATGAGACAGCAGGTCAGCAAGGATTTGTTCAACTACTGGAGCGAGCTCAAAGGCGCCCGCGCCGCTCCGGATCGGGCGGACATCGATCCTATGAGAATACGCCATCTCCTTGCCGACACTTTCATTATTGAATTCGATCCGGACCGGTCGTTCCCGCTGCGACTTTCCGGCACGCGCGTCAACGCGCTGTGGCTTCGAGAACACAAGGGCCTGTCTTTTTTCGATTTCTGGCGCGAGGAAGACCGCTGGAGCCTGCGCGCCGCGCTCCTGACCGTCGTCGAGGGCGTGGCGCCGATCGTGGTTGGGGCTAGGGCCGAGGCGCCGGGAGATATCCCGCTAGAGCTCGAATTGTTGCTTTTGCCTTTGCGGTATTTCGGAAAGACGCATTCGCGCGTGCTCGGCGCTCTCTCTCCCGCTTACCAGCCCGATTGGCTCGGCCATCTGGCGGCTGGCCCCCTGGAGCTGATCTCGATGCGCGTGATCGAGCCACCTACCACCGGCTCCTCCGTTCTTTTTCGGCGAGTCGCGCCAGCGCATCCACGCTTACGTCTTGTGGCCAGCCATGGAATAAGCTGCGATGTTGACAATACTTTTTAAGCGATCGTAAGCGATCCTTAACGCGGCCGGCTTAGGTTCAGCGTAACCTGGTGCGAAAGCAAACGCATAGACATGGCCGTGATTCAGCCGCAACTGAGTTATCTTTACGACCTTCAGGAGAAGCGCCGTTTCCAGCGCGTTCCCGTGAAGTTGTTTGGGCGATATATGCTCGAATCACGGCGTGAATACCCGTGCCAGACCGTCGAAATGTCGCCCGGCGACATGAGTCTGTTCGCGCCAGTGCGGGCGGAGATCGGCGAGAAAGTCGTCGTCTACCTCGACGAGATCGGCCGCTTCGCGGGGACGGCGGTGAGCCAGACCGACGTCGGCTTTACAATGTCCTTCACTCTGCCGCCGATGAAGCGCGACAAGCTCGCGGACCAGCTCACCTGGTTCGCCAATCGGCACGCCATCAACCTTCAGGAAGACCGCCGCCACGATCGCATTGTGCCCATCATGCAGCGCACGCTGCTACGCCTGCCCGAGGGGCAGGAGGTTATCGCCAAGATCAAAGATATTTCGCTCTCTGGCGTGGGCATCGAGACGGAAAGTCGACCGCCCTTGGGGGCGCGGGTGCTCATCGGATCGACGCCGGCGAAGATCGTGCGCCATTTCGAAGGCGGCATCGGCGCTGAGTTCGATAAGCCGTTCAATCCGGGCGACATCGACGAGTCCACGCGCCTTTGACCACTGCGCGCGGGCTTTATTTGCCCATGCTTTTCTTCATTTTCATCAAGCCCTGGGCGCAGCCGACGCTCATCTGCTCCTTGTGGCTCTTGAGGCAGTTCATGATGCGTCCCCCACCCATCTGAACGCCCGAGCACAGTCGGGCGACGTCGTCCTTGCAGTAAGTCAAAACGTCTTCATCCAGCGCGGCTGCGGGCTGTGCGCCGGCGATCAGCGAAAGCGAAAAAAGAGCAAGGCCCAGGCGGCGCGCGGTCATAGTCTTCTCCATGAAAGTCGAACTGCGTTAGCTTTGCAAGCAATCTAGGCGTGGCCTCAGCTTGGAGTCAACAAAACGCGCGATTTGAACCGGAAGGGGGAAGCGCTCAGCCGCCGCCAATTCCTTCCACGATGCGCCCTGTTCCATCGCAACGCGGGCAGGGTTCGTCGATTTGCGTTCCGGTTTCAGGATCCGTCTTTTTCCCCACTCCATGGCACGTCGGACATATGTCCTCGCCTGTCCCCGGGGTTCCCGGGTCCGGGTCGTCCGAAGGAGTGCGCTGTCGGAAGGAGGGCTTCGGCTGCATCGCTGGCGCTGACGTCGTTGGAGGGAAAAAGATAGGTAGCGCCGGGATCGGCGCAGAAAATGGCGCGTTTCGTCCCTCTCGGGAGAATAGCGATCCGACGTTCTCACGGGGAGGCCGCCGGGTAGGGCTCGCGCAGCAACAATGGTGGCAGGCTTTACCCCACCCGACCCCGCTCACCCGGGGTCTCGCTCCCCGTAAAGGGAAGGGATTCGCTCACGCCCGGCATTCACCCGAATGTCCTCGATGGCGAGCCAAATGGCCGAGACGCGTCACGCGAAGCCGCGCTGGCGTAGCAATGGCTCGACCGTCGGCATGCGACCCCTGAACGCCGCATAGGCCTCGGCAGCCTCCTGCCGGCCTCCTGCCGAATAGATGAATTTGTGCAGCCTTTCCGCGACCTCGGGCGCGAAGGGATCGCCCGTCTCCTTGAAGGCCTCGAAAGCGTCCGCGTCGAGAACCTCCGCCCAGAGATAGGAGTAATAGCCGGCGGAATAGCCGTCGCCCGAGAAGATGTGGCCGAAGTGGGGAAGGCGATGCCGCATGACGATCTCTTCCGGCATCGAGATGCTTTCTAAGCTCTCCCGTTCGAATGCGCTCGCCTCGAAGTCGGGCGCGGCGCCACGCTCATGAAGGTCGAGGTCGACATAGGCCGAGGCGCAGAATTCCACAGTGCCGAAGCCTTGGTTGAAATGGCGCGAGGCCGCGATGCGTTGCAGAAGATCGTCGGGCATGGCCTCGCCGGACTCCGCGTGCAGGGCGAATTGCTTCAGAACAGCCGGCTCGAGCAGCCAATGTTCGTAGAGCTGGGAGGGCAGCTCCACGAAATCGCGGGAGACATTTGTTCCCGCGATGAGCGGATAGGCGACGTCCGACAACATCCCATGCAACGCGTGGCCGAACTCGTGGAAGAGCGTACGCGCGTCGTCGAGGCTGAGCAGCGTCGGCGCGCCATCCGCGCCCTTGGTGAAGTTCATCACATTGACGATGACCGGCCTCACCTCGCCATCGAGCTTATGCTGCGAGCGGAAGTCCGACATCCAGGCGCCGCTGCGCTTCGAGGGCCGCGCGAAATAATCGGCCAGAAAGAGCGCGATATGCTTGCCCTCTCGGTCCAGAACCTCGAAGGCGCGCACGTCCGGATGGTAGAGTTCGAGGCCCTTTTGCTCGACGAAGCGCAGGCCGAAGAGCTTTTCCGCGACATGGAAGGCGGCCGCGATCGTGTTTTCGAGCTGGAAATAGGGGCGCAAGGACGCCTGATCGAGATCATAGAGGCTCTTGCGCACGCGCTCGGCGTAATAGCGCCAGTCATGCCCCGCCACAGCGAAGCTGGCCCCCTCTTCATCGGCGACCGCCTGGATCTGCGCGCGCTCCTCGGCGGCGCGCGCGAGAGCCGGCGTCCAGACCTTGTCCAGGAGGTCGCGCACGGCGCCTGGCGTCTTCGCCATCGTGTCGTCGAGCTTGAAATCGGCGAAGCTCTCGAAGCCCAAGAGCTTGGCGCGCTCGGCGCGCAACTCCACGATCTCCTTGATGAGGCTGTTATTGTCGCGTTCGCCGCGACTCGCCCATGCGCGGAACACGATCTCGCGGAGATCGCGGCGCCTGGACGTTTGCAGGAATGTCTCGGCGCTGGAGCGCGCCAGCGTCACGGCGTATTTCCCGGGCGCGCCGCGTTGGGCCGCCGTTTGCGCCGCCGCCGCGCGAAAATCCGCCGAAAGGCCATCGAGGTCATCTTCATCCAGGAGGAGCAGCCAGGAGGATTCGTCAGCCAGCACATTTTGAGAGAAGCGCGTAGAGAGCTCGGCGAGCCGCTCCATGATCGTCTTCAGACGCGCCTTCTCCGCTTCGCCAAGCTTGGCGCCGGCGCGCACGAAATTCTTATAGGCGAGCTCCAGAACGCGGCGCTGCTCCGGCGTGAGGCCGAGCGTCTCGCGCTTTTCATAGAGCGCCTCCACCCGGCCAAAGAGCGCGGGGTTCATCGAAATCTCGCTCGAATGCCGGGAGAGCGCGCCCGCCATTTCGCGCTCGATCTCCTGAAGCTCGGGATTTGTGTCCGTCGCCGTCAGGTTCCAGAACACGGCACCGATATTTGTCAGTAGCTCGCCAGCGCGCTCGAGGGCCTCGATAACGTTTTCAAAATTCGGCTCGGAGGGGTTGTCCGCAATCTCCCGTATCTCGGCGCGATGCCGCGCGAGCGCCGCCTCGAAGGCAGGACGGAAATGCGCACTCTCGATCTGTTCGAAGGGGGGCAGGCGGAAGGGGGTCGCCCAGGCGGCCAGGAGTGGGTTCGGCATCTTTTTTCTCTCGCGGAGGCGGCGCTCCGTCATCTCCTGGCAGGATAGCGCTTTTGCGTCTCAGGGGTGAAAAAACATTGCGGGATTTGGATCGGGCGAAGATTTCGATCTGCGCGCTCGCGAGGCGACAGATTGCGCCGACGGTCTTGATGCGCCTGTCATTGACGGCCGCGCTCAGTAACGCGTCGGCTTCTAATGGAGGTAAGGAGCGCGCGACACCGCCCCCGCTGCAGGAGGCGGAAGGAAATGGTGCCGGCGGAGAGGATCGAACTCCCGACCTTCGGTTTACAAAACCGCTGCACTACCGCTGTGCTACGCCGGCCCTGGCGGACACCGATCTCGGTGCCTATTCATTACTCGATCGGATCGCGAGAGCGCTCAGCGCATGCTCCGATTCGCTTTTTGACTGCACGGCCCTCCAATTACAAATCAGTTGCTCAACCAGCTGAGCTAAACCGGCTTATCCAGCGAGATATCTAATCTCCCAAGGCGGGCGTAAGGTCAATCCTGCCTTGCGCCCAGCCGCAGATGGACCACGCCAAGGGCTGCGGCGCAGGCGTTGGAGACGTTGAGGCTCTTGATCGGGCCAGGAAGATCGAGCCTTGCAATAAGGTCGCAGCGTTCGCGCGTGAGGCGGCGCAGGCCCTTGCCCTCGGCGCCAAGCACGAGCGCCAGTGGCTTCGCGAGCGCGACTGTCTCGATCGGCTCGGCCCCTTCCGAATCGAGGCCGATCACGCTGTAGCCGCGCTCGCGCAGGTCATCCAAAGCGCGGGCGAGATTGACGACCGAGACAATGGTCACATGCTCCAGCGCGCCGGAAGCCGCCTTGGCGAGCACGCCCGAGAACTCCGGGCTGTGGCGCTCGGTCACAATGAGCGCGTCGGCGCCGAAGGCGCAAGCCGTGCGCAGGATGGCGCCGACATTGTGCGGATCGGTGATCTGGTCGAGCGCGATGACGAGACCGCTCCGCGACTCGATGTCGCCGATGTCGGCCTCGGGCAGGGGCCGCGCCTCCAGCAGCAGCCCTTGATGCACGGCCTCTTCGCCCAGACGCCGAGAAAGGTCCCGCGCATCGACGAGGCGCGGTTCGAGGCCGGCGGCCCCGGCGAGATCGGCGATGCGGGGCAGGGCGGTCTCGGTCGCGTAAAGCGCAAGCAGCTTGCGGCGCCTGCCCTCCAGCGCCGCGCGCACCGCGTGGGCCCCGTAGAGGGTGACGACGTCGGGCGACGTCGGGCGAAAAGGCCCGCGCTGTGGCTCCGCGCGCGGGCGGGGGGACGGCCGGTCGCCTTTCTGGCGCTCCTCCCTCGGCCGCTCTTCCTTTCGGCGATCCTTTTCCTGATTCTTGGGCGGCGGACGACGGCTCATCGCAGGGCCGCCGTCTTGACCCACCAATTCGGGTGTTGCGTTCGAATGGCGCGGGCGGCGATGGCGGCGGCGCGGGGCGTCGCAAAAATGGCGAAACAGGTGGCGCCGGAGCCCGACATGCGCGCGAGCTTGCAGCCGCGCGCCGCGCGCAGCACAGCGAGCACGTCGACGATGACCGGCGCCTGCAGGCAGGCGGGGTCTTCAAGATCGTTGCGCCCTCGGGCGAGCAGGGCGAGAAGCTCCAGCGCGGATCCGCCGTCGCCGACGTCCGGATGAGCGGCGGCGTCGACGCGCTCGCCCGCTTGCAGGCCCAGGCGCGCGAAAACCGGGCGCGTCTCCACCAGCGCGCCGGGATTGACGAGCACCGCCGGCAGCGGCGGCAGACGCAGCAGCGGCCCCAGCGATTCGCCGGCGCCGCCCATCATTCGGGCCCGGCCGGCGAGGCAGACGGGCACGTCGGAGCCGGTCGCGCGGGCGGCGTCGAAAAGGCGGGGATCGTCCGGCGCGAGTCCATTGGCGCGGGCCAGCAGGCGCAGCGCCGCCGCAGCATCGGAAGAGCCTCCGCCGATCCCGGCGGCGACCGGCAGGCGCTTTTCGAGACGGAAGGCGCCGAGCGTCAGTCCTTCAATCCGCGCGGCGAGATTGCGGGCGGCGCGCAAGACGAGATTGTCGTCGCCCGCGCCCGCAGCCGGCGCGGTGGGGCCGGAAATATCCAGGGACAGGGCAGGGCCTGGAGAGAAAGACAGCGTATCGCCCGCACCGCTGAAAACCACGAGGCTTTCGAGCTCGTGATAGCCGTCGTCCCTGCGGCCGAGAATGTGGAGCGTTAGATTGATTTTCGCGGGGGCGCGCGTCACTAGCATCGAACCCCGACCTCCGCTTTTGGGTTATCGCGGAGCTTCTTTGGAGCGGGCGAAGGGATTCGAACCCTCGACCCCAACCTTGGCAAGGTTGTGCTCTACCCCTGAGCTACACCCGCATCCTTTGCTTCGGCTTGCGTGTCGCGTCGCCGTCGCAGGGGTCTTATGCAATAAACGATTTGGCTTTGCAACAGGCGCCGTCACGAAAATTACAAGGCTGTGGATTTCGCCGCTCCGGCGAATGCTAAAAGAACGTAACTTCAAATGTTTGCGGCTTTGTCCGAGGGCGCTTGGTCGGGGCGTCGCCATTGCTTGGCGATGTGATTGCAACTCAGCGGCATTCCCAGCAAGGCGCCGGTCGCGGCAAAAATGAACCGCCCTGATTTGAAATTGCGAGCGGCTCGGATGGACGTTTCTGGGGGTGAGCCAAATCCGAGCCGCTCCTGCCCAGCCGAACTGAAGAGCTGTGCAGGGGTAGGAATGAGCTATCCCAAGCGTCCCGCGCAATTGTGGGAAATACTCAGGCTCGTGCAACTGGTCCGTGGTTTGTTTCAGAGCCGCAATGGCGGCGACCCGCAAAAGCACTGTGGCCGGCAAGCGGCAGTCGCGTGTGCTTTTGTTGAGGCTTTGGTGGAGCTGGGGGGATTCGAACCCCAGACCAGCGACGCGGAGCTGATAGAGAAGCTCCGCTACTTGCTGCGTATAAAACCCGGCTATGGGGCGGATCGAGCGTTGACCAATGAATATGGCCTGCTCGCCGTAGCGATCGATCTCCATCTGAATCAAGGCGCGGCGTCGATTCGCAGAGAGCACGCCGAGCGGATGATGGCCGCTTGAACGTATTGTTTTGCCGAATCAGTGGCTTAGGATTATTTACAAGTCGCCGGTCTTCTCCGGCGTCACAGAGAGACGCCCCGACGCCGGATGTACGCGCGGGGCGTTTTGTTATTCGCTGCGGGTTACTGCTCCACCGAGCCTCCGCTATTGAGAAGAGGAACGCCGCCCACTTCTTCGTAGTATGCAAGAAGCTGCTTCGCGAGCATTCCGCTCAGTAATTCCTCCATTTTGCTCACGTCGAGTCGCCCCTCTTTCCAAGCGTCGTCTGCGACATCAAGCGCCGCAAAGTAGCCGCTTCGGTCCGCTTGGATTTGGTCGGGAATTGTCGGCTTCCCCGGCAGAACAGCACCTGATTTGGCGAGCAAGACTAGATAAGACGTTATGCGAGATGTTCTCCCATTGCCATCGGCAAAAGGGTGAATCCAGTTCAGGCGCCACATGACGTAGGCAGCCAAGTGAAGCGTGCTGGCCGTGTCCCAAGCGCCATTCACGTAATCACATAGATCTTCTACTAACGCCGGGACCAAATGAGCGTCCGGCGGAACGTGTCGGCTTTTCTTGATCTCGACGGGACCGGGACGGAAGTTTCCAGCGTACATGCTGATATTGCGCAACGCCTCGCGGTGTAATGCGAGAATTGTCGATGGCCGAAGCCGAAAGGCGCCGCGGTCTATTGCTTCTTGAGCGAGCGCGACGCCCGCGTCGTACTGACGGAAGCCGTTTCTGACTTCCGCTTCCGCTCTTTCCTTTGGGTCCTTAATTAGCTCCGGGTCTTGCGCGTGGCTATCCCGGCGAACATCAGCCTCGCTGGTCATGGCGTTCCTGAGCGACGACTGCCGCCTGCTGCTCGACCATCTCGCGAGTGATGAGTTCGTTCTCAAAGGCGGTGTTGCCGTAAACGAACGACTTGCGCTGTTCCTCGCGGTGTTCCGGGGAAGGTGCCGCCCGTTTTGCAGCCTCTATCAGAATCTCTAGGTCGCGCGGCATAGCTTCTCTCCTCTGGGCTTGGGAGCCTTAATTGTTATCGTTAAAGCTGGTTTACAGCTGGCGTACGTCGAGTCGCAACCATCATGCCTATCGCTGCCCTCCTAATGCCGCCGAAATATGGCTCAGGAAAAGCTAGCAACAAAGATTCGACGAGCCGCGTCAGCTCGGCCGTTCATGCCTCGCCTGGGCGTGTGCATCATCGACGCCCGGCCTAGTCGCAGTCCGGCGAGCGGCATGGGGAGGTGAGGGCAGGGAGGGGCCTCTCGTGCTTCCCCGGTGCTACCCTAGGCCAAAAGCGCCTAAGCTGCCTTGAGGCGGCTCTTTCTTTGCCTTTGATCCCATTGGGAAGTTTTGGTGGAGCTGGGGGGATTCGAACCCCCGACCTCTGCAGTGCGATTGCAGCGCTCTCCCATCTGAGCTACAGCCCCGCTCCGAGGCGGGTGGATAAACGGCGCGACTCTCGCTGTCAATCGCCATCTTCATCGAGCGTCATTTTTCGCACATAAGCTTTCGGCGCGCCCCAAGAGGTTGCCGCGCGGGGGCGGGGAGGCTAGGAAGGCGCGGACCCATCATTTGCGGGACGAAAGCATGTCTTACGCGGTTGCGAATCTGCTTCTCACCATCATCGACATCTACTGGTGGGTGTTGATCGTTTCAGTCATCCTTTCCTGGCTTGCGGCCTTCGACGTGATCAACATGCGCTCCCAGGCGGCGCAAACGATCTGGCGCGCCGTCGATGCGTTGACGGATCCGGTCCTGCGCCCGATCCGCTCCGTCGTGCCGGCCATGGGCGGGCTCGATTTTTCGCCGCTGATTCTGCTGCTCGCCCTGCAGTTCCTGCGCGACGTGATCTCCCGCACCTTGGTCTATGGCTGAGCCGCCCTGGTCGGTCGAGCCCGACGGCGTCACGCTCTGGCTGCGCTTGACGCCCAAAGGCGGGCGCGACGCCATCGATGGCGTCGAGACACTTTCGGATGGCAAGAGCGTGCTCAAGGCGCGGGTGCGCGCGGCGCCTGAGGATGGGCGCGCCAATTCGGCGTTGATCGAGCTGATCGCCAAGGCGCTTTCGGCGCCGAAAAAAGCGGTGTCGATTCGCTCCGGCGAGACCAGCCGCGTAAAGAAGCTTTTCGTCGCGGGCGACCCCGCGCCCTATCTCGATGCGCTGGCCAGGCTGGCGTCAATAAACGGCTAGAGAAATGAGCAAGTCGAAAACAAACATCGGCAATTTCTTCGAGGACTTCAGGATCGGCCAGGTGCTGCGTCACGCCGCGCCGCGCACGGTCACGTCGGGCGAGGTCGCGCTCTACACCGCGCTCTATCTACCGCGCTTCGCCGTGCAGTCCTCCAGGGCCTTCGCCCAGGCGATCGGCTACAAGGAAGCGCCGATCGACGACATGCTCGTCTTCCATCTCGTGCTCGGCAAGACGGTGCCCGACGTCTCGCTCAACGCGATCGCCAATCTGGGCTACGCCGATTTCAAGTTCCTTGCGCCGGTCTATCCCGGCGACACGCTCGACGCGACATCGGAGGTCATCGGCCTCAAGGAGAACTCCAACAAGGAAACGGGCGTCGTCTACGTGCGCACCACGGGCAAGAATCAGCGCGGCGAGACCGTGCTCTCCTATGCCCGCTGGGTGATGGTGAAGAAGCGAGACAAGGACGCGCCGGTCGGCTCGGCCGTCGTGCCGGACCTGCCCAAGGCCGTCGCGCCGTCGGAGCTGGGCAAGGCCGTGCCGCCGATCGAGGTCGCTGCTTACGACAAGGCGCTCGCCGGCTCGCCCCATTTCTGGGGCGACTATGAGGTGGGCGAGAAGATCGATCACATCGACGGCATGACGGTGGAGGAGGCCGAGCACATGCTCGCGACGCGCCTCTACCAGAATAACTCCAAGGTTCACTTCAACCAGTACTACGAATCGCAGGGCCGCTTCGGCAAACGCATTATCTACGGCGGCCATGTGATCTCGATGGCGCGCGCGCTGTCGTTCAACGGGCTCGAGAACGTCTTCCATGTATCGGCCGTGAACGGCGGCAAGCATGTCAATCCGCTCTTCGCCGGCGGCACGATCTTCGCCTGGAGCGAAGTGCTGGACAAGGCCGAGATTCCCGGCCGCACGGACATCGGCGCGCTGCGCCTGCGTCTCGTCGCGACCAAGGACAAGCCCTGCGCGGCGTTTCCGCTCGTCGGCGCCGACGGCAAGCCGGACGCGGCGGTGCTGCTCGATCTGGATTATTGGGCCGTGCTGCCGCGGTGAGGCTGCGCATCCAAGCGTGCCCGGCCGTCATTGCGAGGAGCATAGCGACGAAGCGACCTGGGGCGACTGCTGCTCGTTCTGGATTGCCTCGCTTCGCTTGCAATGACGGGGTAGCGCGTGACCCTACTGTCTTATCGCTCTCCGCGCCACGCTAGGAACAACCCTCTAGCCCGTCTGTTGTAGGGGCACGTGAAACAGGTCTGATTCACGTGCACTCGAGCCTCGAAAAGCGCGAAATCTGAAACGGGCGCGTGAACCCGCGCGCTCGCGTTTCACGCTTGCGACGACGGAGTAACAGAGATGTTGAAAGCGATCATGTTCGCCGCCGCGCTGGCCACGGCGGGCGCCGGCGCCGTCTATGCCCAAGCGACCGGCGGTTCGCCCGGCGCGACAACAGGAACCGAGCGCGAGCCGGGCGCGATGGGCCAGGGCATGAAGGCCGGCCCCCAGGTGCAGATGATGACGACTTTGCCGCAGCACGCGACGGCGGTCTCCAACTGGTACGATCAGAACGTTTATGATCCGCAGGACAACAAGATCGGAGAGATCAAGGATATGCTGCTCGACCGCGAAGGCAAGGTGCAGGCGGTGATTGTCTCGGTCGGCGGCTTCCTCGGCATGGGCGAGAAGGACGTGGCCGTCGCCTTTGACGCCATTACGCCGACGCAGCGTGAAAACAGGTGGTGGCTGGCGATGAACGCCAATAAGGACGAACTGCGCACGGCCCCCGGCTTCCGCTTCGACCGCTCGAAACAGGCCTGGACGGTGGCGGCGCGCGATTGACGTCAGCCAGCGCTCAGAGGAAAAGCCTCGCCGCGACGCGGCGAGGCTTTTTGACGTCGGCGGCATTTTCCGGACTCACGTTGGCGCGGGCAGCTTGTCCTCGTCCGCAAGATTCGAGAATCGCGTCACCTCGGCCTCGAAGGCGAGCGGCACCGTGCCTGTGGGGCCGTGACGCTGCTTGCCGATGATCGCCTCGGCGCGGCCGTGGGCGCGTTCCATCTCGGCCATCCACTGAAGATGCTCCTCCGTGCCTTCGCGCGGCTCGCGGTTCTTCAGATAATATTCCTCGCGATAGACGAAGAGCACCACGTCGGCGTCCTGCTCGATCGAGCCGGATTCGCGAAGGTCGGAGAGCTGCGGGCGTTTGTCGTCGCGCGCCTCCACCTGACGGGAGAGCTGCGAAAGGGCGATCACCGGCGCGTTGAGCTCCTTCGCCAGCGCCTTCAGGCCCGTCGTGATTTCGGTAAGCTCCTGCACGCGATTATCGCCGCGCGACTTGGAGCCGGCAAGAAGCTGCAAATAGTCCACGACGAGAAGGTCCAAGCCTCTTTGCCGCTTCAACCGCCTTGCGCGCGCGGTCAGCTGCGCAATCGAAATGCCGCCGCTCTGATCGATATAGAAGGGGATGCTCTGCATCTCGCGCGACGCGTCGACGATGCGGCGGAAGTCTTCTTCATTCAGATCGCCGCGGCGAATCTTATAACTCGGCACGCCGGATTGTTCGGCGATGACGCGGGTCGCCAATTGCTCGGCCGACATTTCGAGCGAGAAGAAGCCGACGATCCCGCCGTTGATCGTCTTGTGAGACCCGTCGGGCTCGGTCTCATATTGGTAGGCTTTGGCGATATTGAAGGCGATGTTCGTCGCGAGCGCCGTCTTGCCCATGCCGGGACGGCCAGCGACGATGATGAGGTCGGACTTCTGCAGGCCGCCCATCTTCTCGTCGAGATCGACAAGGCCCGTGGAAACGCCGGAGAGGTGGCCGTCGCGCATATAGGCGCTCGACGCCATGTCGATCGCGATGGTGAGCGCGTCGGCGAAGCGCTGGAACCCCCCTTCATAGCGTCCCGTTTCGGCGATCGAGTAGAGCTTGCGCTCCGCCTCCTCGATCTGCGCGCGCGGGCTGGCGTCGACAGGAGAATCGAAAGCGGTGTTGACGATGTCCTCGCCGATGCTGATGAGGTCGCGCCGCGTCGCGAGATCATGGATGATCCGGCCATAGTCCTCGGCGTTGATGATGGTCGTCGCTTCCGCCGCGAGACGCGCGAGATAGGCTTGTATGGTGACGCCGGCCGGCAGCTCGATGCCGGCGAGAAAGGTCTTCAGCGTGACGACGGTCGCGAGCTTGCCTGCGCGGATGAGCTGGCCCGCGGTCTCGTAGATGCGCCGGTGCAGCTCCTCGGAGAAGTGCGCGGGCTTGAGAAAATCCGAGACGCGGTCGAAGGCGTCGTTATTGACCAGAATCGCGCCGAGCAGCGCCTGCTCGGCCTCGATGTTATGGGGCGGCGTACGAAAGGCGGGCGTCTCGGGCTGCGCGACCTGAAAAGGGCGCCGGCCCGCCAATTGTTCGATCGGCGGCATAGGGTCTCGTTATTTGCGAATGAAATTCCGGAGATTCGAACACGCGACGCGGAAACTCGCCGGACTGAACATGACCTTTACACGAAGGCGGAAGGGGCGCCAGACTTGACTCTTGCCCAATTATTAAAGCGCGGGAAGTTACGAGTCTTTTCCACAACGCGGCAGAGAATCGGATCGTCTGTGAGCGAGAGGGCTTGCCAACCTTCGCGAATCAGCGCGGCTCCGTCTTTGGGGTAGCATAACAATCAATCAATCAATCAGGAGCCGTGGCGCGGCGCTCTGGACTGCTTCGTCTGCTCGCTCGTCGCAATGACGGCGGCCAGCGCTAATGCGCAAAACGCGGCGGGCGGCGTTTTCGAGCTCACGACGACAGGCGATGAAGCTAAAATCTCCTAAAGCGCGGGGTTTTTGTCTTTATCGCGACATAATCCGGCGCCTTTGCAGCGTTGCGCTGGTTGCCGCGCCGCACCATTTGAATTATCAATCGACAAGCGTCTTCGGAACCATTCCGAAAAAACGAGCGAGAGGGACACGCATGGCAAACGCCGGAACGGACGAGCGCGCCGCAAGGCGCCCGCTGTCGCCGCATCTGACCATCTTCAAGCCCTGGCTCACCATGATGATGTCGATAGCGCATCGCATCACAGGGGCCGGGCTCTATGTCGGCATGGCGCTGATGGCGCTCTTCCTGCTCGGAGCCGGCGTCGGCGGCTGGCTTCACACGCTGACCGGCTGGCTGGCCTCGGGCTTCATCGGCGGGTTGATTGTCTTCCTGATCACCTGGGCGATCTTCCACCATATGCTCGGCGGTGTCCGTCACGCGCTCTGGGATCGCGGCCTGTACATGGACCCCCAGGGGCGGGAGCTCCTGGCCCAGGCCTCGCTCTATGGCGGCGTCGGCCTCACCGTGCTGCTGTGGATTCTCAAGTCTCTCGCCGGCTAACGGAGGCGCAAATGTCGGTTCCGACTCACTTCAAGAGCGGGCGGAGCGGCGAGGGCGCCGCTTATGTCTCGGACCATGAGGGCTCGGCCCATGCGCGCTTCATGCGCCTCTCGGCCTATGCGCTGGCGCCCTTGGGCGTGCTTTCCGCTTGGTGGCTCGCGGGCCTCGTCGGCAGGGATCTCAACGGCGTGCGCGCCGAGATCGGCCATCCCCTCCCGGCGATCGTGCTGATTCTCTTCGCCGTTGTCGGCATGATCCACGCCCGCCAGGGGGCCAATGAGATCATCGAGGACTATGTCCACGACGACGCGCTCAAGGAGAAGGCGCTTTACTGGAATAGAATCGCGTCGATCGTAATCGCCGGCGCCTGGACCTTCGCGATCATGCTGATCGCCGCTCCGAAATAGCGCGGCCGTGCAATTGGCGCGCAAGCGCAGCCGGCGGGAAAGACGACAAAAAGGCTTCGATAATGGTTGCGAATAGCGGCACTTCATTGGTGACGGTTGGGGGGCGCGCCTATCCGATCGTGGATCACACTTTCGACGTGGTGGTGATCGGCGCCGGCGGCGCCGGGCTTCGCGCCGTCGTCGGCTGCGCCAAGGCGGGGCTGAACGTCGCTTGCGTGACCAAGGTTTTCCCGACCCGTTCGCACACGGTCGCGGCGCAGGGCGGCGTCGCCGCCGCGCTCGGCAATATGGGGCCGGACGATTGGAAATGGCATATGTACGACACCGTCAAGGGCTCCGACTGGCTCGGAGACCAGGACGCGATCGAATATTTGTGCCGCAACGCCCCGCAGGCCGTCTACGAGCTCGAGCATTGGGGCGTGCCCTTCTCGCGCACGACCGAGGGCAAGATCTATCAGCGCCCGTTCGGCGGCATGACGACCGACTTCGGCAAGGGCCCACCGGCGCAGCGCACTTGCGCCGCCGCGGATCGCACCGGCCACGCCATGCTCCACACCATGTATGGGCAGGCGCTGAAGCATGAGACGAAATTCTTCGTCGAATATTTCGCAATCGACCTGATCATGGATCAGGAAGGCGCATGCCGCGGCGTCGTGTGTCTCAAGCTCGACGACGGCACCATTCACCGTTTCCGCTCGGCGCTCACTGTGCTCGCGACCGGCGGCTATGGCCGCGCCTATCTCTCCGCCACCTCGGCCCATACCTGTACGGGCGATGGCAACGGCATGATGCTGCGCGCCGGCCTGGCGCTGCAGGATATGGAGTTCGTTCAATTCCATCCGACCGGCATCTATGGCGCGGGCTGCCTCATCACCGAGGGCGCGCGTGGCGAGGGCGGCTATCTGACCAACAGCGAGGGCGAGCGCTTTATGGAGCGTTATGCGCCGTCGGTGAAGGACCTCGCGCCGCGCGACATGGTCTCGCGCGCCATCACGGTGGAAATCCGCGAGGGCAGGGGCGTCGGCAAGCGCAAGGACCACGCCTATCTGCATCTCGAGCACCTCGATCCCGCGATCCTGCACGAGCGCCTGCCGGGCATTTCCGAGAGCGCCAAGATTTTCGCGGGCGTCGACGTGACGCGCCAGCCGATCCCGATCCTGCCGACCGTTCATTACAACATGGGCGGCATCCCCACGAATTATCACGGCGAGGTGCTGCGCAAGGTCGATGGCGATCCCGACTCCGTCGTGCCCGGCCTGATGGCGATCGGCGAGGCGGCCTGCGTTTCCGTGCACGGCGCCAACCGCCTCGGCTCCAACTCGCTGATCGACCTCGTCGTCTTCGGCCGCGCGGCGGGCCTGCGCGCCGCCGAAGTGGTGAAGCCCGGCCAGACGCAGCCCGAGTTGCCGGCGGACTCGGCGGAGTTGCCGCTCTCGCGCCTGGACTTCTTCCGCCACGCCAACGGCTCGGCGTCGACCGCGACGCTGCGCGACAAGATGCAGCGCGCGATGCAATCCCACTGCGCCGTCTATCGCACGGGCGAGGTGCTGGCCGAGGGCGTCGCGGGCGTTCACGAGGTTTGGCAAGAGGCGGCCGACGTCAGGGTCTCCGACCGCTCGCTGATCTGGAACTCGGATCTTGTCGAGACGCTGGAGTTCGACAATCTCATCGCGCAGGCGGCGGTGACGATCGAATCTGCGGCGAACCGCAAGGAGTCGCGCGGCGCCCACGCCCGCGAGGACTTCCCCGAGCGCGACGACGCGAATTGGATGAAGCACACGCTGGCCTCGATCGATCGCGAGAAGAAGACGGTCTCGATCGATTATCGTCCGGTGCACAGTTACACGATGACGGATGAGGTGGATTATATCGAGCCGAAGGCGCGGGTGTATTAACTATGGTAACGCCAGGTCGTTCGCTAGATAAAATCCCCGCTCGTAAGGGACGTGTAGTGAAGCGATAGCACGGCGATCATCCGGGAGGCTCGCGACCGATGACAATCTCCGCCATACCTCGAAAGCCGACGATCGGCCACAATCGTAAGGGTCGGAGCCCCTATATGTACGCCATCGCCTTTGATCTGGATACTGAGCAGCTTCGCGAACTCTATCCCAACGCCAACTGGAACAACGCTTATTTCGACATTCGCCGCGAACTCGAAGCGCGGGGCTTTCGTTGGCAGCAAGGCAGCGTCTATTTCGGCGATGACGACATTCGCGCCACGGACTGCGTGAAAGCGACCATGGACCTCGACGCGCTTTTTCCTTGGTTCAAGCCGTCGGTTCGCGATATCCGGATGCTGCAGATCACAGAGGAAGACACCTTGATGGACTTCCTCGGTTACGAGGCGGGCCGTTCGGCGCGCGGCGGCCGCAAGCGTTGAGGCAATAATGGTCGAATTCACCCTTCCCAAGAACTCCGTCGTCGCCGAGGGCAAGGTCTGGCCGAAGCCGGAAGGCGCCGCCAATCTGCGCGAATACCGGATTTATCGCTACGACCCCGACAGCGACGCCAATCCGCGCATCGACACCTTCTACGTCGATACGGATGACTGCGGGCCGATGGTGCTCGACGCGATCATCTGGATCAAGAACAAGGTCGATCCGGCGCTGACCTTCCGGCGCTCCTGCCGCGAGGGCATTTGCGGCTCGTGCTCGATGAACATCGACGGCGTCAACGCGCTCGCCTGCACCAAGGGCATGGATGAGATCGAGGGACCGATCAAGCTCTATCCGCTGCCGCATATGGGCGTGGTCAAGGACCTCGTGCCCGACCTCACCATCTTCTACGAGCAGCACGCGGCGATCGAGCCGTGGCTCAAAGCCGGCGCCGATCCCGAGAAGGAGCGGCTGCAATCGCCCCAGGACCGCGCCAAGCTCGACGGTCTCTACGAGTGTATCCTCTGCGCCTGCTGCTCGACGGCCTGCCCAAGCTATTGGTGGAATTCCGACCGTTTCCTGGGGCCGGCCGCGCTGCTTCAGGCGCATCGCTGGGTGCAGGATTCGCGCGACGAGGCGACGGAGGAGCGTCTGGGCTATGTCGACGACACGTTCCGCCTCTACCGCTGCCACACGATCATGAACTGCACCAAGGTCTGCCCCAAGGGCCTCTCGCCGGCGAAGGCGATCGCGGAGCTGAAGAACATGGCGATCGCCCGGCAGGAGGGCTGAAAAGGCGAAGGGCTCGCGGCCCGACCCGGCGCCTTGATCCCGCCGCCGTGCGGGGCTAGGACGGCCCGTTCAATTTCGGAGACAATGCCATGCGTCTTTGCGCGCGTCCATTTAGCGGTTCTCTCCTTGTTGCGGCCTTTCTGATCGGCGCCGGCGCCGCCGTCGCCCAGGAGCTGCAGCTCGATCCCAAGGCGCTGGACACGAGCGGCGCTGGCTCGGTTCAGACCAAGCGCGGCAAGGGGAAGAGGGGGGTCGACGCCAATGCCCAGCAGGGCGCTTCCGGCAAGCCCGCCGCCAATGGCCCGAACCGCCAGTTCGGCGAACTCGAAGGGTGGTCGCCGGGCAAGGCGCCCCCCAAGCCCAAGGAGAAGGACGACACCCCCAGCACGTCGGCCAAGCCGCCTGTGACTGTGGGTCCATCAGGGAATATGGGCACGGGCTTCGCCTTCTAGTGAGGACGCCGGAACGCCGGCTGGAGATGATCATGGCGTATAAGGTCGCTATCGTGGGCGCCACGGGCAATGTGGGCCGCGAGATGCTGGATATTTTGGCGGAGCGCCGCTTCCCCGTGTCGGAGGTCGTGCCGCTCGCCTCCTCGCGCTCGATCGGCGTGGAGGTCTCCTTCGGCGACAAGACGCTCAAATGCCGCCACCTCGACACTTACGACTTCTCCGACACGGACATCTGCCTCATGTCCGCCGGCGGAAGCGTGTCGACGGAATGGTCGCCGAAGATCGGCGCGCAGGGCGCCGTCGTCATCGACAATTCCTCGGCCTGGCGCATGGACCCGGACGTGCCGCTGATCGTGCCGGAGGTGAACGCCGACGCCGCGGCGGGCTTCAAGAAGAAGAACATTATCGCCAATCCGAACTGCTCGACCGCGCAGCTCGTCGTCGCGCTGAAGCCGCTGCACGACAAGGCGAAGATCAAGCGCGTCGTCGTCTCGACCTATCAGTCGGTCTCGGGCGCCGGCAAGGACGCCATGGACGAGCTCTTCGCGCAGACGCGCTCCGTCTTCGTCTCTGACCCGATCGAATCGAAGAAGTTCCCGAAGCGCATCGCGTTCAACCTCATTCCGCAGATCGACGTCTTCATGGAGGACGGCTTCACCAAGGAAGAGTGGAAGATGGTCGCGGAGACGAAGAAGATCCTTGATCCGAAGATCAAGCTCGTCGCGACCTGCGTGCGCGTGCCGGTCTTCATCTCGCATTCGGAAGCGGTGAACATCGAATTCGAGAACCCGATCTCGGCCGACGAAGCGCGCGAAATCCTGCGCGAGGCGCCGGGCGCGCTCGTGATCGACAAGCGCGAGCCCGGCGGCTACATCACGCCGCATGAGGCGGCGGGCGAGGATGCGACTTATATTTCGCGCATCCGCGAAGACCCGACCGTCGATAACGGCCTCGTGCTTTGGTGCGTCAGCGACAATCTGCGGAAAGGCGCGGCGCTGAACGCGGTGCAGATCGCGGAAGTGCTGGCGAACCGCAAGCTTATCACGCCGAAGAAGGCGGCGGCTTGAACCGCGGATGGAGGTTCTCGCCGGACCTCCAACCATACCGAGGGGCTGGGAGTGTCGGCATTTGCGCTCTCACTCGCGTAACAGCTTGTCCCCTTTACCCTCGCGGGCATTCACGCGATAGCGCTTTCGTCGCCTCGTCGACGCTGTGAAAGATGCGACCCGGTCCGAGAACGGCGGCGATTCCGTATTGCTCGAAGGCCTGCTGGGCGCGCAGCGATTCGAGCCGGGCGACGGCGACGTCGATACTTCTTTCCCGGCAGGCGTCGATCGTCTCGCGCAACGCCAAAGCGGCCGAATAGTCGATCTCGACGATGCTGCTCGCTTCCAGCACCAGAAGCTTTAGCGCGCCGTCGGCGCGTTCGATCGCGTCCGCCATGTCGCGACGAAAGAGGTCGGCGTTGAGAAAGGAGAGCGGCGCCTGGAAGGCGACGACGAGGACGCCCGGCAGGCGCTCGCCCCGTTGGATCGGCGAGGCCGGCCACCAGACGGTCGTGCCGGGAATGCGGTCATATTCGATGAGCCGCGTGCGCGTCGCCGTCCAGACGCCGTGCAGCAAAGACAGGATGATGGCCAGCCCGACGCCTTCCTGCACGGGCAACAGCACGATAGAGAGCATGGTGACGGCGACGAGCAGAAACTCGCCCCGCGTCGCACGGAAGATCGCCAGCATGTCGCGCCAGCGGAAGATGCGATAGGCGACGAACATCAGCACGGCGGCCAGCGCCGCCGTCGGCGTCCGCGCCAGAACGCCCCCGCCGAAGAACAGCACGCCCGCGACGATCGCCGCCGCCACGAGGCCGGAGAGCTGGCTTGCGCCGCCGCTTTCGACCACGATCGCCGTGCGCGGCGGGCTGGCGTTTACCGCGAAGGCGCCGAAGAGCCCGGAGAGGAGGCTCCCGGCCCCGGCGCCGAGAAAATCCCTGTCTATATCCAATTTGGCGCCGTGTCTGGCGAAGGCGCGGGAGGTCGCCGAGGTTTGCACCATGACGAGGAGCGCCACCACGATTGCGAGGCTGAAGACCTGCCGGACGTCGGCCGCCCCGATGT
The DNA here is from genome assembly GCA_036560425.1 of Methylocystis sp. Lineage (GTDB taxonomy): Bacteria > Pseudomonadota > Alphaproteobacteria > Rhizobiales > Beijerinckiaceae > Methylocystis. The sequence goes on along the minus strand of DATBRF010000104.1, from coordinate 5,312 downwards.
TCGGCAAGGCGAGGCGCGGCGCGCCATGGGCGATGGAGCCGAGCAGCACGACGCCCTTATTCGCGAGTCCGAAATAGCTCGCCGCCAGGGTCGAGCCGCCGAGCGCGATCAGCGCGCCGGGAATGCGCGGGCTCAATTCCTCGGCGACGATGATCGTCGCGAGGCAAGAGACACCGACGAGCATGGTCGGGCCATTGGCCTCGCTGATGTGCCGGGCCAGCGCCACGACGCGCGCCTGCATATCGCCGCTCTGCGCCGGCAGGCCGAAAAAGGCGGGCGCCTGCGACAGGGCGATATGGACGGAAATGCCCGCGAGAAAGCCGGTCACTACAGGTATAGACAGGAGATCGGCGATCCAGCCCGCGCGCAAGAGGCCGGCGAGAATGAGGCTTCCGCCCACGATCAGCGCGAGGAGAGCGGCGAGAGCCGCGTAATGCGGCGAACCCGTCGCCGCAAGGGCGGCCAGCCCGCCGGCGAAGATCGGAGCGATGGTCGAATCCGCGCCGATGGAAACGGCGCGGCTCGAACCTAGGGCGGCGAAGGCCAGCGTGCCGGCAATGAATGCCACAAAGCCGACGTGCGGCGGAAAGCCCGCGAGCCGGGATGTCGCCATCTGCTCGGGGATGGCTATTGCGGCGAGCGTCAAACCGGCGACGAGATCGGCGCGAAACTCGGCGCCGCGCAGCCCCGAAAAGGGCCGGAAGCTTTCAGCCATTTATTTGTTGATTTTGAAAAGCGCCGGATCGGGCGTCTTGGTCTGGTCGATGTTGAAGAGGGTGATCAGCGTCTCGTAGCCCTGCGGGTCCTTGACCTGCCATTGCTTCAATTTGAAGGTTTTGGGATCGAAGATGAGCTTGAGATGCGATGTGCCGCCAAACGTCGCCTTGTCCTCGATGAAGATCGTCACGCCAGAGTCGTCGGTCTGGACGTCCTGGACGGTCACGTCCTTCTCGAGGTCGATCTTCTCCTTCATCAGGAATTTGAGCGGCGTCTGATTGATGAAATAGAGATCCTGCGTATTGAGCTTGCGGTCGCGGACGGCGACCTGGGCGCCGTCGGCGACGACCTCCATTGTGGCGGGCATGGCGTATTCGAAGCGCACGCGGCCCGCGCGCTGCACATGAAGCTTGCCCTCGGAGCGCTTGCCGTCGGCGCCGATCTGCACGAAATCGGCCGTCATGACGGGCGAGGCGTTGAAGAAGGCGTTGGCGTGCTTGACCGCTTCGTCGCGGGTAAGGGGCTTCGGCGGCTCGGCCGGGGCGGCGGGGTTGGCAAGCTGAACGGGCTCGTTCGGTTTGGCCGCTTCCTCGGCTGGCGGCTTCGCGGGGGCCTTCTTGTCCTTGGCGGCGGGTTTTGCTTCCGCCGGCTTGGCCTCCGTGTGTTTGGCGGCGGCGGGCGGGCGCCCCTTCTTGGCGTCCTGGGCGGCAGCCGGCGAGGCGAGCCCCAGTGCGAGGGCGAGAGCGGCGAGAGGGAGGTGCTTCACGGCGCGAATCCCGATTCTAAGAGGCAGTCCGAGCGTCTTCGTAACATATGTTGGCGGAATTGGGGGGCGGCGCATGTCCCGCGTGGAGGCGTCGGCCGTTCCCTGATTTGGCGCGCCTGGACGATCGGACGAGATCGATAAAAGTTTACGTATTAATGTTAAGAGAGAAAGGCAAATGCTTTAAAATTGTATTAAAATAAGGACGAATGTATAATGGGAAAAATTCAATGGTGTTAGTCGACAGACAGTACGGGAGTATAATGATATGGAGGTCTCTCGAAAATACTTCGCCGCCGTTGGCGGGGGCCTGAGTCTGCTCGGAGCCGTCGTGGCGGCTCCCGTCGCGGCGGCCGCCACAGGTCCCACGCTGGCCGTCTATTTCTCTGCGCATCCCGACGATTTCGTGCTGTTCAGCCTTCCCTATCGCGACGTTGTCGCCGACAATACGAAGGCCGTTTTCATCTTCACAACCGCCGGCGACGGGGGAGCCGGCGTTCAACCCCTATCAGACAATCCCCCATACCCCCCCCTTACGACCAACCCTTATTATCTGGCGCGCGAGAACGCGGCGATGAGGAGCATTCGCTTCATGGCCGACGCCGCACGGCCCTGGCCTGAAAAAGCAACGACCTCGACCGCCACCGTCAACGGACATAAGCTCTACAAATACGCGTACCGGAGCACGGTGGCCTATTTCCTGCGCCTTCCCGACGGTAACGGCGACGGCAATGGATTTCCGGGCACCGGAAATACGTCGCTTCAAAAGCTTTACACGGGCGGCGTGGCCTCTCTGAAAGCCATCGACAACTCGACAACCTACAAAGGCTGGACGGACCTTTTGAACACCGTCACCGCTATCGTGAGAAGCGAGGCCGCCGGGTTCCCGGCTGTCGGGCTCAACGCCAACGATATCGACATGACCCAGAATGTCGGCGATCACTCCGACCATTACGCGACCGGAATGCTGGCGACGGGCGTCAAAGGCCTTCTGCCCTGCGTGAGCGTCACTTATTACGTCGGCTATTCGCTCGGTAACGTGACGAATCTCAACCAGGAAGATACGCGCAACAAGACGGGCTCTTTCGCGAGCTTTGCGAGCGGCCTCAATGAGAATGGCTATTTCGGCGCCTGGAACGGCGATCACAAGGTCTGGCTCAACGGGATTTTGTCGCGGACCGTCGCGGGCAACGGCTCGGCCTGCCCCTACTAATCTCGCGAACGATCCCGAGATAAACCATCGCCATGGCCGGGCTTGTCCCGGCCACTGAGATTACGGTAGCGCCGGGCGTGGCGCGCAACGTTTCGTCTCGAGAAATTCTGCAACTCAATCGCATGAACGGCCGCGACGCCCGCGGCCATGACAGCATGGTGTATCGACTGGCTTAATCACTCCGCCGCCTCGATATCGAAGGCCCCGCGATCGACGCCGCCGCCGACCAGAATCTCGCGCTTGCCCGCGTGGTTCGGCGCGGAAACCACGCCTTCCTTCTCCATGCGCTCCACGAGCGAGGCGGCCTTGTTGTAGCCGACCGACAGGCGGCGCTGGATGTAGCTCGTCGAGCATTTCTTGTCGCGCAGCACGATCGCCACGGCGCGGTCGTAGAGATCGCCCGATTCCTCGGCGTCCATCGAGCCGGGGCTGGCGAGCGGCTCGCCCGCCGCCGCCTCGGCCGCGTCTTCCTCGCTGGTGATCGCGTCGAGGTATTGCGGCTGGCCCTGCGTGCGCAGATAAGCGACGATATGCTCCACCTCGCCGTCCGACACGAACGGCCCATGCACGCGCGAGATGCGCCCGCCGCCGGCCATGTAGAGCATATCGCCCTGCCCCAGCAATTGCTCGGCGCCCATTTCGGAGAGGATCGTGCGGCTGTCGATCTTGCTCGTGACCTGGAAGGAGATGCGCGTCGGGAAATTCGCCTTGATCGTGCCGGTGATCACGTCGACCGAGGGGCGCTGCGTCGCCATGATCAGATGAATGCCGGCGGCGCGGGCCATTTGCGCGAGGCGCTGGATCGCGCCCTCGATGTCCTTGCCCGCGACCAGCATCAGATCGGCCATCTCGTCGACGATGACGACGATGTAGGGCAAGGGCGCGAGGTCCATCTCCTCGCGCTCGAAGATCGCCTCGCCGGTCTCGGGATCGAAGCCCGTCTGCACCGTGCGCGTGATGACCTCGCCCTTACCTCGCGCTTCCGTCACGCGTGCGTTAAAACCGTCGATGTTGCGCACGCCGACCTTCGACATTTTCTTGTAGCGGTCCTCCATCTCGCGCACCGCCCATTTGAGCGCGACCACCGCTTTTTTCGGATCGGTGACGACGGGCGTCAGCAGATGCGGAATATTGTCGTAGACGGAAAGCTCCAGCATTTTGGGGTCGACCATGATCAGCCGGCATTCTTCGGGTTTTAGCCGATAGAGCAGCGACAGGATCATCGTGTTGATGGCGACCGATTTGCCCGAGCCCGTGGTGCCCGCGACAAGGAGATGCGGCATGCGCGCGAGATCGACGATGACGGGCTCACCGCCGATGGTCTTGCCGAGCGCGATGGCGAGTTTGTGCTTGGAAGCCTTAAAATCCTCGCAGGCGAGCAATTCGCGCAAATACACCATCTCGCGGCGTTGATTGGGTAGCTCTATGCCGATCGCGTTGCGGCCGGGAACCACGGCGACGCGGGCGGACACGGCCGACATGGAGCGCGCGATGTCGTCGGCGAGGCCGATGACGCGCGATGATTTGATGCCCGGCGCCGGCTCCAGCTCATAGAGCGTCACGACCGGGCCGGGACGCACATTGATGATCTCGCCACGCACGGAAAAATCGTCCAGCACACCTTCGAGAACGCGGGCGTTCTGGTCCAGCGCGTCCTGCGAAACCTTGGTCGCGCCGGCCGGCTTCTTCGGCTCGGAGAGCAGCGCCAGATTGGGAAGCTCGTAAAGTCTGGCCGAATCGCCGCGGCCTCGCGGCGCCACCGCGCGCTCGCGATTGGCTTGCCTTGGGGCGGCGGCCGGAGCGGGCGCCGAAACTGGCGCCGGCGCGGAGACGATGGCGCGGGATGGCGCGCTTTGGACGCTCGCGGCCGGCCGGCGCGGCGCCGGGGGCGAGTCATAATCGTCGACATCGTCGAAGATCGGCTCCCGGCGCTCGGCGGGGCCGATCGGCCGCGGTTCGAAATCCGTCGCCGCCGGGCGTCGCAAACTGGCGCCCAATCGCGCGAATCCGCGCCGAAAGGATGCTTGGACCGTCAGCAGGAAATGCAGCAACGCGCCCAGCGAAACCAGCGCCACGCCGGGTTCTCCGGCCGCGTCCTCGTCGTCTTCGTCATGCTGGAGCGCGCGTTGGCCGAGCGCCTGTCGACGCGCCTCCTCGCGCATGTCGGCTTCGCTCTCCAAACCATAGCCGGCCGCGGCGGTGAGCGACAGAATCGCCCCGACGATCGCGACGACGCCAATCAGCGCCAGCACGAGGCGATTGCCGCCGGTGACGTGACGCGGCAGCGACAAGACCGCGTCGCCGACCACGCCGCCAAGTCCGGTCGGGAGCGGCCAGCGATCCGTGACCGGGAGCAGCGAAGCGGCCGCGGCCGCGCAGATCACGCCAATGACCCAAAGAACCGCGCGCAGGCGAGCGCGCTCGACGCCGCGATGGGACAGCAGGCGAAGACCGAGCGCCGCGATCGGCAGCAAGGCGGCGCTGGTGGCGACGCCGATCGTTTGCATGAAGAGATCCGCGACGACCGCGCCGGGCAGTCCGAGCAGATTATGGACGCGGGCGTCGGTGGCCTGATTGAAGGAGGGGTCGCGCGCGGACCAGGTGAAAAGCGCCAGCGTC
>DATBRF010000103.1:0-10972 GCA_036560425.1 Methylocystis sp. | reverse complement strand
CGCTTATACTGCAAGCGCGCGCCATTCCGCTTCAAGGACAAATCATGAATCCAGCCGAGATCGCCGCGAGCCCGCTCGCCGCCCCCGCCGCCGACATCACCATCTGGAGCATGTTCTGGGGCGCGCATATCGTCGTGAAATTCGTGATGGTGGGGCTCCTCCTCGCCTCGGTCTGGTGCTGGGCCATCATCATCGACAAAACGCTGCTTTTCGCCCGCATGCGCCGCTCGATGGAGCGTTTCGAGGAGAGCTTCTGGTCGGGCAACTCGCTGGAGGAGCTCTACAACAAGCTTTCCGAGCGTCCGACCTCCGGCATGTCGACCTTGTTCGTCGCGGCGATGAAGGAATGGAAGCGCTCCTTCCAGACGGGCGCCGCCGCCAGCTTCATGGGCCTGCAGGCGCGAATCGAGAAAGTGCTCGACGTCTCGATCGCCCGCGAGGTGGAGAAACTCGAATCCAATCTCCTCGTGCTTGCGACGGTCGCCTCGGCCGGCCCCTTCGTCGGCCTCTTCGGCACCGTCTGGGGCATCATGACATCCTTCCGCTCGATCGCGGCCTCGAAGAACACCTCGCTCGCCGTCGTCGCGCCCGGCATCGCCGAAGCGCTGCTCGCGACGGCGATCGGCCTTTTCGCGGCTATTCCGGCGCTCATCGCCTACAACAAGATGCAGGGCGACGTGGCCAAGGCGCAGGCGCGGATGGAAAGCTTCGCCGACGAATTCTCGGCCATTCTGTCGCGCCAGATCGACCAGCACGCGGCCAATCGCGATCGGGCGGCCTGACCCATGGGCGCATCGGTTCCCGCTCCCGGGCGCAAGGGCGGCAGGCGCCGCCGCGGCGTGCCGCGCTACGGCGCCATGGCCGAAATCAACATGACGCCTTTCATCGACGTCATGCTGGTGCTGCTCATCATTTTCATGGTCGCGGCGCCCTTGCTCGCGACCGGCGTCGCCGTCGACCTGCCGCAGACCAAAGCCGGCCAGCTCAATATCGACCAGAAGCCGGTCTCCATCGCGATCGACGACAAGGGCCAGATCTTCCTGATGGATCAGCCGATCGACGTCGCGCAGCTTCTCGACAGGCTGAAGGAGGCCGCCAAGCAGGGCTTCGACGAGCGCATCTACGTGCGCGGCTCCAAGGCGGTGAATTACGGCCGTGTGGCGGAAGTCATGTCGCTCGTCACCACAGCGGGGTACAAAAAGGTCGCGCTGGTGACGGAACAGGAGAAGAAGTGAGGCTCGCATGAGAGTTTCGCGCTCCGAGCCCGGCGTCGTCATCTCATCCGCGGCCCATGCCGGCCTGCTGGTGGCGGCGCTCGTCCTGGCCTCGGACGCCAAGAAATTCGACGATGCGATGGAGACGATCCCGGTCGAGGTCGTCGCCGACGACGCGCTCAATCAAGTGACCAAGGGCGAGAAAACCGCGCGCGATCCAAAGCCCGCGCCGCGCGTCGACAAGGTCGCGAAGGAAGCCGAAGCCAAGCCGCATCCGCCGCTCGCTGAAGCCAGGAAGGATACGCCTACCCCTCCCCCGCCCTTGAAGCGCCTGCCGGACCCTGGCGCCGACGACAAGCCCGAGCCGATCCCGCCCAAACGCGTCGCCGCTTTGCCGCCGGCGCCGGAGCCGCCGCAGCGTCCCGCCCCGGAGAAAAAGCCGCAGCCGCCGAAGCCTGTCGAGAAGCCGACCGAGGCCAAGCCCACGCCGGCTCCTCCCGCCAGGCAAAAGGCGGCCGCTCCCGAAGAGAAGCCCCAGGACGAGCCCAAGGAAGCAGAGGTCGTTAGGCCTAAGCCCCCCGTGCGCCCGAAGCCGGAAAAAAAGCTTGAGCCCGAGAAAGAGGCCAGGGACACGCCGAAGCCCGCTCCCGAGAAGCAAAAGGAGACGCGCCTGAAAATGGACGAGGTGGCGAAACTTCTCGAGAGCAAGAAGACCGAGGAAAAGCCGGCAAAGCCGCAAAATAGCCCCGAGGGCGAGATGGCGGAGAAAAGCGCGAAGGGTTCGAAGCCCATATCAGGCGACGAGAACGCGCCCAAGTCGAAATTCGACGCGGCGAACATCGCCAATCTTCTCAGCAAGGAGGCCCCGCAGCGCCGCGCTGCGACGGGCAAGGAGATCAAGGCCGCCTCGCTCGGCGCCCCCGAAGGCGCCGCGCCCAAATTGTCCGCGTCGATGGAGGCCCGCATCGCGGCCTACATCCATGATCACTACCATCCTTGCTGGGCCTCGGGGCTCTCGCTGGGCGGCGAGACCTTCGCGCCGGTCGTGGAGTTCCACCTGTCGCGCGAGGGCGCCTTGGAAGGGCGGCCGCATCTCTTGAATCCATCCGCCAACCCGGTGGAGCAGGCCCGCGGCGAGCAGGCGCTGCAGGCGGTCCGCCGCTGCAGCCCCATGAGGATTCCACCGGAATTCATGCCCTATTACGAAGAGGCGCTGCATGACGTGACCATCCGCTTCCGGGATGCGAACTGATGCGCGCGTCGTCGCTCGGGACGCCCTCCTTCCCCGCTTCGCCGGAGAAGGAGCAGACTGCCTCCTCCATTGAGGATTTCACTCAAGCTGGACGTGAGCGTTCCCTCTCCCGCAAAGCGGGGGAGGGACAGGGAGGGGGCGCCGCCGCTACCTCTCATGCGCCAGTTGAACCCTTACCCTAATGGAAATCACATGACCCGCCTCGTCACCCGCCGCGCCGCCGCCGGATTCATCGCCAGCGCCGCCCTTGCCCCCTTCGCGCCCGCGCGCGCCGGCCGTGTCATCGATCTCAAAGGCGGTGGCTTTCAGCCGACGAATATCGCCGTGGCGCCCTTTATCGGCGACGAAGCGGCGCGCACGGTCACCTCCGTCGCGACCAATAATTTCAAGCGCTCGGTTTTCCTTCGGCCGATCGACGCCAACGTCGGCGCGGCGGGATCGCCCGATCAGCCGGATCTCGACGTCTACAAAACCGTCAATGCGCAATTCGTGGTGACCGGACGCTCCGTGCGCGCTGGGGACGGACGGCTCAAGACCGAGTTCCGCCTTTTCGACGTCACCACCGGCGAGCAGGTCGCCGGCCAGCAATATGTGACGGAAGCCTCCAACCTGCGCCGCGTCGCGCACCTTCTCTCGGACGCCGTCTTCACCCGCATCACCGGCGAGAAGGGCTTCTTCGATACGCGCATCGTCTTCGTCGACGAAAGCGGCCCCAAGGACAAACGACGCAAGCGCCTCGCCATGATGGATCAGGACGGCGCCAATGTGCGCTATCTCACCCGCGGCGACGAGCTCGTCGTCACCCCGCGCTTCTCGCCCTCCTCGCTCGACGTGACCTATATGGCCTTCAACGACGACGGCGAGCCGAAGGTTCTCTTGATGAACATCGAGAACAGCCAGCGCGAGGTCGTCGGCAATTTCCCCGGCATGACCTTCTCCCCGCGTTTTTCGCCTGACGGGCAGAAGATCATCATGTCGCTGTCTCAGGGCTCGTCGACCAATCTCTACACGATGGACCTGCGCTCGCGCACCACGACGCGTTTGACTGACACCAGCGCCATCGACACGGCGCCTTCCTATTCGCCCGACGGCTCCCGCATCTGTTTCGAGAGCGACCGCGGCGGCTCGCAGCAGATCTACATCATGGGCGCGCATGGCGGGGACGCCAAGCGCATCTCCTTCGGCGGCGGACGTTACTCGACGCCCGTGTGGAGCCCCAAGGGCGACTACATCGCCTTCACCAAGCAGAATGGCGGCAATTTCGCGATCGGCGTGATGAAAACCGACGGCTCCGGCGAGCGCATCCTCACCGAGGGCTTCCACAACGAAGGCCCGACCTGGGCGCCGAACGGGCTGTTCCTGATGTTCTTCCGCGAGAACAGCGGCGGCGGCGGGCCGAAGATCTATATGGTCGACGTTTTCGGCCGCTCGGAGACGCTGGCGCCGACGCCGAGCTACGCCAGCGATCCGGCGTGGGGGCCCTTGCAGGATTGAGGCGCGCTCGTCTTTGCGAGACGCAAGGCTATAAAGCCGTCTGAAGCGGCGCCAGTTTCTTCGGATCGCTTCTTTGCGCTCATAATGGCAAAACTGACGGGCGCGCGGCGCTCATGTTACACGCAGCTCCATGACCAAGCCCATCCGCCTCGACGAAAGCTGGAAGAAGCATCTCGCCGCCGAATTCGAGAAGGGCTATTTCGCCGAGCTTCGCGAATTCGTGCGCGCCGAATACGCCTTCTCCACGGTCTATCCTCCAGCGGCGCAAATCTTCCGCGCCTTCGACGAATGCCCCTTCGACAAGGTAAAGGTCGTCATCCTGGGGCAAGACCCTTATCACGGTCCCGGACAGGCGAATGGGCTTTGCTTCGCGGTTCAAGCTGGCGTGGCGCCGCCGCCCTCCTTGCAGAACATCTTTAAGGAAATCGAAGCCGATCTCGGCCATCCGGTCTCGCGCGATCCGGACCTCTCGCGCTGGGCGAGGCAGGGCGTGCTGCTTCTCAACGCCACGCTCACCGTGCGCGCGAGCCAAGCGGGATCGCATCAGAACAAGGGCTGGGAGCTATTCACCGACGCCGCGGTTCACGCGCTCTCGCGCGAGCGCGAGGGAATCGTCTTCATGCTCTGGGGCTCCTACGCGCGGCGCAAGGGCGCGGGGATCGACCGCAATAAGCATCTCGTGCTCGAATGCGCCCACCCCTCCCCGCTCTCGGCGCGCAACGGCTTCTTCGGCTGCAAGCATTTCTCCAAGGCGAACGACTATCTGATCGCCCGCGGCCAGACCCCGATCGACTGGTGAGCCTCCCACCTCTCTCCCCGCCACTTCTCGACAAACCGCTGGCGAGTCCGTCACGCCTTCGCCGCCGCAGCCGCTTCGTGGATCGCCAGGAGCTGCTTGTCCGTCTCGGCGACGCGCACGACTGAGGGCCGTGATCCCACGCGCTCGATATAGGCGGCGATCTGCGGCGTCATGGGCACGAGGCCGAAGCCCGTCGTCCAGCGCAGCGCCGTCGCCCAGAGAATGTCGGCGGCCGAGAAGCGCTCGCCGAGCATGTAAGGGCCCGCCGCAAGCTGATTGTTGATCACGCTCATCACGCCGTCGAAATCGCCATAGGCGCTCATGTTCTTGGGCGGCTCGTGCTTGGTGTAACGGTCCATGACCGCCGGCTCGAAGGCCGAACCATAGAAGACGAGCCAGCGCAGATAAGGCCCGCGCAGCGGATCGCCAATTGGCGGCGCGAGTTTCCTCAGCGGGAAGGCGTCGGCCAGATAGATGAAGATCGCGCCGAGCTCCGTCACCAGCGCGCCATTGTGCACGATCGCAGGCACTTTCCCCAACGGATTGACGGCGAGATATTCCGGTTTGCGCTGCGCGCCGATCTTGAAATTCAAGTCTGTCAACTTGTAGGGCGCGTCGAGTTCCTCGAGCAGGATCAGCACGCTCGACGAGCGCGTATTGGGGGAATGGTAGAAAATCAGATCGCCGCTCATCCGCCGCTCCTCATGGGATGAAAAGGAAGAAGACATATGTCGCGAAGACGACGAGGTGCACAAGGCCGGTGAGCACATTGGTGCGGCCTGCGCCGAAGCTGACGACGGAAAGCATCAGCGTCAACATCAGCATCGCGGAATCGCGCTGATCGAGTCCGAAAACGATGTCGCGGTTGATGGCAAGACTCATCAACACGACCGCCGGCACGGTGAGGCCGATCGTGGCGACAACCGAGCCGAGCGCGCCGTTCAGGCTCGTCTGCAGCGCATTACGGGCGGCTGCGCGAATGGAGTTCAGGGACTCGGGCAAAAGCACCAGCGCCGCAACGGCGGCGCCCGTCACCGAATTCACCTCCGCCACGCCGGCCCGGGTCAGCGCGTCCTCCAGCGCCGGAATGACTCGTTCGGCGAGAAGTGACACGCCAAGCAGGCTGGCGCCGAGGCCGACGAAAGAGAAGAGCGTCTCGCCAAGCGTTGGCTTTCCCTCGCCATGGCCGAGAGCAGCCGCATGCACGTCCATGAAATAGGAGCGGTGACGAACAGTCTGGATGAAGAGAAAGGAGCCATAGAGCAAAATCGACAATACGCTCACAAAGCCGAGCTGCGCTCGCGACAGGCTCGGGCCGGGAGTCGTTATCGTATAATTCGGTAGGATGAGCGTGAGGATCGAGAGCGCAATCAAAACGGCGAGATAGGCGCTCGCGCCCATGGGATGAAGCTCCTGCTCGCCGTGGCGGAAGCCGCCGAGGAGCAGACACAGTCCCACAAGCCCGTTGCAAACGATCATGATCGCCGAGAACACCGCCTCGCGCGCTTCGGTGGGATCCTCCGCGCCATGGGAAATCATCGAGGCCATGATGACGACTTCGATGATTGTCACCGAAATGGTTAGCACGAGCGTTCCAAGGGGCTCGCCGACTTTGGCGCCGACGATCTCGGCATGCTGCAGCGTCGCAAAGACTGCGCCGACGATGATGATGGCGGAAATGAGCGGCGGCGCGAAGGCGATCGCCGAATGCATATTCTGGAGCCAATCCTCCGTGGCTCGGAAAGCGCCCGCAAGTCCGAGCGCCAATACGGGAAAAATCACGCCGCCAATCGTAATCCTGCCACCCTGCATGGCGCCTCCGATGCCCTCGAGCTTGGCGGCGAATTTGGCTTTGGCGCGCGCCGGGCGCAAGTGCAGGCCAATTTTTCTCCGGCAGAGTCAAATTCCCCGCCGCCGATTTTCCGATGCGAGGCAATCCTCACGCGGAGAAATCCCGGGAGGCGCCGACCCTGACGGCGCCCCTGCAAGTTGGCGATCCGCGCAAGTTGACGAAGGCAGGCAAGCTCCTAGCTAGGCCCACGAGCAGGAGCAGGCCCACGCGGCGTTGGAGGCAAAGGACATGCCAGTCTCAATCCTTTTGTCCATTTTGTCGGCGTTTGTTTTCTTTGCCGCAGCGAGCGATGGCGGCGCAAAAGCGCAGCCCGGCGATAAAAGACCGAATATCCTCGTCATCATGGGCGATGACGTCGGGTGGTTCAATATCGGCGCTTACCATCAGGGGGTCATGTCCGGGAGGACGCCGCACCTCGACCGTATCGCCCGGGAGGGAATGCGATTTACGGACTACTACGCAGAGGCGAGCTGCACCGCCGGGCGGGCGAATTTCATCACGGGACAGCTGCCGATCCGGACGGGCTTGACGACGGTCGGACAGGCAGGAGCCGACATCGGCATTCCCGCACAGGCCATCACCCTCGCCACCGCGCTCAAATCATTGGGCTACGCCACCGGGCAGTTCGGCAAGAACCATCTGGGCGATCTGAACAAATACCTTCCGACCGTCCATGGGTTCGATGAATTCTTCGGCTATCTCTATCACCTCGACGCGATGTCCGATCCCTATTGGTATGACTATCCGCAGGACTGGTGGGATAAATACGGCCCCCGCAATTTGGTGCATTCCTGGGCAAGCGACAGGGACGACCCAACGGAACAGCCGCGCTGGGGACGCATCGGCAAACAGAAAATCGCCGACGAAGGGCCTTTGGCTCCCTTCCCGAACATGGCGTTCCGCCAGAATTGGCAGGTTGGCCGCGAGTTTAAATACGACATGGAAACCTTTGACAAGGTTCTCGTCGAGCATTCAAAGCGCTTCATGGATCAGGCCAAGGAAGACGGCGCGCCCTTCTTCATTTGGCATAACACGACGCGCATGCATGTATTTACCTATCTTCCGCCGAAGTATCAGGCGCTGATGAACCCCAAAAGCAATTATGGCGTGGAAGAAGCCGGGATGGCGCAACTCGACGACAGCGTCGGGGCGCTGCTCGAGCATCTCGACGACATCGGCGAGGCCGACAATACGATTGTTATTTTCACGACGGACAATGGAGCGGAAGTGTTCACCTGGCCCGACGGCGCCATGACGCCATTCAAGGCGACGAAGGGAACAATTTACGAGGGCGGGTTTCGTGTCCCCACGCTCATTCGCTGGCCCGGCAAGATCAGGCCCGGCTCCATCGAGAACGGAATCTTCTCCGGGCTCGACTGGTTCCCGACGCTCATGGCGGCCGCCGGCGACCCCAATATTACAGAGAAGCTCCTCCAGGGCGTGAGATTAAACGGCGCAACCTACAAGAACCACCTCGACGGCTATAATCAACTTGATCTCTTGCTGGGCAGGGGAGCGTCCGCACGTCACGAACTCTTCTATTTCGGCGGCCCCAGTCTCGGAGCGCTGCGTCTCGACGATTTCAAATTCGTGTTTTTTCAACAGCCTTATGGGTGGCCGGGCGAAAAGGTCACGACCGACATGCCGGCCATCATCAATATCCGTCAGGATCCGTTCGAACGGACGCCCTCGCTTCGCGGCGAAACGCTGAATAATATGGGCGGCGGCTACCTGAACGACTTCATGGCTCGGGAATTCTGGCGCTTCGTTCTTGTCCAGAAAAGGGTGGCCGCCCTCGCCGAGACGGCAATCAAGTTCCCGCCGATGCAGGCCCCCGCCAGCTTCAATCTGGAGGCTGTGAAATCCAAGGTGGAAGAGGCGATCAAGCAACACGAAGGGCAGTGAAGGAGCCTTCGCGGGCAGAGCCTCGCCACAAGCGGGGCCGTGCCTATTTTCGATTTGGCGCAACTTCCTGTCGCTCGCACGATCCCATGCGAGCGGAAAGCGCGCTAAGCGCATTCCGCAAAAGTTGACAGACTTTTGCGATAAGAATGCGCTCCAGATTTTTGGTTTGGCGCGATTTCTTGCCGCTCGCATGATCCCATGCGAGCGGAAAGCGCGCTAAGCGCGGCCCTTCCCTTCGCCGCGGACGCGGCATAAATCCTCAAGGGATGACCCCTCCCCCCTCCCAGACCCGCGACCTCCCGCCCGAGGAGGACGAAGCTTTCGAGGCGCCCGACGCCGCGCCTGAGATCGTCGACACGTCCCCGGAAGACGGCGCCCCGCAGACGCCCGAGAGCGTCAAGCGCGGCGTGGCGGTCATCAAGAAATATTGGAAGCATGCGCCGAACGGCCCCGGCGTCTATCGCATGATCGCCGAGAACGGCGAGGTGCTCTATGTCGGCAAGGCCAAGAACGTCAGGAAGCGCGTCGCGAGCTATACCCGCCTCGCCGGCCATGTGAACCGCATTGCGCGCATGATCTCGGGGACCGCCTCGATGATGTTTATCTCGGTCGAGACCGAGACAGAGGCGCTGCTGCTCGAGGCCAATCTCATCAAGCAGTTGAAGCCGCGCTTCAATGTGCTGATGCGCGACGACAAGTCGTTTCCCTATATTTTCATCGCGCGCGACCACGAGGCGCCGCAGATCGCCAAGCATCGCGGCGCGCGCGTGCGCAAGGGCGATTATTACGGGCCCTTCGCCAGCGTCTGGGCGGTCAATCGCGCGCTCAACGCGCTGGAGCGCGCCTTTCTGCTGCGCTCCTGCGCGCAAAGCTTCTATGACAACCGCACGCGCCCCTGCCTGCTCTATCAGATCAAGCGCTGCGCCGGCCCCTGCACGGGGGAAATCTCGACCGACGACTACGCCGTGCTGGTGCAGGAGGCGCGCGACTTTCTCTCTGGCAAAAGTCGCAGCGTGCGCGAGCAGCTCGCCAGGGAGATGACGGAGGCCGCCGAGAAGCTCGAATTCGAGCGCGCCGCGCGGCTGCGCGATCGTATCTCGGCCCTCTCGGCCATTCAGGGCGCGCAGGGCGTCAATCCGCGCACGGTGGAGGAGGCGGATGTCTTCGCCATCGCCAAGGACGCGGGGCGCTTCTGCATCGAGGCCTTTTTCTTTCGCGCCTATCAGAACTGGGGCAATCGCTCCTATTTTCCGCGCGCCGACGCGAGCCTGTCGGAATCGGAAGTGCTCGACGCCTTTCTCGCGCAATTTTACGACGAGCATCCTTCGGCGCGCTGCGTGCTGCTCTCGCATCCGATCGAAGACAGCGCGCTGCTCGAGGAGGCGCTGTCCGCGAAGCTGCGCAAAAGCGTCGATGTCATCGCCCCGCAACGGGGCGAGAAGCGCGAGCTCGTGGAGCATGCGCTCGACAATGCGCGCCAGGCGCTCGGCCGCAAGCTCGCGGAAGACGCGAGCCAGCAGCGGCTGCTGGCGGCGCTGGGCGGCGTATTCGGCCTCCCTGCCCCGCCGCGCCGCGTCGAGGTGTATGACAACTCTCATACGGGCGGATCGCAGGCGATCGGCGCCATGGTTGTCGCGGGGCCCGCGGGCTTCATGAAGACGCATTACCGCACGTTCAACATCAAGAGCACGGAGCTCACGCCGGGCGACGACTACGCCATGATGCGGGAGGTGCTGACGCGCCGCTTCGCGCGGCTCGCCAAGGAGCCTGAGAAGGAGACGGACCCCGACGCCTTTCCGGCAAAGCCCGATCTCGTGCTGATCGACGGCGGGCGCGGGCAGTTCGACGTGGCGCGTGAAGCATTGCGCGAGAGCGGGGTCGAGGGCGTGGCGCTCGCCGCCATCGCCAAGGGCCGCGACCGCGACGCCGGACGCGAACAGTTCTTCGTCGAGGGCCGCGAACCCTTCCGCCTGCCACCGCACGATCCGGCGCTCTATTTCGTGCAGCGGCTGCGCGACGAAGCCCATCGTTTCGCCATCGGCACGCATCGCGCGCGGCGTAAAAAAGAGTTTACGAAAAACCCGCTGGATGAAATTCCGGGGATCGGGCCGTCGAGAAAGCGCGCGCTGCTCCTGGCTTTCGGCTCGGCGAAGGGCGTCGCGCGGGCGGCTCTGTCGGATCTCGAAAAAACGCCGGGCATCAACAAAGCGACGGCGCGGATGGTGTATGATCATTTCCAGCGGGGGGATTGAGCGCTCGTTACGCGCTAATTGATCCCTTGTCCAAAGCTGCGCTTGCCCCTCGTCGCTGCCTCGCCTACTGAATTGTGCGGAATGGAGCTAGCGGTGAGAGACATGCCCGACGTAGGGTCGCCGAACCTCCATGCCGCCGCCGATGATAGATTCCCTGCCTACGCAAGGCTCCCTCTTCGAATCCTGGCGAAAAAGGCAAAGCTT
>DATBRF010000102.1:0-8633 GCA_036560425.1 Methylocystis sp. | reverse complement strand
CATGGAAGAGCTGTTCGTCGCTCCGCTGCACTGGGGCTTCGTGTTCTTCGGCTGGATGGCGCTTGGCGTGTTCGGCGTCGTTCTTCAGCTGCTCGGCCGCATCCATGCGCTGATCGGCAAGGAAGGCGTCGCCCTCCTCACTGAGTAAGATATGACGAGGCCGCCCGCGCCCCGAGGGCGCGGGCGGATGATCAAAGAAAGGAAAAGCCTATGATCGGCACGTTGCTTGTCGCGGCGTCCTTGCTCTCGCCCCTGGCTTTTTGGCTGGCTGCGCCGCGTCGGGTTCCGGCGCGCGTCGCACACTGCTGCAGGGGCGCGAAGAGAGGCTTCTGAGGTCGTCTCTTTTCCGGCGAAAGGCCGCTACCGCGCGACGCCGCAACGAGCGGCGCCGTGCGCGCTTCTTTCGTCACGCGCCTTCACTGCGTTTACCGTGAGGTTTGCGCTTGCATTGTAAATTCATTCGGCTCGACTAGATCGGGAGGCGGGTGCGCGACCAACGCCAGCCCTTACCAGGAGAGCTCTCATGAACGACCTGCTCGTTATTGCCTTTTCCTCGGAGCAGAAGGCCGAGGAAGTGAGGCAGAAGCTTTTTCAAATGCAAAAGGAATATTTGATCGAAATGGGCGACGCGGTCGTCGCGGTAAAGGACGCCGAGGGCCACATCAAGCTCAATCAGCTCTTCAACACGACGGCGCTCGGTGGCGTCTCCGGCATGTTCTGGGGCGCTCTCATCGGTCTGATTTTCTTGATGCCGCTCGCGGGGGCAGCGCTGGGCGCGGCCTCGGGCGCCGTTTCCGGGGCGCTGACCGACTTTGGCATCGACGATAAATTCATGAAGGAAGCCGCGGAGGTGATTCCGCCGGGCGGCGCGGCGCTCTTCGTTCTCGTCCACAAAATGACGACGGATAAGGTCCTCGAAGGCTTGAAAGGCGTGGGCGGAACGGTGCTCCGCACATCTTTCGAAAAGTCGAAGGAGGACGCCATTCGCGCCGCGCTCGCGGCCCAGATTCCGAGCATCTGACCGAAAAGGCGCGCGCCATCCGATGGCTATGGCGCGCGCAGGGTCTTGCTCAAGCGGTTGCGCGTTTCTCCCGCCGATGCGCGTGCAAAGTCACCCAAAGGCTGACGCCCACAAAGGCGGCCCCGAGCAGGGCGACGATAATGAACAGCGAAGAACGTTGTATGATCGCCATCCCCGGCACGAAGAGCGCGAGGATCAGGCCCACCACGCAAATCTGCCACGCCTGGGCGTGAACGCCGGCGACAAAGGTCGCAAGCGCGAGGATAACCATCAGATTGAGGCCCGCCGCATTGACGTCGATCAGCGCGCGCAACGATGGTGAATACATCAGCAACATAGCGGCCAGAAATGCGGCCCAGTGCAAGATTTGAGTCCAGATCAGCTTGAGGCGGTCCTCCCTTGTCGGGGCATGCCGCCAGCCGACAAAGATGCAAAGCGCGCAATACACGGGCGTGAGCAGCTCCCAATACCATTGGACGGGCGCCCCCGTGAAGGTCACGAGACCAATGCCGACCACCGCCATCGAAAGCATGACGATGTAGGGCAGTTCGATCTTCAGCACGTCGGTGAAAAGCACTTCCGGCGGCTGCGTCCTGATCTCGTCGATGCCATCTTCGAGCGCGGCCGCCCACGATGGCGCATGCGCGTGCTCATGCGGCTTTTGGGGCTCGGCTGCGTGACCACCCGCCGATTCGGGGCTGTTGGACATTCGAATTTCCCTTGTCGAGAAGCGCTGTCGTAGACGCGCGCGTTTGACGCTCCGTCAGCCGGCGAGGCGCAATGCCCGGAGGATAGTGCGAGCGATCGAACTCGGCAACCGCGGCTCTCCAGCCGGCCGCTCGGTCGGGAGGCGCTCGTCGCCATCGCGCTTGGCGGCGCGTTTGGAAGGTTAGCGGGTTTTCTCTTTGTCCTTCGCTAGCGGGACCACATATTGCAGCGCGGTGACGGAGAAAAAGCCGCCGAGCCAGGCGCCGGCCGCGGCGAAGAGCACATAGCCCCAGTTTGCCGTGTAGCTAATTACCGCAAAGGCCGAGAGCAGATACCATGCGCTGCTCCAGCTCGCCGCGGCGACGCGTCTGCGCGCCGAAACGGCCGCATTGAAAAACACATAAACGGCGTCGGTCGCAGCGGTCGATAGCAGGACGCCGACCGCGACAAACGGATCAATCGGCGGAAGACTCATACAAAACGCTCTTCTTGCAACTTGGTTGATTTGCGGACGACGTCGCTCGGGGTCGAGCTTCAATATAGAAGTGCGCTATTGGGCACAACTCAGCAGCACTTCTGTTAACCAATATAAAGCATCGCCGCGCTTGCAACTGCGGCGAAGAATACGGAGAGGGCGACGGCGTTGAAGATTGGCGTTCGTATCATGGTGGGATAGGATGGATAGTTGAAAAGGCTGTTTCAATTCGCAAATTGATCGCGCGGCGAAGAGTCGCGGCCTTCCCGAGCAGAGGTCCGACGACCAAGCTGATTTCCATCATCAGCCGATCTAACTCACGTTAATTTCGCCGCGCGCACCGATGGGACTTCTTTTTGTCGTCGGCTTTCCCGCCTATCAATACCAAGTTGATTCCTGCCTGCTGGAGCTCCTGGATCATGAAGAGATTTGTCCTAGCCGGACTGTTCCTCTATGCGTCGCTCGGCGCGGCGGCGGCCAAAGGGGGCATGCAAACCTGGATTCTGGTCTGCCCCAAGAGCTTCGCTCAAAATGAATGCAATCTGACGACGGCAAGCCGCTGGTACCATTTGCCTTCCCCGCAACCAGCGGGTGGCAGCCCCGCGATACAGGCAGCGCGGGCCAGGATTGGCCAAGGCCTCGCCGCGGGGTTTTATTTGTCGCAGGAGCAGTTCCCCGCCGGCGTCTCGATGGGCGACCGCGCCCGAGTGTTCAAGGCCTGTGATCCGCAGCCCGCCGCTCCAGTCGACGCTGAAGCGGCGGAATGGGCGCAACGCGGCGAATGCCTGCGCTAGCGCGCTTTCCGCTCGCATGGAATTATGCGAGCGATAAGAAATCGCGCCAAAATCAGAAACCTGGAGCGCATTCTTATCGCAAAGTCTGTCAACTTTTGCGGAATGCGCTCCAAGCCGGAAGCGCGCCTGATAATGGATGCTGCACAGTCGGCCACGCGCCGCGCCCGCCTCCGATGGGACGACGTCGGCGGTCTGATTGCGGTCGTCGCGATCATTCTGTTTGCTCGTCCTTACAGAGGACTCGCTGGAGACGCCGCGCTCTATGTCGGCCATGCGGTCGCCGCTCTCGATTCCCAGCAGGTCGGCCTCGACCCGATGTGGGCGCTCGACGGGCAGATGAGGTTCAGCATCTTCCCGCGCCTTGTCGAAACGTCGGTCTCATGGCTCGGCGTGCATTCGGGCGCCTTGGCCCTGGCCTTTGCCGGTCTTTGCGCATGGGGCGCTGGGCTTTTCGTGCTTGCCAATGCGTTGGGGCTTGGCTCTTCGCTCGTCGCCGTCGCTTTGGCTGCCATGGCCTTTCCCGCCGGATACGGCGCTTATGGCGCGATTTATTTTGCAGAGCCGCTCGCCGTGCCGCGCGTTTTCGCGGAAGCGGTTGGCCTGCTCGCGCTCGCGGCTTTGATTTTTGAACGGCGCGCCTTATTCGCCCTGATCATCGCCTTCGCAATGTTGTTGCATCCGCTCATGGCCACCGGCGCGCTGGCCACGGGCCTCGCGTATGTCTCTTTGCGCGATAAGCGGATTGCGTTCTTCTTTGTCGTCCTCGCAATGACGGGACTCGTTCTGGTTCCGTGGATTGGGACGCCAATTCTCGATCCATTAACGGCTCGCATGGATGCCGAGTGGCTCCAAATCCTACGCGGCCCCAACGACTATCTCTTTCCGGCATTATGGCCGCAGATGGCTTGGCGGCTGAAGGCGACCCAGGCGATCAGCGTGGCGCTTTATGCCTGGTTGTCGCCGGGCGTTGCGCGCCGCTTTTTTTTGTCGGTGTTGATTGCGGCCGGCGCGGGCCTCGCAGCGTCGATTGTTTTGGGCGATATTCTGTCTTTTCGGCTTGCCGTTCAAACCCAGCCATGGCGCATTGGCTGGCTGCTTTGCGTCGCGGCGCCGATCGGCTTCGTTCTGTGCGCACGCCCTCTGTGGCGCGCCGGCGGAACGCGCCGCCTCTCCGTGTTTTTGATGGCCGCCGCCTGGGCGGTGAGCGATCAGGCATCGGGACCGGCTTTGGCGCTATTGGCGGCCGGGATCATCGTCGGCGAGCGGTGGTTGGAAGGCCAAATCTCCGAAAAGACGGTCATGCTTATCGGGGCATGCGCGTCCTTTTTCGTGTTCACAAAATTCGTGCTGGAGCTTGGGGCTATTCACAATCTTGTCACTCGAGCTCCCGCGCCGGCGCAGTCATCCTATCGATTTTTGCTCCTGCACGCGCATGCCCTGGCTGGGCCTGTGGCCTTGGCGACCGTTATTGCGCCGGACTTGCTTGCGCGATTCCGACTTGCGCGCGCGACCTCCGCCGCGTCTTTCGTCGCCGCGATCTGTTTTGGCGTCTCAATGTTTTTCTGGAATCCCGGACTGGACCCGTTCCGATTGGCGCGTGTGGGCGCGAGCGCCTATCCCGAGCTCGAGGAAATGCTGAGCAGTCGGCCAGGGCCTGTCCTTTGGCTGGGAGGCAGTCAGGAAGCTTGGTACTGGGCTCGGCGTCCCAATTGGGCGGCCCCGATCCAAGGGAATGGGATCGTCTTTTCGCGTGAGCTGACGTTTCTTTGGTTTACGCGCATGCGACGGCTCAGCGCGCTTGGATGGATCGCCGACGGCGAAACTGTTTCGAGGGGCGTCGCCCGGCCGGACCCGGTGTTCCCAGTCCTCCAACCCGAGCAGATTAAGACGTTTTGCGAAACGTCGGATGCGCCGTCGTGGATCATCGCGCCCACCCCGACGCCCAACGGCGCGGCGATATGGCGCGCGCCGGAGCCGCGCTATGCGCCTCTGCCGGAGAGCGGCGCCTATGAGCGGATCGACCTCTACCGGCTCATCCCCTGCGCGTCAGGCGCGTAAACCCGCAGGATTAATCGCGGTTGGAACCTCGTCTGGCGCGAGCCGAGAAATAGGCCCCGGCGCGTTGACAGCTTAGACCTACGTGCCCGAGGGGCGTTTCGGCCCATGCCTGAGCGCGGCGCATGGGCCGCCGCGAAGATGCGGCAGGCGGGTAAGCAAGTGATAGCAAATGCGGCTTGAACGCATTGTGCGAGACAAAGCAGGCGTTAGTTACGGGATCCGGGTTGCTGGCGAGGGGGCGAACGAAGCGATTGCTTGGAGGCTGCTATGAAAAAGCTAAGGCTCGCACTCGCTATCGTCTCGCTTCTCGCATCCTCCGCGCAAGCTCAAGTTCCGACCTGTCAAAACCAAGGCGACGCCGGAAATACAACTTGCATGGCTGGCATGCTCTATCGATGCGTCTGCAGGCAAATCCAGACATCGACAAGCTGTGCGTGGAATAATGCGGCCGTTGCCTGCACTGCGTTTTCTGGAGAGGATTTAGAGCAAAATGGCAAATACTCGACTCCTGCCGTAGAGTCGCCTTTCAGCCTTTAACAGAAAGCATTAGGATCCGCTCACCAAATTTCCCCTTCACGCGCGCGGCGTAGCGCTTGCTTTCGCCGAATCCGCCCCGTAGGCTCCCCCTCAGATGACGGCTCGTCCTCGCTGTCAGAAGAAAACGCCCCGACGCCGGATGTACGCGCGGGGCGTTTTTTCACGCCCGGATGCCCGCCCGGGCGTCACTTTGGAAGAGGAAAGCAGCGTGAGGCTGATAGCGCTTTTTATTCTTGGGGCGGCGCTCGGGGCGTGTCGGTCGCCGTCGGGGCCCGGCGAGGCAGAAAAACTCTCTGCGGCTACGCGCCAGGCATATAATCAGCGTTTAGACAGGTTGTGTAACGGATTGCCAGACGTTCAAAGGGCTTATTGCGCGAGCAAGGTCCCTGAATGAGCCCAGCCGACGCCCCGACTGTGGACTAACGGCGGGGCGTTTTGATTTTCGTGATCTCGAGCGCATTCCGCAAAAGTTGACAGACTCTTGCGATGGGAATGCGCCCAAGATTTTTTTTGACGCGATTTTCTTATCGCTCGCGTGATTCCGTGCGAGCGGAGCGCGCTAAGCCGCAATCCGGAAGGATTGGGGAGGCTCCTCGGCGTTGGCCGTTTCGGAAGCTTCCTCCCTCGCAGGCCTCTTCCAAGAGCAAACAAGCCGCCCCGTGGCTGGATCACGGGTCCAGACACTTATGAGCCGTTCGCGGCGAAGGTCCGGAATATGCTCTTCGCAACGGCGCGGCGGAACCGCGTCCGCGATCGGACGCTGCGTAAACAGGTATTTTGCGAGCTTGATCATCGCCCGTCTCCTTAACCGTTGAAGTCCACGGTCCGGAGCATGAGCGGCAGGCAGAAGCTTTAGGCTCTAGCGGCGCCTCTCACGCGGCCTCCGAGACCGCGGATGTTTTCGTTGTCGAGCGGCGTCGTTTGCGCAGACGATGCTGCGGGCGCGGCGCCTAAGCTGCTACTGCCCATAAGTCTTTCTGGGGTTGGTGAGATCGACGACACAGCCAGGGCCCGTCGTCTGCTGGCGATATCGGTCTCCGCTTCGAGCTTGTCAAGCGACGGAATTAGATTTCGTGGTATCCTCCACGAACCGCGCGAGGACGGCAGCGGGCCGATCGCATCGTGTGACGACACAGCCGCAACTCCCGTCCCGCTTGACCGCCAAATAAGGACTCCAGTCATTGAAACGTGTTTCGAGAAACCTACAGGGCTTCAAGGGCCGCCAGCGCAGTTTTGCGGTTCAAGTTGTTCGGCTCGGGAGCGCCGAGCCACCAAAGCGGCGTGGTGAGACGAAGGCGCCCGTTTCTCAGCCGCCCCAGCCGGCGCCATTGGGCGAGGCCTTCAATCCGGAGCTCGAAGCAAACAAGGCTCCGCGCCCGTGGCAGGCCGCAGGCGCCAGGATCATCGAGGCGGTCGACCAGCCGCGAGTTCTCGATACGCAGCGCGAGCCGAAACCGCGCTGCGGCCGTCCGAGCGGGCAAAAACTCGATGCGAGAAACGGGAAACAAGTCGAGGCCGAGGCCGTCACCGCCGGGGCCGCTATACCCGCCAAGCTGAAAAACCCTCGGGCGCCGCATAAGCACGCCGGGGAGGAAATTCGTCCGGGCCTCGCCGAGCCGGCGCTCGCGCCAGCGGCCTCCGAGTCGACCGCCGAGTCCACAAAAGCCAAGAGAATGCGCCGCAGTAAGATTGAGGCCCTGGTTGCGAGGCTGGCCGAGCCCTCAACGCCAAGCCGTGCAAAGCGCGAGGTACGGAAGGTTCTCACCGAGACGGGAGTTCGGCTCACATTCCGCCAGCGCCGCGCCTTGCGCCTCAAGGCGAGTCCCTGAGCGACCCCGTCCGACGATTGGCGAGGCGCTTCCGAGAAAAGCGCCAATCCCCGACTATGAAGCACGCGCGAAGAGCAATCGTTGTGCCCATCGCCGCTCCAGGGACGGGAAGCGCCTCGGGCTCGGACGGAAATGCGGCGGACGTAATCCAGCCGGATGTAAGCGCGGCGCATTTTGCTATATCGATGAATGTGACGGCGCGCCGTTGGGTCAAAATCGATGGAAACAAATCGGCTGGAAGCTTTTAGTGACGGCGTGTTGGCGATCGTCATCACGATTATGGTGTTGGAGCTAAAGATTCCGCATGGCGAGGACCTTACTGCGCTGTTCCCGCTCTGGCCCGTATTTAGCAGTTATGCGTTAAGTTTTGTCTATATCGGGATCTACTGGAATAATCATCATCATATGTTGAAAGCCTCCGAGCGCGTCAACGGCCAGATATTATGGGCCAATCTCCATTTGTTATTTTGGTTATCGCTGTTGCCTTTTACGACAGGCTGGATGGGCGAGAACCACTTTGCCCGCTGGCCAACATTTTTTTACGGCTTGAATTTACTCGTTACCGCTATCGCATATTATGTCTTACAGACCTCCTTAGTGCATCTACACGGCCCAAGAAGCTTGCTCGCCAGCGCGATCGGACGGGATGTTAAGGGAAAGGCGTCGCCCTTCCTATACGTGCTTGGCATTGTCACAACCTGGCTATTCTCGCCGTGGGGAGGTTTAGTCTTTTTTGTCGGCGTAGCCCTGATGTGGCTCGTGCCAGACCGCCGCATCGAAGATAGGCTTGAGGTGAGAAAAAGCGACACGTGAAACCCGGAACAACGGTGCCGGGTTTCGGTCGGCAGGGCCAGCAAGCCGACTATTGGAAGCTTTCCCGCGCTGGTGGCCCGTTGCCTGTGCCGCGGGTGGCCACTCTGACGGCCGGCCGGCGCCCCTCACGTATGACTCGGTCGAAGCGCCGGCTCCGACACGACCTGCGGCGGCGGACCGGGTGACGCGTCCAACAAACCGGAAGCAACCGGCCGCCAGAATATCAGTGGCGCGGCGCGCCGATCCGCGTCAACAGCTGGTAACCTAAGAGGCCGCCAAGCGCGGCTCCCCCCAGCGCCGCAATCGCGCCGGCGGCGCCAAATCCCGCTACTGCGCCTAAAACCGCGCCAGTCCCCGCAAAGATATAGCGATTTTTCTGTTGGTTCGGGTTCCGTTCA
>DATBRF010000101.1:0-6181 GCA_036560425.1 Methylocystis sp. | reverse complement strand
CCTTCGCCACGCCGCGCTCAACATTCTCAAGCGAGAGCCCTCCAAAATCCCCATCAAGCGAAAGCGCGTCAAAGCCGCGATCAGCCCAGACTTCCGAACCGCGCTCCTCGGATCTTAACGATTTATGATCGCGCCCTGGGTTTCGAAGGGCCCGAGGTTGCTGAAATGCCAGCGAATAATCTAAGCTTGATATTTCGCCACGGCGCTCTGACGAGCGGTCGACGAGTGCGTTGACGACATGGCTGATCGGCTGAAGAGGCGCGCGTGATTCCCTGGTCCCTGATCGACACGGCCCGAATACCTGGCGGCGAGGGCGCGCTGCGGCTCATGCGCCGGGGAGCCGAATTCTCGATCATGCTGGGCCAGAATGAATTGATGAACAGTCGCCTCAGCGGCTCCGAGGAGGCGCTCGCCACGCTCGCATGCGAGAGAATTCATTCCCGCCCGGACCCGCGCATTCTCATCGGCGGGCTGGGGATGGGTTTTACTTTGCGCGCCGTGCTTGCGGTCCTGGATTCGAAGGCGCGCGTCGTTGTCGCGGAGCTCGTTCCCGCGGTGGTCGCGTGGGCCCGCGGTCCAATGGCGGACTTACACGGGGCGAGTCTGACAGATCCGCGCGTCTCGATCCTGGAAGAAGATGTGGGCCAGATCATCCACTCGACGCGCGCGCCTTATGACGCCATCCTGCTCGACGTCGATAACGGCCCCCAAGGGCTGACGCGCGAAGCCAACGACGGCCTTTATGACATGGCGGGATTGACGGCCGCTCGTGACGTCTTGCGTCCCGGAGGCGTCCTGGCCGTCTGGTCGTCCGGCCCGGACCGCAGCTTCACCCAGCGACTCCACAGGGCAGAGTTCGGCGTCGAGGAGATCAAGGTGCGCGCCAATGGCAAAAGAGGCGGGGCCCGGCACGTCGTCTGGATCGCGACGCGCGTCGATCGCGGAAAGCGCCTGCAGGCCTGGTAGACTCCTTTCTCACGCCGTCGGGGTCTTCTTTTGCTTCGGCTTCTGGGTTCTTTTTGGCTTTGGGCCTTCCCGCAATGGCGTGCGTCCCCGCGCTGACGGACCGCTCGATCGTTCGGCGCGAATGTTGTCGCCGCTTGGGCGAGCCATATTGGCGGCGAAATCCGCCGCGACCGCCTCGGCGATTTCCACTTTCGTCTCGTGATCGAAAATGCGGATCGCGCCGATTTCCTGTTTCGAGATGTTCCCTCGCCGGCAGAGCATCGGCAGCAGCCATTTAGGATCGGCGTTCTTCTTGCGGCCGATGTTGAGGCGAAACCACGCCGCCTCGCCAGGCAGGCTGGCGGCATGCGGGCGCTTGCCTGGCGCGTCGCGTGTCTGTGCCGCCGGGCTTCGCGGATTGCGCATGTCGCGGCGCTCGGGCGCCTCTCCGGGGTCCACCACGTGCTCGATCGCCGGAAGACGCGATCGGTAAAGGCGGACAAGCGCCGCGCCGAGTTGCTCAGGGGTTTGCTCGGCAAGGAGCAGACGCGCCATGCGGAAATCCTCGTCGCTGGGCGTCTCTGTCAGCAAGGGATCCCGCAGCATGCGTTTCTGGTCGAGATCGTGGATTTCCTCCGCTGTGGGCGGCCCGCTCCATTGGGCGCGAACGCCCGCGTCGGCGAGCAGGCGTTCGGCGCGACGGCGGCGCGAAGCTTGCACGAGCAGCGCGCTGACGCCTTTTCGGCCAGCGCGTCCCGTGCGCCCGCTGCGATGCTGCAAGGCCTCCGCGTCGTGAGGAAGATCGGCGTGGATCACGAGGCCCAGATTCGGCAGGTCTATGCCGCGCGCCGCTACGTCGGTCGCGACACAGACACGCGCGCGCCCGTCGCGGAGCGCCTGCATGGAATGGTTTCGCTCATGTTGACTCAATTCGCCCGATAAAAGAACGGCCGAAAAGCCGCGTTCGACCAGCGTCGCATGCAAATGCCTCACGGATTCGCGTGTGTTGCAGAAGACGATCGCCGTGGTTGCTTCGAAATAGCGCAACAGATTTACGGTCGCGAGCTCCGTCTCATTCGGCGCCACGCGGATCGACCGGTATTCTATGTCGGCATGACCCCGCTCTCCGCCGGCGACGTCGATCCGCCGCGCGTTGCGCTGGTAGCGCTTGGCGAGAGCCGCGATGCCCTTCGGCATGGTGGCTGAGAACATCAATGTTCGTCGGTCGAGCGGAGCGGCTTCCAATATGAATTCGAGATCCTCGCGAAACCCGAGGTCAAGCATTTCGTCCGCTTCGTCGAGGACAACGGCCGCGAGCCTCGTCGTGATCAATCCGCCGCGCTCGATGTGATCGCGGAGGCGGCCGGGCGTGCCGACCACGATATGGGCGCCTTCCGCCAATTTGCGACGTTCGAGGCGCGCATCCATCCCGCCCACGCAGGCCACGATCCGCGCCGACGCATATTTGTAAAGCCAGCTCAGTTCTCGCTCGACTTGCAAGGCAAGTTCGCGCGTCGGCGCAACAACGAGCGCGACCGGCTCCCGCGCATCCGCCATTCTTTCAACGTCGTTGAGAATGGCCGAAGCGATGGCTAATCCATAAGCGACGGTCTTGCCCGAGCCTGTCTGGGCCGAAACAAGCATATCGCCGCCCTGGGTCTCGCTCGCCAGAACCGCCGACTGCACAGGCGTGGGGGCATTGTAGTTGCGATCCGCGAGCGCACGGGCGAGCGCGGCGTCCGTTTGAAAAAAAGTCACTGGGTGAGTAGCCTGGCTGTGTGTGATGCGCCGACAAGACGCTCCTTCGACGCGTGGAACCTTCCGCGGATATGCGCCATCACGTCATATTACCGATGATTGATGCCGCCAGCACGCGATCGTAAGCGAACGCGGCGCCTGCTGCGTGCCGGCGAGGTTGTTTGCACCCTCGGCTACCCTTCTTGGAGCACGCTTCCATCCTGCGTGCAACTATGAACTCCGCGCGCACCGCCGAGGCCCAATGCTGGTCGGTCACCGCCGTCGGGGAGGGAAAGAATTGACCCCGAGCGGACTTCCCCGACAGATCATTTACGCCGCTGTTGATTTCGAAGCTTTCTCTTAACAGAGCGCGCCCCGCGAATTCAAACGGGCTGCGACACCCCGAGGCGCTCGGTGGGCTCTCCCTCAGAGGCCCAGGTAAACCAAGAAGGTTCGAGTAGGAGATCGACGCCTCGACTATTTGAGACGTAGTCGTAAGAATCTGCGCTTGAAGCGGCTCACCGGCGAAGCCGATCTTCAGGACGGTCGTCGAGAACGCCCCCGTACGAGACGAGGGCAAGGTTCGATCGTGCCGAGCTCGACTACCGTAAGTCGACTGCGACCGATGCCTTCATGGCCCAGGCGCTCTTCCAGACGAGTGAACTGCTCCGCGGGCTTGAGGGGCACGTACAAAAGCTTGCTGAACCGATCCGCTTGTTCCGCGCGCCAGTTCTGCATAGCCTCTGCCGCTGGGCGAACACGAAGCTGCCGAACGAGTATGCCGTCGTCGGTCATGCGATCACCGTGACTGGCCCATACGGTCACGTTGATCCTCAACAAGTCTCGGAAGTGCGTCCGCTTCTGGCGCGTCTCGGCCCGGGCTAAAAGCGTTGACACGGGCCAGCTTTGCGCTAACGTTATCGGTATTCGATAACGGTCTCCGAGCAATTACTGGGTTGATGAAGGATAAGTATCTCTATGCTGGGCTGATCCGGCTCCACGTTCTTCACCATGCGGCGAAAGAGCCGATCTACGGCCTCGCGATGATCGAGGAACTGGAGCGTCACGGCTACAAAATCAGTCCTGGCACGCTTTATCCAGTCCTGCATGGGCTCGAAGAAAAAGGATACCTGACCTCGTCCGAAGAACGATGCGGCAGCACGGCGCGCCGCGTCTATCGGGCGACGCCCGCCGGAACCGAAGCGCTCGCATCAGCCAAGCTCAGGGTGCGTGAACTCTTCGGCGAGCTGTTCGAAAAGGATGAGCCGCCTGAAAGCCACAAGCCTAAAAGGAGACGCCCATGATCGAATTTGACAACGCCCGCCGCCGTCTGGTCGTCGCTGCTGGAGCAGGCCTCCTGCTCGCCGGGGCCGCCTCTGCAACCGTCCACGCCGCCGAGAAAAGCGAAAGCGACGAAAAGGAGGTCGGCGCGGTCGAAGACCTTATGCGCGAGCATGGCGTCATCCGCCGCGCCATCCTCGTCTATCGCGGCATGGCCGGGAAACTCCGCGCCAACCCGTCGAGCCTTGATCCCGACTTACTGCGTCGCACGGCGACGATGTTCCGCACCTTTGGCGAGGACTATCACGAGAAAAAACTCGAAGAGGCGCATATTTTCCCCGCAGTTAAAAAGTCTGGCGGCCCGGCGGCGGCTTATGTCGATGTCCTTCTGGCCCAACATCGGCGCGGCCGCGAAATCACCGATTACATACTCGCCCTGACCTCAAAAGGCGCGATCGGAAGCGGCGACGCTGAGCCGCTGGCGCGCGCTTTGGATGGCGTAGAACTGATGTATGCACATCACGCGGCGCGTGAGGACACCGTTGTTTTTCCGGCTTGGAAAGACGCCATCTCGGCGCACCAGCTCGATGAAATGGGGGAGATTTTCGAGGAAATTGAACATAAGCAATTTGGCAAGGACGGCTTTGAGGACGCCGTCGCGCAAATCGCGCGCATCGAGGAAGCGCTCGGGATTGCTGATATTGCCCAATTCACCCCGCCGCCGCCGAAGGGGTGACGCCTGATGACCGCCGACATTGCCGCAACACCCTCGAAAGGGGGGCGCGCCTTTCTGGAGGTGCTGGGGGTGTTCCTGCGGCTCGGCGTGACGAGCTTCGGCGGGCCGATTGCCCATCTCGGCTATTTTCGCTCCGAATTCGTCGAGCGCCGCAAATGGCTCGATGAAGCAGCCTACAGCGACATTGTCGCGCTCTGCCAATTTCTGCCCGGCCCCGCGAGCAGCCAGGTCGGCATTATCCTCGGCATGTTGCGCGCGGGCTTGGCGGGCGGGCTGGCGGCATGGCTCGGCTTTACGATGCCTTCGGCCCTCGCGCTTGTCGCCTTTGCCTATGGCGTCGGTCGCCTTGGCGACCTCTCGCATGTTGCATGGCTGCACGGCCTCAAAATCGTGGCCGTCGCGGTTGTGGCGCAAGCAGTCTGGGGTATGGCCCGAAACCTGTGCCCTGATCGGGAGCGGGCGACGATTGCCGTGGCGGCGATGCTGCTGACTTTGGCGGTCCCCTCGGCGGGCGGTCAGATCGGGGCGATCGTCGCGGGCGGCGTGATCGGATGGCTTTTGCTGGCGGGCGGGAGCAGTGGGGGCACAACACCGCTCGCGGTCCCGATCGGTCGCGGCATGGCGATGGCTTCCCTTACACTGTTCGCCATCTTGCTTTTCGGGCTGCCTGTTCTGGCGAAGGCGACCGCCGATCAGACAATACAGCTTGTCAGTAGCTTTTACCGCTCGGGTTCGCTCGTCTTCGGCGGCGGACATGTGGTGCTGCCGCTACTGCAGCAAGCCGTCGTGCCACGTGGCTGGATTGATAATGACGCTTTTCTTGCGGGCTATGGTGCGGCACAAGCCGTTCCCGGCCCACTCTTCACTTTCGCGGCCTATCTTGGCGCAGCCATGAAGGGTGCGCCGAGTGGTTGGGCGGGCGGCCTCATCTGCCTCGCGTCGATCTATCTTCCGTCTTTGCTTCTTCTCTTTGGCGCTCTGCCCTTCTGGAATGCCCTGCGTCATCGCCCGGGTGTGCAATCGGCGCTCAAGGGGATCAACGCGACTGTAGTTGGGATTCTGCTCAGCGCGCTTTATACGCCGGTCTGGACGAGCGCGATTTTCACGCCGGGGGATTTCGGGCTCGGAGTTCTCGCCTTCCTCCTGCTTGTGTTCTGGACGACGCCGCCGTGGTTAGTGGTCGCCTTCGGTGCAGCGGGTGCAACTGTGCTCTCGGCGGCCACATGACGTCCATTGGAACTGCGGGGAGGTCCGTTTTTTGGCGCATTTATGCCCTTCGGACTCCCAAGCTTGCAATCTCCGATGTCGCCAGCTTGCGCGCGTTAAACGTTTAGGAGTTCGCGCAGATCATCCGGCGTGTCTTCGAAAAGACCCGTCGCTGCTTCCAGACGCGCCACGTCGGCGTCGAACTCTGCTCGCTTCTCGCCCGCCAGAGTCGATGCGACCGTGGCCTTCACCTCCTCCACCCATTCGGCTGCTTCG
>DATBRF010000100.1:0-66252 GCA_036560425.1 Methylocystis sp. | reverse complement strand
TGGTCGCGATTGAAGCGCTTCAGCGTGAAATTGAAAGCGCGCCTCCCCGGAGGAGAGGATCCAGCCTATCGCCCGTGAGGGACTGACGCATTCGGCTGCCAGGTCGACGAGTTTCTGAAGCTTATCTCGGTTAGTCGATCTAACCGCGTCGGAAATCTTCAATCGGGCGCCGGCGCGCGTTCACTCGTGTGATGTCAAAACTCGGCGCCAAATGCCGAGAGATGCGATCTTTTCGCTGATCCGATCGCAAGCGCCGCGGACATGAAGATCAGCGAGAGCAGGGTAGGGAAGATCAGGCTTTTATGACGAAATCAGAGTTCGCAAGCACGCGATTAAGACGCCTGTTGGAGCTGTCGTCTCCGATATAGAGGGTGGGGTTGAGATGGTCATCCTGGGCGCTCGCTTTTGATCGCCGCCGGAGGAATGTCGCGCAGGGCGCGTTCGTGTCTCCCTGCGCGCGCAACAACTTGTTCGCCGGTCATGGACGTCCGACGACGCGTATCCGTCGAGATTCTTCGCCATAACGGATTCCGCCTCTGAATATACTCAGATAGACGCAGGCAAGAGCGCTGAAGTAAATTGTCGAGGGTCCGACAAGCGATGAAGCGTCTCTGCGTTGGCGCAATGAATGACGGCGGGATAAGCTGGCGGCTGTCGCCTAACGGGCTTAGGACGCCCGTATCGCCGACCCCGAGAGCGGCCGCATAGGCGCGCAGAACCGCGTCGATCATCCTCTTCTCAGACTAGTGAATTCCTCAGCTGCGCTTCATGCCGCCAGCGCCGGATAGTCCGTATATCCTTCGGGCCCATTGGCGTAGAAAGTCGCCGGCTGCGGCTCGTTCAAAGGCGCCCGGCGGCGTAAACGTTCCGGCAGGTCCGGATTGGCGATGAAGAGCTTGCCGAACGCCGCCGCGTCGGCGTCGCCGGCGGAAATCGCCGCGTCTGCGGTTTCGGCAGTGTATCCTTCATTGATGATATAGGCGCCGCCGAACTCCTTCTTGAGATATGGGCCAAGGGCGTCGGGTCCCGAATGTTCGCGTGCGCAAATGAAAGCGATCCCTCGTTTGCCGAGCTCGCGCGCGACATAGCCAAAAGTTGCCCTCGGATTGGAATCTCCCATTGAATGTGCATCGCCGCGCGGCGCAAGGTGCATGCCCACTCGACCCGGCCCCCAAACCTCGATGACGGCGTCCGTCGCCTCGAGCATGAGACGCGCGCGATTTTCCACAGAGCCGCCGTAGCGGTCCGTGCGCTTGTTTGCGCTGTCCTGAAGAAACTGATCGAGCAGATAGCCGTTGGCGCCGTGCAATTCGACGCCGTCGAAGCCAGCCGCCTTGGCGTTGGCCGCGCCGCGTTTGTAAGCTTCGATGATTTCCGGAATCTCGGAAATCTCCAGGGCGCGCGGAACAGGATAAGGCTGCAGCGGGCGCAGCAGGCTCACATGCCCCTCAGGCGCGATTGCGCTGGGCGCGACCGGAGCCGCGCCGTTGAGATAAATGGGATGCGACACACGGCCGACATGCCAGAGCTGCATGAAAATGCGGCCGCCGGTTTGATGAACGGCCCGCGTGACTTCCTTCCAGCCCTCGACTTGCGCCTCCGACCAGACGCCTGGCGTGTCGGGATAACCGACGCCCATGGGCGAGACAGAGGTCGCCTCCGTCAGGATCAGGCCGGCTGACGCCCGCTGCACGTAGTAATCCTTCATGAGAGCATTTGGAACGCGGCCTTCGCTTGCTCGGCAGCGGGTCAGCGGAGCCATGATGATGCGGTTTGGAATGTCGAGGTTGCCGAGACGAAGCGGCTGAAACAGGACAGACATTAGGAAGCTCCGGCTTTGTCAAAAGCTCATTGCGCGAGGAAGCCGTCATCGACGGCAAGGCTGGTTCCGATCACGAAATCATTGGCGAGATCGAGCAGGTGGAGAACCGCGCGGGAGATGTCGTCCGGCTTTCCGAAGCCGCAGACGAGGATGAAGGGCCGCCATGTAAGCGCGCGCTGCATCCCCCGGCGCGAAACGGTCGAGCACCGCCATCTCGATCGCGGCGGGACAGACGCTCACGTCGAAGGCGCTGCGGTCGTCGTCCTATGATGACGATTTTGCCTGTGAAATTGCCCATATCGCCGCTCCCTCTTCGAAATTGCCGATTGGGATTTTGTCAGCGCTGCGCCCACGCTAATTCTTGTTCTACGCGTTTTGTTCTGGTAGGGCGTTTCGGGCTTTCAGGGATGCTTTTCACGCTGGCGTTAGGCGCCGCCCGGTCGCAATGTTGCTTTTTGATCGAGAGCATGCTTGCCCGGCCGAAGAACCTAATGGCCTATGAGGGCGTGAGCGACCTATTCGGGCTCGCATAATCGCGGGAGCCCCGAAGTCTTCGCAAGCCTTCTATTTTCTTGGTGAGCGCGCTGGGACTCGAACCCAGGACCCCCTGATTAAAAGTCAGATGCTCTACCGACTGAGCTACGCGCTCCAACAGAACTGCCCTCAGGACAGCAACACAGGCGAGCGGGCCGGTCCGCTTGCCTTTGCCGCTTGCGCGGCTTTCGTTCAACTACCGGGCGGCGTCGGGCGGGTCAACCCCGCGCGACGCCCTTATCAGACGGAAACGCTATTGGGCGACGTAATTCGCGCCAAAGGCCACAAAAACGAAGACGATGGTCGCGATGACGGTCGTGACCGCGGCCTTCTTGAGGAGCTGGGGCGCGACTGGGGCGCCGGGGTCGGAGCCCTCCGGCAGCTCCTCCCCCGCTTCTTCCGCCGAGCGAACGCCGAACGGCAATACGGCGAACAAGACGATCCACCAGATCGTGACATAGATCGCCAAGGCGAGGGGAAGCGGAAAGGGCATGGTCTCAGGCCTGCTCCAGCTCGATCAGCGTGCCGCAAAAGTCTTTCGGGTGCAAGAACAACACCGGCTTTCCATGCGCGCCGATTTTCGGTTCTCCGTCGCCCAGCACCCGCGCGCCCGCGGCCGTTAGCTGATCGCGCGCGGCAAGAATGTCCTCCACCTCATAGCAGATGTGATGAATGCCGCCCGATGGGTTCTTGGCGACGAATCCTGCGATGGGAGAATTCTCGCCATAGGGCTCGAGAAGCTCGATCTTGGTGTTCGGCAATTCGACGAAAACGACGGTGACGCCGTGTTCCGTGAGGGTCTCGGGCTCCGACACCTTTGCGCCGAGCGCGTCGCGATAGACCGCCGACGCCTTTTCCACGCTGTCGACGGCGATGGCGACGTGATTGAGACGTCCGATCATTTTTTGCATATTCCCCGGAATACCGCCGCGGCGACGCCACGGCCTTCACCGCGGCATTAAGGACACGACGGGGCGGATTTCAACCGTCCTTGGGAATTTAGCGCTCGGCGGCGGCCAAACCGCCTATTTCGTTTCTGAGCGACGTGAGGCGCGGATCATAGGGAGCGAAGACGAACCATGGGCAGCCCGCCTCGCCGGCCTGCAGCAGCGCCGCCCTCGCCTCCGCGTCGCGGCCCAGCGCCAACATGGCGGCGGCCCCGAAGAGGCTCGGCGTGGTCGTTTCGTCGTCGGGCGCCGCGGCGGCGAGCGCGGCCTCTGACTCCTCGATCCTCCCCGCTCTCGCAAGAACATAGGCGAGCGTGGCGAGAAGCGGCGGATCGTCGGGAAACATTTCCAGGGCGCGCCGGGCCGCCTGCCGGGCCTCGTCGTGCTTTCCCGACAGGCTTTCGACGATGGAAATTACGATGAGCAGCGAGCAACCATCCGGCCGCAGCTCCGAACCTCTGCGGGCCAGCCCGACGCTTGCTTCAAGATCTCCGGCGCAGAACTCCAGCCAGGCCCGCAAGCTCAGCAGAGCTTCGTCGTGAGGCGAAAGCCGCAGCCCGGCTTCGGCGTCGGCGATTGCGTCAGATAGCCGATCTTTGCTTGCGAGCGCCCAGCTTCGATAGGCGCGCGCCTTACCGTAGCTTGCGTCGCGCGCGACCGCTTCGTCGACCAGATCCAAACCCTCGTCGGGCCTGCCCGAGAGCGTGGCGCGCGCCCAGCCGAGCGCCGCCAAAGCGGGCGCGAAATGGGCCGACAGATCAAGCGCGCGAGCGGCCGCCTCCTCGATGATCGCCGCCGCTTGCGCAGGCCGCAGATGCCCGCGAATCGCGCGGCTTGCCGCGATGTCGGCGGCAAGCGACCAGATCGCCGGCGCGGCGCCGTCCAGTTCGGCGGCGGCCGAGACGGCCGCTTGCGCCCGCGCATAGCCGTCCCGCGTGCGCTTTCCGGCGAGTTCATAGGCCGTCCGCCAAAGATCGAGGATGCGGCCGTCGAGGGTCGCGTTTGGCGCTGCCGTGGGCTCGGATCTGGGGTCGAGAGGCTCGATCCTCGCCCGAAGGGAAAGGCCGCGTCCATAGGCCGTCGCGATGAGGTCGCCGAAGCCTGCTTCTCTCAGGGGCTTGCGCAAAAGATAGGCGCAGCGGTCGATCGAGTCGTCCGAGGGCGGTCGATCTGGCCAAAGCCGGGACGCGATTTGGGCCTTGGAGACAACGCCGCCATTCGAGTCGATAAGGAGCTCGAGAAGTTGGCGCGCCTGAGGGCCGAGATGAATCTGGGCGCCATCCCGCTGTAAGCCGGTCCGAGAGTTGTAAACAAAGCCTGCGAACCTGACAGAACGGTCCATCGTTTCCCTCCGCCGGATACAATGTCCGATTCCGGCCGGCGGGCGCAAGGCCTTAAAATAACAAATCTTTTTGGCTTGGCGTTCGCGAGAATCTCGCAATGGGCAAAAAAAACGCCGGGCGTACCTCCGGCCCGGCGCTTCCGAACCCGCCGGGCTGCCGCCCAGCGGGTTCCCGGCACCTCTAGGTGGGGCGGATGACGGCGGAATGACACCCGCGCTTTTCAGTCGGGCCGCCCGGCTTCGGCCTTTTCGCCTCCCCGGAGGAGGAGCAGCAGCAGGGCGACGACGGCGGCGACCGCCAGGAGGTAATAAGGCGCTTTCGATGAATAGAGCCGACCCACGGTGAAGGGAAACTGCGAGACCCAGAGCTCGCCATGCGTCCCCGCTGCGGTGACGATGCCTATGAAATTTCCCGGCTCTGCGAAAACATGCTCGAGATCGATCGTACCGTTCGGGTAGCGCTTGGCCGGCAGATAGGCCACCGTCGCCGCGTCCGATTGGTCATTGTTTGCGCCGAGGCGCATTATGCGGAAATCGACGGACATCTCGCGCATCTCCGGTTCCGCGAAATCGAGCACGAAGAAGGTCTGGCCCGTCGTTGGAACGTCCTCGCAGAATTTCTTGCGAGAGGCGCCCGGCTGGTAGCCGGAAAAATACATCAGGTCGGGGCCCACTTTGATAATGCAGGCGTTCGTGAACCGAAACATATTCCCATGCGCCGACGCGCCCTTCGACAGACCGAGGAAGGCCAGGACGGCGAGCGCGCACAACGCGGCGTAACGAAGGCAGAACATCTTCCAGGTCCTGAGAAGCCGTTCCAACGCGACGCGCTCCCCTGCGCGACAGTGCTTCAAATCGCGCGAGCCGACGTTTCTGGTAGGGGGCTGGGTGGTTCACGCGGCGACGCCGAAGCGATAGACTGCGCGAAGCGCTTGTCCAGACAGGGGATCCGATGCGCCGCCTCCTTGCCGTTTTCTTACTCGCCTCTGCTCCTGCCGTGGCCGCCGACGTCAACGACTATCCGACCTCGGCGCGCGCCGACTACGTTTTCGGCTGCATGAAAGCCAATGGCGACACACGGCTGTCACTGGAGCAATGTTCCTGCTCCATAGACGTCATCGCAAGCATTCTTGGCTATGACAGCTATGTCGCCGCCGAGACCGTGGCCAGCCTGAGCCAACAAGCCGGACAAATCGGCGGCATGATGCGCAACACGGGCGCGGCGCGCGATACGCTCGAGACTCTGCGCCGGGCGCAGGCCGAAGCGCAGGTTCGGTGCTTTTGAGCGGGCCCGCTCGTGTTTCTTTCATTCAGCCACTCAGCCAAAGGCCTCTGAAATATGGGTATCCTCATTCTGGGCATCGCGCTTTTCATCGGCGTCCATGTCTTTTCGACCTCGCGCGGCGCGCGAGCGGCACTCGTCGAGAAATACGGCCTGAAAGCCTACAAGAGCGCTTACTCGCTTGTCGCGCTCGCCGGCCTTCTGCTCATCATCTGGGGCTTCTCGCGCTATCGCGCGGAGGGGATCATCCAGATCTGGGAGCCGCCGTCCTGGACGCGCCATGTCGCCATGCCGCTTGTCTGGTTCGCCTTCGTGGCGCTGGCGAGCCGCCGCGCGCCGCCGTCGCGCATCAGGGGCTGGCTGCGCCATCCGACGCTCGTTGCGTTGAAGAGCTGGGCGACCGCGCATCTTCTCGCCAACGGCGACCTTGGCGGCATGCTGCTGTTCGGCTCGTTTCTGGGGTTTGGCGTCTATGATCGCATCGCCGTGAAGCGGCGCGGCGACGCTGGCGCGCCAGGCGTCAACGCCTTCACCAAGGGCGACGCGATTGCGCTCGGCGCCGGAACGGCGCTTTACGCGCTGTTCCTGCTGCTGCACCCCTATCTCTTCGGCGTCGCCGTGCTGCGCTGATTTGATGCGCCGGCCAGATTGAACCAAAGCAATCGAGCCAGGCGCGCACGGCCGTCAACGCCTTGCGCTCGAGCGCTCCTTCCGCCTAGTGGCGCAGAAGGACAATCGGAGTCCTGTTATGCAAGCTCGAATCGACGAAATCGGCCCGCGGATTTACCGTTTCTCAGTCTTTGTTCCCGAGATCGCGCCGCCCTCGGGCTTTACATTCAATCAATATTTCATCGACGCAGATGAACCGCTTCTCTTTCACTGCGGTCCGCGCGCGATGTTTCCGGCGGTTTCCTCGGCCTTGATCAGGCTCAAGCCGGTCGATTGCCTGCGCTGGATCAGTTTCGGACACATAGAGGCCGACGAATGCGGATCCATGAACCTCTGGCTTTCGGCCGCGCCGGCGGCCAAGGTCGTCCATGGCCATACGGCGTGCATGGTGTCGCTGAACGATCTCGCCGACCGGCCGCCAAAACCTCTCGCCAACGGAGAAATCCTCGATCTCGGCGGAAGGCGCGTCCGCTACATGGACACGCCGCACGTCCCGCACGCATGGGAATCCGGCCTCATCTATGAGGAAGCCACAGGCACGCTGTTCTGCGGCGATCTCTTCACGCAACTGGGACAGGGGCCGGCGATAACAGCGCAAAGCATTCTGGACGCCGCGGTCGCCGCGGAGAAAGCTTTCCAGGCCACCTCGCTTACGCCCGCCACCGCCCCTACCATCCGCATGCTCGCCGCCTTGAAGCCCAACCGGCTTGCGGTCATGCATGGCTCCTGCTTCGAGGGCGACTGCGCGGCGCAGCTTTCGGGGCTTGCCGCCTATTTTGAAGGCATCCTCGCCGCCAAAACGGCAGGCCTCTGCGCCTCTGATTAGCGCGCGTTAGCCGCCTAACCGAGCCAGCGCCTTCACCCGCCCGATCAGCGGCAAGAGCGCCGCGAGCTCCGGCCCGCTCTCTTCGCCTGTGAGCGCGAGGCGCAGCGGGCGGAACAGCGCTTTGCCCTTGCGCGTCGTCGCGGTTTTCACATCGCCGACCCAGGCCGACCAGGTCTGCTCGTCCCAAGGCTCCCGCGGCAAGAGTCCGGCGGCCTGCGAGAGAAAGTCCGGGTCTTCGCGAATTGTCTCGATCTCGCCTTCGACGACGCGCCACCATTTCAGAATATCGTCGAAGGTCGAGAGATTGCCGCGCGCCGCGCGCCAGAGCGGCTCCGCTTTGTGGCCGACCACGTCGAGCGCGGCGAGACGCTCGCGCACATCTTCGAACTCGAACAGCGCCAGCGTGCGATGGGAGAGCGCCAGGAGATCGTCGGGATCGAAGCGCGCGGGATTGCGCGAGACATGGTCGAGATCGAAATGGCTGGCGAGCTCGGCGAGCGAACGCACGGCGTGGACGCTGCCGGAGGAGCCGGTGAGCGTCGCGAGCGCGGCGACGGCGAGCGCCTCGTAGCCTTCGTCCCGTAGCGAGGCGATCGAGAGCGACCCCGTGCGCTTGGAGAGTCCCTCGCCGCTCGCCCCGATCAGGAGATTGTGGTGGGCGAAGGCGGGCAGCGGCGCCTGGGGCGCGAGCGCGGCGAAGAGCTGGAGCTGCACGGCGGTGTTGGTCACATGGTCCTCGCCACGGATGACATGAGTAATCTTCATGTCGATGTCGTCGGCGACCGAGGGCAGGGTGTAGAGGAAGCTCCCGTCCTCGCGGACCAGCACGGGGTCGGAGAGAGCGGCGCAATCGATGTGCGCCGGACCGCGGATGAGATCGTTCCACTCGACGACGCCCGGGTCGAGCTTGAAACGCCAATGCGGCCGACAGCCTTCGGCCTCGAGCTTCGCGCGGTCGGCGTCGGAAAGGCGTAGCGCGGCGCGGTCGTAGACCGGCGGCAATCCGCGAGCCTGCTGAATCTTGCGGCGCTTTTCCAGCTCCTCCTGCGTCTCGTAGCAAGGGTAAAGGCGACCCGCCTCGCGCAGCTTCGCAGCGGCGGCCTCGTAAAGCGCGACGCGTTCGGACTGTCTGAAAATGGCGTCGGGAACGACCCCGAGCCAGGCGAGATCGACTTCGATCGCTCGCGCGAATTCCTCGGTAGACCGGGTGAAATCGGTGTCATCGAACCGCAGTATGAATCGTCCATGGTGCGTCGAGACGAACAAAAAATTAAACAACGCGACCCGCGCATTGCCGATATGGATGCGGCCAGTCGGGGACGGCGCGAAACGAACGATCGGAGAGGTCATGAGGAAGCTTCGTCAGGAGTTTTCGCAAAGCGGCAGCCGGGACAAGATTCTCGCGCCGCAACCCTTTTGCCAAGAGCCGGCGGTCTTGTCAGTCGGAATATTGAGCTGGCCGCGACCGGGCGTCGCGCGCCGCGCCGACCGTCGCGCGGAGGCCAGCCTTCGCCTTCGCCGCCAATCCGTCCGTTTCGACGTCTAAAGACGAAAAGAGCTCGATGATCCTTGCTTACATCTGCGCCGGCTGGTGCGCCTTCATCCTTGTCCTCAACTTCGCCAGCATGTGGCTTATGGGCCGAAAATGCCGCGCGCGCGAAAGGAACTTGCCTGTTCCGGCCAACGCCCCTTGGGTGAGCATCATTCGCCCTGTGCGCGGCGTCGAGACTTTTTCCGAGGAAACGCTCGGCGCGACCTTTGGACTCGACTATCCGCATTATGAAGTGATCTTTTGCGTTCAGTCTCCGAGCGATCCGATCATTCCGCTCGTCGAGCGGCTGATCGCGGCGCATCCGGAGCGTGAAGCGAAGCTCTTGATCGGCGACGATTACGTCAGCGCCAATCCCAAGCTCAATAATTGCGTGAAAGGCTGGGAGGCGGCGCGCTACGATTACGTCATCCTCGCCGACTCCAACGCTCTGCCGCCGCGCGACTATGTTCAGACCATGCTGGCGGCCTTCGACCCCGATACGGCGATGACGGTCTCGATGCCGATCGGCTCGCGTCCAATCGGCTTCTGGGCCTCTGTGGAATGCGCGATCCTCAACACGTTCCAGGCCCGTTGGCAGTATGGCGCCGAGGCGATCGGCGCGGGCTTCGCCCAGGGCAAGAACATGATGTGGCGGCGCGAGGTGCTCGACCGCGCTGGCGGCATTCGCGCGCTCGGCGCCGAGATCGCCGAGGACGCCGCCTCGACCAAGGTCATCCGCGCGCAGAACATGACGGTCCGCCTTGTCGACATGCCCTTCGAGCAGCCGCTCGGCAAGCGCACGGCGCATGAGGTTTATTCCCGCCATGTGCGCTGGGCGCGCCTGCGCCGCGTGACGTTCCCCGCCCATTACGCGCCGGAGTTCATGAACGGCAGCTTTGCGGCCGTGGTGCTCGGCGCCTATGCCGCGCTCGAGTTCGGCGGCGACGCTACGGCGGCGGCGCTGGCTGCGGCCGCCGTCATGGGCTCTCTCCATGCGGGCGAGATGTGGCTTGCGAAGGTTTGCGGCTTCGCGCTCGACTGGCGCATGCCTTTCGCCCTGATCATGCGCGACTTGATGCTGCCTGTAATGTTCGTCGATGCTTTGCTGTTCGACGATTTCGTCTGGCACGGCAACGCCATGACCGTGCGGGAGGCCGAGGAGACCTCGGCAGGCTGAGATCACGGCCGCGAACATGCGATTTTCGAAGGGCGCCTCGAGCGCCCTTCATTTTTTCAGGAGAGCGAGCGTCTTCTCGTCCTCGTGGCCTTCGAAAAATCTGGCGAGGGCGGTAAGGAACAGCCCCTCCTGCGGCGCCGAGCGCGCGAACAGCGTCATGGACGAGCGAAATTTCAAGGCGTCAGTGGAGCCCAGCACGTCGTCTGCCGACTTGCCTCGGGTCGAGAGCATCGCCTCCACGCAATCACGCAGCCGGGGGCCGAGGATCGGATGGGCGAGATAGGCGCGCGCCTCTTCGGCGCCAGAAAGGCCGTAGAACTGGCTCGCCTGGCTGAAGCCCAGCCCCTTCATTTGCGGGAAGATGAACCAAATCCAGTGACCGGTCTTGCGGCCCGCGCGCAACTCCGAGCGCGCGCGCTGATAATCGCCTCGCTGCGCCTCGACGAAGCGTTGCAAACCGAAGAGGTCGTCTTCTCCGGCAACCATCGCCAGCTCCCGACCTGAAAGGAGCGAGGCAAGAAAGCAATCCCGAACCACTTGCGGGCC
This sequence comes from Methylocystis sp., assembly GCA_036560425.1. Lineage (GTDB taxonomy): Bacteria > Pseudomonadota > Alphaproteobacteria > Rhizobiales > Beijerinckiaceae > Methylocystis. The sequence goes on along the minus strand of DATBRF010000100.1, from coordinate 55,576 downwards.
TGGATTGCCTCGTCCCGCTCACAATGACGGGCGCATTCTAGAGCGCATTCCGCAAAAGTTGACAGACTTTTGCGATAAGAATGCGCTCCAGTTACTTGATTGGCGCGATTTCTTGTCGCTCGCATGATTCCATGCGAGCGGAAAGCGCGCTAGCGCATTCCGCACTTTAACGCTGCGGGCGCAGAGCGCGATAAGCGCCGGTCACTCCGCCGCGGCTCGCTCCGGCAGGCCGCGAGCGACCCGCTCGGCCTTCAGCAATTCCGCCACCAGGAAGGCGACCTCGATCGCCTGTTCGGCGTTGAGGCGCGGGTCGCAATAGGTGTGGTAGCGGTCGCGCAGATTGTCTTCTGAAATGGCGCGGGCGCCGCCCGTGCATTCGGTGACATCCTTGCCGGTCATCTCCAGATGAATGCCGCCGGCATAGGTCCCTTCGGCCTGATGCACCTCGAAGAATCCCCGGATTTCCGACATGATGCGATCGAAGGGCCGGGTTTTGTAGCCGGCCGCGCTGATCGTGTTCCCATGCATGGGGTCGCAGGACCATACGACGGCGCGGCCCTCCCGGGAGACGGCGCGCGCCAGCGCCGGCAGCGCGTCGCCGATCTTGTCCCCCCCGAAGCGGCAGATGAGCGTGAGCCGGCCCGCTTCATTGTCGGGGTTGAGCGCGTCGATGAGGCGCATCAGCCCGTCAGGCGTCAGGCTGGGGCCGCATTTCAGGCCGATCGGATTCTTGATGCCGCGCATGAATTCCACATGGGCGCCGTTCTCCTGACGCGTGCGGTCGCCGATCCACAGCATATGGCCCGAGGTCGCATAATAATCGCCAGTGGTGGAGTCGACGCGGGTCAGCGCCTGCTCGTAGCAGAGCAGCAGCGCTTCATGCGAGGTGTAGAAATCCGTCCCGCGCAGTTCCGGATGATGCTCGGGATCGAGACCGATCGCGCGCATGAAGCCGAGCGTCTCGGTGATATGGTCGGCAAGCTTCTGATAGCGCTCGGATTGCGGGCTATTTTTCACGAAGCCGAGCATCCAGCGATGGACATTCTCGAGATTGGCGAAGCCGCCAGCCGCGAAGGCGCGGATCAGATTGAGCGTCGCCGCCGACTGCCGGTAGGCCAGGAGCTGGCGCTGCGGATCGGGCTCGCGCGCGGCTTCCGTGAACTCGATGTCGTTTATGATGTCGCCGCGATAGCTCGGCAGCTCCCGGTCCCCCTTCTTCTCGACGGGCGAGGAGCGCGGCTTGGCGAATTGGCCAGCGATGCGTCCGACCTTCACGACGGGCGAGCCCGCCGCATAGGTCAGCACAACCGCCATCTGCAAAAAGACGCGAAAGAAATCGCGGATGTTGTCGGCCGAGTGCTCGTTGAAGCTCTCTGCGCAATCGCCGCCCTGAAGCAGGAACGCTTTGCCAGCGGCGACATCCGCAAGCTGGCGCTTGAGATTGCGCGCCTCGCCGGCGAAGACGAGCGGGGGAAAGCCAGCGAGCTGCCGCTCGACGCCGGAAAGAGCCGCCTGGTCGCGATAGACCGGCGTCTGCTCGATCGGCAAATTTCTCCAGCTGCCCGGCGTCCAGCGTTCCACTTTCCAAACTCCATCAATATCGGCGGCCTGAATAGGCGGACCCGGAAGGCCGCCGCTCCGGCGCGAAAGGCGCTTATAGAGGAAAAATAGAGACGACGCGACCCCTTCCGCCGGCAGGCAGCCGAGCGTCTGGCGATGGCCGCGATCCGGGGCTATAAGCGCCAAAAGCGCAACCAGACCGCCACCGGAGGCCAATGCCTTTCCTGCTCTCGCAATTGATCGAGGCCTCCCGCTGGATCGGGGCGCTGCTCGTTCTGTCGATCCACGTCACCAACATAACGGTGAACCAGGCGGACATCATGAGCGCGCCTCATGCCCCGCCGGTCTACGTTTGGTGGTTTTTCAACGGATTCGGGCTCGGTCATCAGGCGGTCGTCGGCTTTTTCGTCCTCTCCGGCTGGCTCGTCGGCGGCGCGGTCCTGGCGAAGATCGGCAAAAGTCGGGATTTTCTGCGCGATTACTTCGTCCATCGCGTCTCGCGCATTTATATCGTGCTCGCTCCCGCGCTCTTTTTCACGGCCGGGCTCGATGGCGCCGGCGCAATTCTTTTCCCGGACTCGGGAGTTTATGACTGGCCGATGTTCAAAGGCCACTACACGATCCCGATTTTTCTTGCCAACCTCGCCAATCTGCAGTCGATTTACGTTGATTATTTCGGAGTCAACGGACCGCTTTGGTCGCTCGCCTGCGAATTCTGGTGCTATGTTTTGTTTCCCCTGTTGATGATGCCCATGGCCCGCCATCTACCGCCCGTGCGGCGCTATGGGGCTTTCCTCCTCGGTCTCGCGCTCACGCTCGTGCTCGCATGGCCGGAAAGCTGGTTTACATTCGGCTTCGTCATCTGGGCGATTAGCGCCTTCGCCTCTCGGGCGGATCGGCCGCTTATTCGCTCGCGCTGGCTTTCGCTCGCCATTTACGCCGCCGTGGTCGTGCTGATCAGGCTCACCGTGCGGGGCCCCTTGCTGGACGCCCATCCCCTGCTGGGGCGAGCGGCGGATGTCGTGGGGGCCATGCTTTTCATCAATCTTCTGCTCGCCTTCCGCGACGGACCGCAGACGGGCTTTTCCGCCTTGCGCTGGCGGATCCATGCGCCGCTCGCGAATTTTTCCTTCTCGCTTTATGCGATCCATATGCCTGTCATCGTTTTCGCCCGCGCGTGGATCGGACAATATCTGGGGCGCGATTGGGCGACAGAGCTTGCGACGCCCGCCCATTATGCGGCGGCGATCGTGGTGGTGCTCATGACGGTCATTTGCGGCTACGGCCTCTCGCGCCTGACCGAGGCGCGCACGAGCGAGGCCCGGCGGGCGCTTCGCCGACTGCTCGATCGGCTCATCCCACCGCCTGCTGCCGTTGCAGTGGTTCCGGAGCGGGAGAGTGTCGAGTCCTGAGTTCGGGGGATCGGCGCATCGTGGAATACGACCGCTTTCATGGCCTTCTCCTTATTGCCATAGTGGGTAAGACGAAAGCGGCTTGATCAGGTTCCTTGTCGAAGCCTCACGTCTCGAGCTTCGGTGTTCGCGCGCTTTCCGCTCGCATGGAATCATGTAAGCGACAATAAATCGCGTGTGGAGCGCATTCCTATGCGGGATGTGTTCTCGCGATTAAGCCAAGCTGTTTTCCTGCCGGAAAAGCCATACATGCTAGGAAGCGCAAAAGCGCGACGCGCGCCATGCGCTGACCTTCGATTGCTCGCGAGCGCCGCGCGCCGCGCGGCCGCCGCTCCATTGTCGCGGCCCGAGGATGAGGCGTGCTCGATGCTTTGCTGTCTGTCGTCCGTTGCGCGGTGCGTTACAGCCGCACGGCGATCCTGATTTGGCTGGCGCTCGCCGCCGCGGCCGGGACCTTCTTTTTCACTGCTTTCGAAATCGACACGGACGTCAATAACCTCATCTCGCGAGATCTACCTTGGCGTAAAAGAGAGCTCGCCTATCAGGCGGCCTTTCCCCAAGGGAGAGACGCCATTCTCATCGTTGTCGATGCGCCGACGCCCGAGCAGGCGGGCGCGGCGTCACATGTCCTCGCGGCCGCCCTGGCGGAGCAACCGGCGCTTTTGCGATCCGTCCAGGAGGAAGGAGGCGGGGAGTTCTTCACGCGCAACCGGTTCATGTTTCCGCCGGCCGCCGACGTCGAGAACATCCTGAATCGGCTGACGCAAGCCAAGCCGATCCTCGCCTTTCTCGTAAGCGACCAGAGTTTGAGAGGCCTCGCGAAGACTCTCGTTTATGTTTTGCACGGGCTGCAGGTCGAGGGCTATTCGCTCGATGACATGGTCAAGCCGCTGAACGCCGCCGCCGAGACGCTGGAGCAAGTGGCGCAATTTCAACCGGCGGCTTTCTCCTGGGCGGAAATGATCCAAAGCGCGTCGGAGCCATCGGGGAAACGGCGGCTGATCACCGTTCAGCCAAAGCTGTTCACCAACGAGCTCCAGCCTGGAAAAAAAGCGAGCGAGGCCATTCGCAAGACGGCCGCGGACCTCGATCTGCGCTCGAAATTCCAGGCCGACGTGCGCCTCACGGGGCCTGTGCCGCTCGCCGACGAGCAATTTGCGAGCCTGGAGGAGGGCGGCGTCGCCAACGGCTTCATTACGGCGTCCATCGTTATTGTCATCCTCTGGGCCGCGTTGCGGTCGTTGCGGCTTGTCGTCTCGGCGGTCTTGTCCTTGGCCGCGGGTCTATTCGTGACGGCGGGCCTCGGTCTCCTCGTCGCCGGGGCGCTCAATCCGGTTTCCATCGCTTTCGCCATGCTCTTCGTTGGCCTGGGCGCCGACTTCGCGGTTCAATACACGGTGCGGTACCGCGCGCAGCGCCATGAAACGCCGCAGCTGCCGGAGTCCTTGATGGGGGCGGCGGGATTTCTCGGCGTGCCGCTGACGCTGGCGGCGGCTTCCGCGGCCGCCGGTTTCCTGTCCTTCATCCCGACATCCTATCGGGGGTTGGGCCAGCTTGGAGAGATCGCCGGTCTCGGCATGATCGTGGCCTGGGCCTCGACCTTCACGCTGCTGCCGGCCCTCGTCAACGTCATCAAGGCGCCGCTGGAGCCGCACGCCATCGGTCAGCCCTGGCTGGCTCGGGCGGATAATTTTCTCAGGCGCCGACGCTACCTCATCATCGGCGCGACAGCCGCGATCGTATGTGCGGGCGCGTATTTCCTTCAGTTTCTGGCTTTCGACTTCAACCCGCTTCACCTGCAGCGCAAGAGCGCGGAAGCGGTCGCCACCTTTCTGGAGCTGCGCCATGATCCGATGATGGACGCGAACTCGGCGCAGATCGTGGTTGGGCCACGCGAGGACGCTCAGGCGATCGCGGCGAAAGTAGCGGCGCTCCCAGAGGTTGCGCAGGTTCGCACGATCCAAAGCTTTATCCCCGCTGATCAGAACGCCAAGCTCGCGATGATCGGCAGGGCCAGGAAAGCGCTCGCGCCGGCGTTGAGCCCGAAGATGAAGTCGGCGCCGACTGACCGAGAAAGCGTTTCGGCGCTCGAGACGGCGAGAGCAGAACTTACGAGCGCCGCAGCTCGAGAGCAGGGGCCAGGGTCGCGGGCCGCGCGGCGCCTGGCGGGCGATATAGGCGCGCTGATCGACGCGGATGCCAGCGCTCGCGGACAGGCGGCGAGGGCTTTTCTGGCGTCGCTGAAAGACGACCTCGACGCCTTGCGCCTTTCATTGAACCCGACGCCGGTTACGCTCAAAACCCTTCCGCCCCAATTCGTACGCTTGTGGATGACCGAGGACGGGCGCCAGAGAATTGACATCCTGCCCAAGGGCGATCCCAATAGCGACGAGACCATTCGCCGCTTTGCAGAAGCGGTTCTGGCCGAGGAGCCCAACGCCACGGGGCAGGCGGTCGCCGTTCTGATGTGGTCCGGCACGATGCTCACGGCGCTGGTCGAGGCGGCGGCGATCGCTCTCGGCGCCATCGCGATCATTCTCTTCATAACCTTACGCAGGATCGGCGACGTCCTTTTGACCCTCGTGCCATTGGTCGTCGCGGCGGTCGTCACGCTCGAAATTTGCGCGATCAGCGGCTTCAGGCTGAACTACGCGAATATCATCGCTTTGCCGGTGCTGCTCGGCGTCGGCGTCGCTTTCAAGATCTATTATGTTACGGCCTGGCGGCGCGGCGAGACGGATTTCCTCCAGTCGCCCCTGACGCGCGCGGTGTTTTTCAGCGCCCTGCTGACCGCGACCGCTTTCGGCAGCCTGTCTTTGTCGAGCAATCCCGGAATGTCGAGCATGGGAAAGCTGCTCGCGCTCTCGCTCGCTTGCACGTTGGCCTCGGCCGCCTTGTTCCAGCCCGCGCTTATGGGCAAGCCGAGGGAAGCGAGGCCCTCGGGGACTGGCGGGTGATTGCCGCGTATCGCAAGCCGCCGAGCCGGGCTACGTATCCTGAAGATGAGACTTCGATTGACTCACCAAATCAGCGGCGCCAAGCGGTATCTCACCTTTTCCGCATAGGCGGCGTATTCCGGGAACCTTTCGGTCAGCGTTCGCTCTTCAAAGACTGAGCGTATGCCCAGCAGGGCCACCAATAGGGGCGCGAGCGCGATCCCATAGGACGAGCCGAGCAGCAGCGGCGTCCCCAGCAGGAAGAGGATCGCGCCGGAGTACATCGGGTGGCGCACAACGGCGTAGGGGCCGGTCGTCACGACCCTCTGCCCTCGCTCTTCCTGTATCCTGACGACCGGCGCGGCGAAGGAGTTCTCCGCGAGAACGCGCCAGATGATCGCATAGGACGCCAAGATGCAGATGGCGCCTACGGCCTCGGCCCACGCCGGCATGACGGTCGCTCGCCAACGTACGGCGTCGAGCCCCATGACGACGAAGGACGCCAGGTAGAGCGCGAGGAACAGCGACAGGATCGCCTTGTCCCATGCTGGCTGGCCAGCCTGGAAGGGCGAGGACAGCCGCTCCCTCAAGAGGTCAGGATCGTGACGGGCGAACCATAGCCCCGCGGCCGCGCCGACCCCTCCGATGATGCCCAAGAAAATCCAGGCCTCAGGCCATGCAATCGTGCCCGCTGGCACGAAAAGCAGGGCGGCCATGGCGGCGAGCCAGATGGATGTCTGGAGGAAAACTCGGGCCAGCATTCGAGTTCCCCGAAACGCTCGGCGCCGGCGCGAGCAGCGTGCTCAAATAACGCTCTCTATCCGAAAAAGTATAAGATAGCTGCGTTGAGCCGATGGACCCCGATGGCGCAGGGCCTCTTGTCACGGCATCCTTGATTTCACCTCGATTGTCTCGCCATCGACAATGAACCGGCCGAAGCCCCGATGGTGGATCGTCTTCAGATCCTTCTTCGTGGGATCGACCCAGGCCTTGAGGCCTTCCAGAACGAACAGGCCGTATTTGTTCACAAGACGCGTATCGACCACCCTGCATTCGATATTGGCGACGCACTCGGCCACCAACGGCGCCGAAACGCGCTCGGCCTTCTTCGGGGTCAGGCGAAAGGCCTCGAACTTGTCTACGTCCCGCCCGGAGCAGTTGCCGATGGAGACAACTTTCTCGGCGATCTCGACGGCGGGGATCGCGATCACGCATTCTTTGGTTGCCCGCAGCGCCGCGAAGCTGTGGTCGCGATCGCTGACGATGCAGGCGATCAGCGGCGGCTCGAAGTCCACCATCATGTGCCAAGACATGGTCATGACGTTCAGCCTGCCTTTGTGCGCAGTGGTGAGCAGGACGACCGGGCCCGGCTCGATGAGCTGGTAGACCTTGGACAGGGGCAGAACTCTCATCGTCGCCTCCGCAGCTCCGACCCGCAGGGGCGCTCCAACGGCCCTATCGGCCAAGCCGCCGCGAACGCCCGGGGATTTGGAGCCCTTCCTCCGCCTGATGCGCGCGCAAAGGCGGACGCCCCGCTTAACCGTCTCCGCTCGGCTAGGTATTACCCACAGCTAGAGCACTCGAAGAAAGACCGAATAAACAACCGCCGTTCATGGGGCGATTGTCAGAAGCGGGTTCGTTGCATTGCGTTGCGGCTCGGTCCCATTCATCGGACGAGATTCGCCGGCGTATTCCTCGGGCGAGGTGGGATTTGCCGCCTCGCCCATCTTTTTTCCTGCGTGCAAGTGGCTCACTCCCGCCGCGCATGCCTCCGTCTACGGCCCTGCGCCGAGCATGATGCGCAGGATCAGGAACGTTCCTAGGACCAGACTGGCGACGGCAATAGCGTGTTCAATCATTGGCGCGCTCCCCGGCCGAGATTGGCGATGATCGAGAAACGCAACAGAGGTAGGCAAGGTTTCGCCCGGCCTGGACGTCGCCCGGAATAGTCGCGGTATCGAGCGAGCTGGAAGGGTTGGACGTTCGGCCAGCGCCTGGGACGTCCGGGGTGGGGCATAGAAAAAGGGGCGCGCCACAAAAGGCGCCCGGCGATCAAGCCGGGCGCAAAGTGAGTGCTAGGAGCATACACACGAATGGATTAGCCATTCGCCAAAATGAAACAATGTTCAATGCTAAGATGCAAGATATCCTTTCGGCTTAGTCACACGCGTGGCTCGCTGCCGAATCCATGTTGTGGGATTTCAATAATGAACAGCAAGATATCCATCGAGCAGAGTGGCGAGGTCATTTTCGAAGAGACATTCGACACGAAAGGGGGGGGAATCCTCTCAGCGACTTCAAGAACTTATTTCGCCGGAGATTTGAGCGGCGCTATCCGGGCCTCTCGTCGGACGATCCGTCTATAAAGGCGGATGCTTGACCGGCTGCGCTGCCCGGTCCGCGGCGCGCGCCGGAGCTGTCCCGGATGCGATGGTCGCCTCGGCGCCCTGGGGGCGGCCCCGCAAGCACACTTCGGAAAAGTTCGGCAGGCGCTTATGACCGATCGCATCACGGCGCCTCACAGGCAAACGTAGCAATTTCAAATATTGTGGGAAACCCCTATGCGAGACGCCCGGCAGGATTGGTCGTGGCGTGGGGGCAGGCGAGGGGGAGATGCATGGGCGGCCGGCTCGCCTCGATAACGGCGTTACCCTCCGTATCGAAAGAAACGACCCGACCGTGCATGTAGCGTTGGGGCGTTTTGTGGCTTCAGGCGCCAGAGTTTAGGCTGGAACAAGAGAATTCGGCTCGCGTTGCACAGGTGGCCGAGGGGCTTTGGCAGACAAGGACCCGGAGACGCGGCAATGAAAAATTCTAGTAAGATGCTTACAACGGCGCTCGCCGCCATCATGCTGGTCAGCACGCTGTCGGTTTCCACGCCTGCCTCCGCATTGGGCCGTTGGGGTTGGGGCGGCGGATGGGGGGGACGCCATTGGGGCTTCGGCGGCGGATGGGGCCGCTGGGGATTTGGGAGGCCTGGCTGGGGCGTCGGCCGCTGGGGCTTCGCGAGGCCTGGCTGGGGCCGCTGGGGATATGGCGGATGGGGGTTAGGAGCCGGTCTGGCGACGGGCCTAGCGCTCGGCGCCGCGACGAGCTACCCATACGGCTACGGCTATTGGGGCTCTGCATATCCTGGCTATTGGGGCTCTGCGGCGGGCTGCGGCTATTACGGGTCGGCGTATCCCACTTATTCATACCCCGCCACTTACGGCTATGGCGGCGGGTGCAACTGTAGCTGCTAATGATTTGCCCAGGCTGGCTCAGCCATCTCCACCAGCTGAGGCAAAGGCGTGCGATCGCGCCCGGCGCGGTTGCACGTCAACTCCGAGGGCTCGCTCGCGGCGGCGACGCCCGTCTACCCACGGCAGCGCGATGGTCGGTGCGAGCGGGCAGAGGTCCGTCGCAGGCGAAGACAATGGCCATGGCGCGGGCGGCGTAGGGTTATACCCATACGCACGACACTCTCGATGGCCCTCGCGCGGGCGGCATTGGGCCTTGCTTTCGTCGAATCAGAAGCTTACGCTTCCCTCAAGTCGGCAGCGCCCGCCGGCAAGAGAAACGCCCCGACGCCGGATGTACGCGCGGGGCGTTTTTGTTTTTATGCGAACGATTGATTTGTGACGTGCGATCGCAACTTGTTGAATCAAGTGGCTGGGGGACCTGGAGCGGTTGGAGATCCGACAGACCTTCATAAGCCATTGATTGCAAAAGGATAACTCCGCAGTCCGCCCGTGCACTGTGGGGCGCCAGCGCGGGGTGAGTCAAGGGCGGCGGTTCGTGCAGGTCGTCGACGAGATGCGGCGGACTGCACGATCGTCGGCTGGTGGACACGGGCACCGGGAAGCTGCGCCCGGATGCGCCCCATGGGCCTAACCGACGACAGGGTCGCATACCGCTTCGGGAGCGTTAGGTGGACCGGCGATGTTGTCTCTTGGAAGGGCGGGTGCTCGACCATGGGCGACGACGTCCCCGCGACCGTGAGTGGCGAGCGGCTGACGCTGGACTTCGGCCGGGTCGACCGGGCCCATATAGGCGGTGCGTGAAGTGACGCGCGCCGGCAAGTCCGTCCGCTCGGCTGCACATGTCGTTGTCGGCAGCGCGGTCGCGGGGATTTCATGGGCGCGAGTAAAAACAGTGGCTTCCGGCGCAGGACCAAATTCCCAGCCGCGTCCCCGCGACCATCGGAGGCAAGGAAAATGGAAGCGGTTCTTTGAGTGCTAATTAACTGAATTTGTTTGACAAAAATATTTTTTGGAAAGCGGATTCTCAGCCACGAAAATAGGCCTCAGACGGGCATCGCCTTGGGCTGAGCACGCACTTCTGTTGCCGGCCGGCAGCGGACGGGGCCGGGGCGGAGGCGGCTGGGGGAGGGACGAAGGCGCGCGTGCCGGCCCCGGCGGGCGCGAAAGCGCGTGAGAGGATACCAGAGTCGCGAAGATCCCCTCCGCGCGCGTTTAAACCCGCAAGCCCGCCCCCGCCCGGATCCGCCCGCGATTCCAACGGCCTCCCCGCCGCGCCCGCGCCGCGGGGGCCGGGCGGGGCGCGACGGGACGCGACGGGACGCGACGGGAACGCGCGGGGCGGCGGCGCGCTCAGGCGTGGAGCGCGTAGCCCCTGACCCGCATCGGCGAGAGGGGGACGCCGAGATCCTCGAGCCGGCGCCCGATCCGCTCGCGGACGCCCTCCGCCATCCGGTCTCCCGCGAAGACGCGGGTGACGCAGCGGCGGTCCCGGTAGCCGAGGCGCCGCTGTCGCCTCCCGAGCACGCGCCACTCCCGTTCGTAGTTCCAGCTCCTGTACTTGCACGACAGGATGCGCTTGGCGATGTCCTCGACATCCGCGTCGCGGAGTTCCTCGAAGCCGATCTTCAGCATCTTGTCGTTGTAATGCACCTGCACCAAGTCGACCTCGCGGGGAAGGGCCGCGAGCAGGGCGGCGACGTCGTACTCGACGCAGACGCCCCTGAACTGGTCGGCGTAGTGCGCCCACATCAGCTCGTTCGTCGCGGTCTCCGACAGCGAACAGATGCCGATCCCGAGCTTCCGCCCGAGGATGTCCTTGAGGCGATTCTCGAAATCCGGATCGGACTTGAACGTGGCGGCGGCTTGGTAGATCCCTTCCATGGGATCGTTCATGTCCCTGAAGGAGCTGCACCACAGGTAGCCCTCCTCCATGGCCGCCATCTCCTGCGCGAGCCTCTCGGGACCGTCGACGGAACGGTATCGGTAGAGCTTCGGCGGCATGACATAGGTCCTGATCTCGGCCACGACGGAACCTCGGGGTGCGGAGGCCGCGCGGGATGCGCGACCAGTATCCGAGATTCGCACGGATGCCCCGGCTGTCAACACGGCTGCGCTTGGGCCCGTCGTCGCGTCAGGCTTGTCATGAGCCCGCCGCCCGGTCGACCACCGCCGCCGCCTGCCGCAGCTTCGCCAGCGCGGCGGGGAGGTCCAGCAGCCCGTGGGGCCGGCGGCCACCCAGTCATCCGGCTCCATCTTGGCCACGGTCATCCAGACGCCGAGGGCCTACCGAAACCGGGGCGGGTCGCCGCCTCCCGATCCATGGACGAGGTCGCGTCGGCTCCGGCTCCCGCTTCCCTTGAGGCAGCTCTCCGCCTCGCGATGCTCCTGTCGATCTTCTCCTTGCACCATTCCCCGTAGGAGGGCAGGCCGAGGTAAAGCTGCTGCGTTTGGTCCGCCAAGACGCGCAGGCTTCCAGAATGCGGGGCCTGCTCCTCGCTGAACCGCGCGTGCAACCCGCCCTTGTCCCTCCACGTCCGGTGCAGGGAGGGATGCGCGAAAAGCTCGGTCCCGGTCAGGATGATCACGGGGGCCCTGCTCCTGCGGTTGTCGCCGTCTCGCTCGCGCCCCCACTTTGCGAGCTTGGCGAGCCGGGAGACCTCGGTCTCCGACAGCATCGGCTTCATCGTCGAGAAAACCAAAATGGAGCCCGGGAACAACGTCGCGAGCGTCCGCATCCGTTCGACGTCCTTGTCTTCGACGATGTCGGGCACGATCTTCCTTGCGCCGCCGTCGTCCTCCTGAGTCGCATCCTTTCCGAAGCTCTTGGCCTCGCCGAAGATCACATCGGTCGGTCGATCGGGCCCCTCGAATCTCCGCTCCTGCCGCCACACGGTGAAGTCCGCTTCTAGCTTTTGCTTTGGCGCGGGGTACAGATCAAGGCCAGCCGACCAAGTCGTCTCATGATCACTGCCGAACAGGGTGGCGAAGAACCGGATCGACAGCGCGGCGGCGTAGCCGCCGTTGGCGTAGTCTCCCAAGGCGAAAGGACCGGCCGGACGGTAGGCCCAACTGGTCTCCGTCCCCGGATCCGCCGCGGGGAAAGGGAACGGTCGAAGGCACAGGCCGCAGGTGATCTCGTGGTCAAACTTACTGAGCGGATACCAGCCTAGGCTCCCGCAACGCGTGCACTTCAGCTCGAGTCCCAGATCGATCGCACGCCGCTCCACCAGCGTCTCGAAGCCGAGGCGGTCCGCCCCCAAGGCGCGCCCTACGCGATTTCGGACCTCCTGGTGATGCATGCCCTTCAGGGCCGGCTTTCTCGACATCTTGTTCAGGAGTTCGACGACGTCGGCGTGCGCAATACAGGACACTTCTCGGAACCCTCCGAGCGTCTTGATGATCTGTCGCGTCGCACGGCCTGCGTCGGAGTCGACGGCCTTGATGCCTTTGGAACCGAACCACTGCACGATGGCGGAGGCGCAGCCGGGGATCGACCAGTGCTCCGAACTGTTCCGATGCCAAGGGAATACGACGATGCCTTCCGCCGTCGACAAATATTGTTCGGGATGGATGGGCAACCCGAAATACGGAAGCATCGGGGCTCGATAGTCGCACGGGTACGCCGTCGCGAATTCGCCGTCGCGCGCCCAGTTGCGAAGCCTGACGACGTTGGCCCACCTGTCGTGACCGCCGTTGTCGTCGGCGAAATCCGGCTGGAGACACTCGAATTGGAGGTGCGTCGCCTCGCCGACCGACGCGGTTTCGACGATGCGCTTCTTCGCCGTCAACCGCGGCGGCGCCGCATCGGTGGGGCGATGGGGCGAATTGCGCCACATCGGGGGATACCAATCCTGCAAGGCGGCGACGCCGACACGGTCGACGGCGAAGTGCTCGCGATACAGTCCTGCGATCTGATCCGTCGCCACCGACCTCGAGAACATCACCGTCGTCCGCCTGAAGACCTGGCTCGATGGAAATCCGATCGGTTCGTGGCACTCCTGAATGAATTGACGGAAGTGGCTCGAGAGTGCGCCGAGCCATGGCAGGGGCGCGGGAACGACGGTCTCCCTCGACGCCCTCAGGTTCCAGAAGTCGACGAGATCCCTCGGCTTGAACGGATCCATCACGAACAGCACCGGGTCGCGCTTGAATCCGATGAATCCCGGATGGCGGACCTTCAGCTCCGCGCATCCTATGTCCAGCGCGCATTCGTATCCTTCGTCATAAAGCTTCGCGAGCGCATCCGCGTCCAATTGCACCGCCTTCGGATCGAAAGCGTCGGCGAAGCCCCGTGCGAAGTACTGGTGCCCGGCTTCCTCGGGGAACCCGCCGAACAGCGCACCGCAGAAGCCCGTGAAACGAGGATCCCCCGGCGCCGGGTTGACAATGCTGTGCGCGCGCCTGCGCTCGAACTGGAACACCTTGTGATAGAGATGCCGATAGATGGCGAAGACGCTTTGCCCGTGCGTTGGCCCATCGTCGCCGATTTCGGCGGGCAGGATGCTGTCCGCCCTCAACACCCTGCCGGGAGCGAAGCCGAGTCCCTCGGAGAGTCCAGGCTCCACCTCGACGATGAAGTCCGGCTCGAACAGATCCAGATAGCCGTTTATGACGCGCTTGGGCGAGTCGATACGCGTGTCGTGTCGATCCCACCACTTTGGCATCCTCTCGATGCAGGGGACGATGGGATTGTATTTGCCTCCCCAGAGGCACGTGTTGAGCCTGATGGCGGTCAAGACCTGTCTCTCGTCGTCGGGACGTACGAGGAAGGCGAAGCGAACAGGGCGCAGGCTGATTTCCGCATTGATGTGCGCCATCCGTCGCCGTTCCTCCGCATGATTCGACTAAGGCCTAGATCGACCCTCACACGGATCCCCGTGCAGTCAAGTGGATCGCCTCGCTGATCGGGTTCCTGCCGCCGGGCATGCGCCGGCTTCGTTCGCCCTCGACGCAAGAAAGGCCGCCCGGGTCTCCGCCGGACGGCCTCAACGCTTCACTGTCTATCGCTTCACCCTACCGCCTCCGCGGATCCGTCCGCCGGCGGTCGGCGAGGCGGATCACGTTGGACGCCCCGGCTTCGGGCGCCGGCGCCGCGCCTTTGGTCGACTTGCGGAGCCCCTTTCGCCGCGCCTCCTCGGCGAGGACCGCCGGCGCCTTGCGCGGCGCGTATTTGCCCGGCGCCCGGACGGGGCGGACCACCTCCTTGCGCGGCCTCGGCGGCGGGTCGGCGGCGAGGCGCGCCTCGCGGGCCTTCCTGTTCGCCTCGGCGTCGGCCTTGCGTTGCTTGAGCAGCGCGTGCGTGCGACGCCAGTTGACCTGCGCCCCGTGCGCCGCCGCCGCGTCGATCTGGTTGGCCGGGTCGCTTTTCAGCGCGTAGGTGCCGGTCAGCGTCTCGGGGCTCACCGCGGACCGCTCGGAGATCTGATGCACCGGAATCCCCTCGCGGAGGGAGATCTGGAAGGACGTCTGCTTGGTCGCGTAGAAGCGGCGGTGGGGCACCTGCGCGTGGCGCAGGATCGTCGCCCAGACGTTGGACGGAAGCCTGTCGAGCGGGCGGCCCTGCCAGTCGTGGACGACGTGGACGAAGCCGTTCGCGACGTCATCCTCCATCCAGTCCTTCGCGTCCTCCCAGAGCTGCGGCGAGAGCACGCACTGGCCGCGCGGCTTCTCCCCCGTCTCGGGGGTCAGTTCGGCGATGCGGTACATGATGCCGTTCCCGACGTCGATCCTTGGCGCGTTGGTCTCGAACCACGTCGTCTCCAGCGTCGCCGTCGGGCGGCTGTGCGTGTCGATCGCGATCGGGTAGGCCCGCCGGAAGGGGACGCGCGCCCGCTGCGTGGCCAGCGGCGCCCGCTTGGGCACGCGCTCGCCGGTCTCGGGGTCGACGACCATGACGACCTCGAGCTTCTCGTTGAAATAGATGTTCTCTTCGAGGACCCGCATGATCCGGTCGTGCTCGTCGGGATCGAACGGCTGCCGCGGCGCCGTCGGCTTCATGCCGACCCAGAAGGCCACCCGGAACGCGCTGCCGCGCGCCTCCAACGCCCAGTTGATCGCCCGCTTGAGGGTGTTGACGTCCTCCATCATCGTGCCCGCGGAGAACTTTTGAGCCCCGCCCCACGCGTAATACTTGTCGCGCCCCCCTTGGACGATGTCCATCACGGAGGACGAGTGGAAGCACCGCGCTAGACGCTCGACGCCGTCGCGGTAGTTCTGGATGGTGTCAGCGCGGATCAGTCCCATTTCGAACTGACGCTCGGCGATGTCGAGGTACTCGTCGAGCAGCGTGCAGACGGCGATCGCCTCGGGCGCGAGCCGCGCCTTGGCGTCGTCGCCCTTGCGGACGAGATGGCGGATCACCGCGGCCTTGGCGCCGTCGACGTCGCCGGCGTCGCAGCCGGTCGGGATCGGCTTCATCCCGTCGCCGCACTCCTCGATCCAGTAGAGCATCGAGCGCCTGCGGTCGGCCTCGGCGGGGCGCGGCCACAGGCAGGAGGGCCGCATCCGCTCTCCCGGCGCCAGCACGCGGATGTCGTCTGCCTTCAGGCCCATTTCGTAGGCCCTCGCGACGTCCTCGGGGTACATGCGGATCAAAACTTGGAAGGGAATGATTTTTTTCTCGTATTTCCTAGGCATCGGACAAAGCTTTCATGGTCGGGCGCGCCGGGCGGCCCGTTGAAGGCGCGAGTTTTCCTTGCGGCGGCGCGCGGGCGCCGCCGCCGGGTCTCGCCGGATCGGTGTCGATTGCCCTTAGCCGGTGTCGGCCCCGAGCCGCCGCATCAGCCGCGTGTAGGCGGCGTCGCGGTCGGGGCGGCCGGCCTTGGACGGGCGGGCCTCAGGCGCCGGTGCGGTCGCGGGCTCGATAGGCGAAGGTCTGGCTACGCATGAACTCAACTCCCTCAACGCCTTGGGCGTCGTCAAAAGTTTCCGCGCCACCATCGAGACGGGCAGCCGCCCGTCCCGCACCGCCGTCCGGAGCGAACGCTCGGTCAGCGGTCCTTGGGGCCAGAACAGGGCCGACGCCTCGCGCAGGGTGAGCAGCTCGTCCTCCCCCCAGAGGGCCGGGTCGGGGCGGGCTGCGACCCGTGGCGGCAGGCCGCGGTCGTGGGTTGATCCAGGCATCCCGTTTTTCCTTCCGCAAGAGGGGGGCTCGGCAAGCCCCTGATTCGGGGTTGTTTTAGGAACTTTTTCCGGGCCGGGTTCGAGGTCGCGATCCATGCGTCCTCACTTCCCGCGCCGGCGCCCGAGCGGGAACCGCAGGACGGCCCCCGCGGGGCGGCGGACGCCGGCGCGCCGTTCGGCCTCCGCCAGCACGGCGGCGCCGACCGCGCCGAGGGCCGCCCGCGCGGCGGCGCGGTAGACGCGGGCGCCGAGACGCTCGCGCACCCGCCACAGGCGCGCCGTCAGCTCGTCGAGCAGGTCGCCGTCGCTCATGGATTCCCCCCGTCGTCCCTCGGGCGGCGCGCCCGCGCCCTCGGGGCCGCGGCGAGCGCGGCGACCTGGTCGCCGGCGAGGAACCGCCGCTCGAGCAGGGCCTCGGCGACCCGCTCCACCGCGGCCCGACGCCGGCGGACCAGCGCGAGGGCGCGCGCGTAGAGCCGCCGCAGATCTGCCTCGACGGCGGCCCGCAGATCCCGGTCGTAGGCGAGAGCCGCCGAAGGATCACCGCAGTTGGTCAGGCGGTCGCCGAGTCCCTGCCGCGCGTGCGCGTCGGCGAGAATTCCGGTCGCCGTGGCGAGATCGCCCTCCGCCCCCGTGGACGGCGCCCCGAGCAGGACGTCCTCCGCGGCGCGGCCCGCAAGCAGCGGGACGACCACGTCGTCGAGATCCGCCCGGCGCGGCAGTGTCGGCAGGCGCCCCTCCGCGCGCGTGTGGCCGCCGGAACCGCCGTGGGCGACGATCGAGACGGCGGCGACCGCCCGCCCCGCCGCGAGGTAGGCGATCGCGTGCCCGGCTTCGTGGACCGCCGCGGTGCGCCTGTCGTCCGGGTCGCGGTCTTCGGGCGGCGCGACGACCGCGGCGAGGTCGGCGACGGCAAGATCCCTGCCGGCGGTCCTCGCCGCGCGCAGGGCGTCCCGCACCCACCGCGCCGCCTGCGCCGGGGTCGCGCCCGCCGGCGCCAGCCTGGCGACGCCGGTCAGGTCCGCGCCCGGCAGCACATTCCCGAGATGGAACCGGAGAACGCGCCCGAGCCCCTCGCAGCTCGGGGGCCGGATCTCCACGACGCGGTGCAGGCGGCGGAATGCGGCCTCGTCTACGCGGTCCGGATAGTTGGTTGCCGCGAGAATCACGACGCCGCGGAGGTCGTCGGCTCCGCCCGCGCCGGAGGCGGCCCCGTCGAGGAGCGTGAGCAGCCGCGAGGTGACCACCGTGAAGTACTCGCGGTTCCGGGAATCCATCGAGGCCCGCGAGGGGCAGAGGGCCTCGAACTCGTCCAGCAGGACGACGCTGGGGAGCGGGCCCGCACGCGCGGCGTCGATCGACCGCTGCAAACCTTGCAGGACCGCCGACAGGTGTCCGTCGCTCCGGGTGAAAAGCTCCCCGCAGGATACCGCGGTGAGCGGCGCGCCCAAGGTGCTGGCCAACGCGCGGGCGAGCAGCGTCTTCCCGACGCCGGGCCTCCCGGTGAGGAGGGCGCGCGACGTGACCGACGCCCACGGCAACGCGTTTGGATCGTCGCGCCAGATCGAGACGTCGGCGGCGACCGCCTCCGCGAAGGCGAGCGCGTCGCCCTCGTAGTGCAGGGCCGACAGCGGCGGCGCGTCGCCGGCGCCGCCGGCCTGAGTCTTCCGGTCGGCCATGCGGACGAGGTTCGCCACGACGTCGCGCGCGCTCGCGCCGGCGCGGAAGGCCGCGGCGATCTCGGTGAACGAGAGGGCGGCGGCGATGCCGTCGGGCACGTCGGGGATCCTTCCGCAGGCGTGTCGGCGCAGGACGGCGCGGAGGATTCTCGAGTCGGGCGGCTGGACGGCGACGTGCGCGTCCGCCGCGGACATCAACGTCGCTGGCAGGAATTGCGCGGGCGCGTGCGAGACCCCGACGACCGCCCGCCCGTCGGCGAGACCAGCGGCGACGTCGTCGTTGCCGTCCGCCGGGCGGTGGGCGTAACGGCTCGAGCCATCGCGGCAGATACGGAGGATCCTTGTCGGGTCCGGAGCCAGCACGCGCCCGAGCGGATCGCACCAGTCCGGGCCGGGCGCCTGGACGACGAGGGCGAATTGTTGCCCGGATTTGATGCGCCGCTGGATGTCGGCGGGCAGCACCGCGCGGAGGCAGTGCGACGCGAGCGAGCGCGACACGCAGGGGTAGCCGCCCGCGAACGGCAGGGCGTCGCCCGGCGTGTCGTCGCCCCCGTCGTCGTCTGGGGAGACGAGGGCGTCGAGCAGCCCCTGCGCGGGATCGCCGTCCACCGAGGCATGATCGCCGTCGGGTTGCTTCGAGGATCTCTTCGACCGGGTCATTGGTCCCTCCCGCGAGAGGCGCCCGCGGGGCGGCCGAGGCGGTAGAAGCGCGAGTAGGTCCGCGTCCAGCCGCGGGAGAAGTCCACGGCGTAGGTCTCGGAGGTCTGGACCAGACGGTCGCCGAGGAGCGGATGTCCCGCCGACATGCCGGCGAGCGCGGGCCGCATCCGGCTGATGGGAACCCAGCGGTCGAGGATGGGGGCGTCGGCGAGATCGGCGTCGGAGGGACCGCCGTCGTCGCGGATTCTGGCGAGGTCGTCAGCGAGGGCTCGAAGATGCGAGATCGCCGCGTCCGCCGAGTGGTCGAAGAAGAAAGGCGAATTCATAAGTGAACACTCCGTCATTCCCGCGGACGAGGCGCCCGCGGAGTGAAAGGGATTGCGTGGGCGAACCCGGATCCGGGTCGCCTTCAGGTTTCGAAAATGTGAGGGGAGGGCCCGGCTACGGGCGCGCGATCAACCGCGTATTCGTTCGCCGGGCAGACGCTCTCGTCCGCGCGGCGGGAGGACGGCGGCGAATGTGGCGGCGGCGGGAACGGACGAGGGGCTCATCGGCGCGAGGGCGCCGGCGCCTGGATCGGTGACGAATCGAAAAAAGGAAATACGCATCGGGGAACGCTCGCAAAACGCGTCCCCGAAAACCCGTCTTACGAAAGGGCTCCGCCGGGGACGAACGGAACCGCGCGGCCGCATATCGGTCGCTCGCGTCGTTCTCGTTCGCGTATGGTGGGCGTCGTGCTCATGGAACAAAATAAGAACCTATAAACAGGGAGGCTGTCAACCGGGCGAGCGGCGTGCGGGCGAAAATTTTCCGAAAATTGGAGGAGTCGTGGTTAACGCCGCGCCTGCCCATGACCCATCAAGAAGCCGCCGCCCGCCGGCGCAGCTTGCCCTCTTCCTCCTCGATTTCGCCACGCTTGAGCAGACCTTCGAGGGTCTTTTCGATCTCCGCCTTGAGATCGGGACCGGTGCGGTCGAACCCGAAGATCCGGGCGGCGAAATGGACACGGACGCGTCGGCGACGATCAACAACGCCAAGCAATACTCGGACGGCTGGGCCTGCCCAGTTCGCCTATTCCTCCTTGGCTCCGCGCCACGCCGCGCACTTCTTATCGAAGGCGTCATTAACACAATCCCAGCTTTGATCGGCGCGGCAGTTGAGGATGATGGCGCCCGCGCAGGCATAGAATGCGGCCGTGCATATATTGGTCTCGGGAGCTACGATCGCCCCCATCAGAAGAGGCAATTCCCAAGCCACATTCACTTTCAGCTTGCAGGGAGGCTCGAACTCCCAAAGACGCTTGCGTCCGTCGGGGGGATCCGGGGGACCGCCCGACCCGAGATTCCCTTCCGCGAGGTCAGCAACGGCCTTCTCGCCGCTCTCTTGTTCGCTGGCTCCTGCTGCCTCAGACACCAGTGCCGATCTCCTCATCACGGCGATAAACGCCACGGTGGCCGCGAAGTTCTTTCTAGCCTCTTGGATCCGGGTCTCATAAAGCGGCAGGACAAGCAGGCCAATCATCGCGAAAAGAGCAAGGAAAAATCCAGAAATGACAAGAACTTGAAGGGGAGAATTGCGACGAGGCTGCCCGTCGTCTTCGGGACCAACGGGCTGGCGGCCCGTTGGGGGAGGTGGGGGAATTACGATAGACATGCACGCCCTCCGCTGCGTCCGACTCCGGAAGCTACACTGCCACCAGTCGCCGACATGATGGCAGCAGCCAGCTATGCAACTTAGGCGACGAAAAACCTCCGGACAAACGACCTTCCGACCAGATTGGCATAACGAGGCAGGGTCGATACCCAACTCCTTGGATTTGCCGAGAATTATCTGGCAAAAAGCCTTTATGTCTCTCGCGATTAACTGGGCTGAACCTTCGCAGTCCTCCTCCTCGCCAAGGCGGCCTTTTCCTTGGCCCGCCCATCCTGCGCCGGCTTCCGCCCCGGCCGCGCCGGCGCCCGGTTCTCCGCCCATTCGTCCTTGTCTGACGGCGCCTTCTTGACCGCGTCGGCGAGCGGCTCGAGGAAGTCGAGATCGAGCGGGGACCGAAACGATTCGACGACCGTCCTCAGGATCTCGATCTTGTAGAGCAACGGGCGGTCGTACATGGCGCCGACGCCGCGCTCGCCCGCGTCTCCGACGGTCGCGTCGATCAGCCGATCGGGGATCTTCGTCTTCTTCTGGCCGTCCTCATAGTCCTCATGCCCAGTGATGGCGTTCAGCAGCTCCTCCTCGAAGAGCGTCTGGGAGATCTCGGTGCGGAACGTGATGCGGAAGCCGTGGAACACGATCCTCTTGCCGAGGCCGAGCTTGGTCTTGAGCCTCGAGAATTCGTGGCTGTAGTCCGCCGAGAAGGAGCTGTGCCTGGCGGTCCACTTCAGCTCGGGGAAGAGCCTGACGGCTCCCTCGCGCCGGCGTCTCTCGATCAGGGCGCGGAGGCCGTGGGCGATCAGCCACGAATGGACCGGCACCCGCCGGATGCTGGTGATCGTCTTGGGCAGCCATTTTTTGCTGCGCGGGTCGTATTCCTTGCCCTCGACGGGGATCTGCTCTTGGACGAGGAGGATCAGGACGCCCTTTTCCTCGGCGATGTCCTCGTCGACGCGCAGCGCGGCGATCTCGTCGAGGCGCATGCCGCTGTGCATGGCGATCAGCGGCAGCCAGTGCCCGGCCGAGAGCGGGCCGTAGGCCTTCCATTCCTCGGAGCAGAGAACGGTCTTCAGATTGTCCGCGGTCCAAGGATCGCGATGCTTGATCTTGTTCGACCTCGTTCCCGGAAACTCCCAGCCGAGAAAGATGTTCTTGCCGACGTGGCCGCGCCTCAACAGGTACGCCCAGTATTGGGCGAGCGACGAGAAGTGCCGCTTCACCGTCTTCATCTTCAGGCGCGGGATCAGGCGTTGGTGCGCCTTCTTCGAGGCCGGCGCCTTCTCCCGCGCCTCGATGATCGGGCCGTCATGCTCGTCGGCTTCCCTGATCGCCTTCCTCGGGTCGGTGTGCTTCGGGCTCTTCCCGAAGTTCTGCGGCAGCTTGAGGAGCTGGAGCCGGAACTGCTCGGCGTCCTTCTCGGCGTATTCGCGCACCGGACGCTCGCCGACCAGCCCGAGGAAGAAGCGAAAGGACGCCCGCGTCTGGGCGGTGGTCTGCGGGGCGTAGCCGCGGTGGCCCTCCGCCGACCTCCCCTTCTCCTCCAGGAACTTTTCCACCAGCTCCGAGAACATCGGGCTCGGCGCGACCGGCTCCGGCGGCGGCTCGCCCTTCAGTTCAGCCAAACGCCGCCGGACGTATCCGTCGAGCGCGGCCTCCATCGAGCGGTGCATGCGGCCCAGTGTCTTGGCCGAGAATTCGCCCTCGAATCCTGCGACATGCAGAGCCGCTTCGGCCTCCTCCCGCTCCACGAGTTCCGGGGTCGTGTTCCCGTAGTAGTCGCGGTCGCGGTCGAGCCGTTCCTCCGTCCATTCGAGCATCGACGGCGCGATGCGGTCGGTCTCGAAGGAGATCTCGCCCGGGCTGAGGCTGTCGACCATCTCCCGGTAGTGCGCCGCGAGCCTGTCGAGCCAGTTCTTGGCCGCGATCTTGATATCGTCGTCGGTGGCCTCCGCGAGTGGCGACGGGTCGCCGTGGATGAGCGGCTTCTTGAGCCTGCGAACCGTGCTGGCCATGCGAAAAATTTCCTCGGTCAAAAGGAAGAACTGCGCGGCGCGCGCGCTCGCAATCCGACGCGAGGAGGTTGACAGGCCTCGGTAAATCTCCCGTAACCCGATGCGCTTTTGCAGAGGCGCGGGAACGCGGCGACGGAAAGAATAGAGGTCGCCAACCTTGATGAGGAAACGTGACACCGGCGTCCCCGATTGTGGGGTGGCCGTGTGGGGTACGAAGGCCGCCGCACGGGCGGATCGCTCGTTATCTCTTGTATTTCAATGGCTTGCTAGGAGATGGCTGGGGGACCTGGATTCGAACCAAGATTAACGGAGTCAGAGTCCGCTGTTCTACCGTTGAACTATCCCCCAACGGGCCGCTTCGGCGCGTGGCCGCGACGGGCCGCTTCGGCGCGTGGCCGCGATGGGACGTGATCTAGAGAGAGCCGCGGGCGCTGTCAACAGCTTGTCTTACGATCCATGAACTCCGCCATTGGCCTCCGGGCTCCATCGGTCACGCGAAAGGTTCTTTTCGGTCAGGGGGAAATCCTGAAACAGTCCAGAAAACGAACAACCGTGCCTTGTTTCAGTATCTTGCTCACAGGCGGCCGCGCGCCTACGTATAGGCTCGCCAGCCTGCCGCAGTTCGCGAGGATTCCGCGGTCGGGCGCCGCCGTTTGCAAAAGGGGATGCGCATGAAAATTTCCGCTCGCAATGTCTTGGAAGGCACGGTGACAGACATCAAGAAGGGGTCGACGACGTCCCATGTCACGATCGATGTGAAGGGGCTCGTTGTCACTGCCTCCATCACCAATGAATCCATCGACGATCTGGACTTGAAGGTCGGCGCGCCGGTCAAAGCGGTGATCAAGTCGTCCGATGTGATGGTCGCGGTCGACTGACCTTTCCGGGGCGCGCTGTCGCCTCATTCATAGAGGAAAGCGGCGACGCGCGCCGGCGCCGCCGACGCGCCTTTCAGCCGCAGCGGAAAGATCGCCACGTCGAAGCCATGGCTCGGCAGCTGGTCGAGCCCGCGCAATTGCTCCATCTGCCAGTAAGGCTTGCGGCGGCCAACGAGATGGCCCTGCCAAAAAACATTCGGGTCGTTCTTTTCCTTCGAGGCGCGGATCTGATGATGGAACGGAAGATCCCAGCCCCACTGGTCGATCCCCATGACCTCGACGCCCTTGTCGATCAGCCACTCGGTCGCCGCCGCGCTCATGCCGGTTCCGCGCTTCCAATAGTCCTTCGTTCCTTGAAGGCGGTCCCGGCCGGTGTGAATTAACGCGATCGCGCCTTGGCCGAGCGCCGCGCCGGTCTCTTTCAAGCTTTGCTCCATATCGGCGGCCGTAATCTCCTCGCCATCCGCCTTGTGGCGCATATCGAAGACGACGCCCGGACCGAAGCACATGTCCAACGGCATCTCGTCGACCGTCGCCGGCCGGCGGCCGTCGGAGAGGGTCGGCCCATAATGCCAAGGCGCGTCGATGTGAGTCGTGGAATGGACGCCCATGCGCGTGATCGTGTCATCCGCCCAGCCGGCGAAATCCTTGGGGAAAAGCCGGAACGGCAGGCCGAGCGCCCGCACCAGCCAGCGCGCTTTGCCGTGGCTGTGATGTTTGATCTTCACGCGCATGAAAAACGGGTCTTCGCGGTTGTATGTGATTTCCTTCGAAAGATCGACGATGCGCTTTGGTCTGATGCGAGTCATTTGAAATTCCCGCTTCCCGCTCGGAATCGGAGCAGGGGAGTTGGTGTTGGAACGTCGCCGGGGAATCCGGGGCCTCGGGCGCCGGGCTACCGCCAAACGGAAAACCGCTCATGGCCGGAGTAAGCCCCCGAGGAGCCGAAACGGCAAGTTAGGCGGCGCGCGGAAAATTTTGCATGAACCGCGCGGTTTATAGGAGAGATCGCATTGCGGCTCACTTCTCCTTCTGCCGGCTGATCGCCCAGACATAAGCCGAGACCGCCGCCACGTCGGAATCGGTCAAGGGCGCGCCGCCTTTCGGCGGCATGGGGCTGCGATATTCCTTCGGTTGCGCAACGCCCTCAGCAATCGTCTTCGTTATGGAGGCGAGACTGCCATCGCCCCAGAGCCATTTTCCGCGCGTGAGATCGGGCCCGAGCGGCGCGCCCTTGCCGTTCTCGCCGTGGCAGCCGGCGCAAGTCCCGCCAGCCGCGTGGCCGTTGAAGATGAGCTCGCCCTGCGTCGCCTCGGCCTCGGTCGCTCCGGGAGGGGGTGGCAGGCGCTTTCCCTCCAGCCGCCCGGCCTCTGGATTTACACCTTCCGGCGGGCCTACCTCCTGCGAGCGCTGGGCTGGCTCTCCAGGCGAGGGCGCGGCTTCAAGGCCCTGCGCCAGATCTCCGTGATAGGTCACGCGCCAAATGCGGCCGCTGACATCGTCGGAGACGTAAAGAGCGCCGTCGGGCCCCTGCGCGAGGCCGGAGGGGCGATGCGCCGCGCCGCCCGGCTCCTTGACGGCGCCGGCGAAACCATCGGCGAAAACGATGAAGCCGCCGGCCGGCCGCCCATCCTTCACAGGCTGGAAGACGACATTGTAGCCACCCTGCGGGAAAGGCGCGCGATTCCAGGAGCCATGGAAAGCGATGAAGAAGCCGCCTCGATAGGCGGCCGGAAATTGCCCGCCGCTATAGACGAGCAAGGCGTTGGGCGCCCAATGCGCGGGAAAAGCCGCGATAGGGCCTTGCTTCTCCGCGCAGACGCCGATCTTCCTGCCGCCGTCGCCGCCATATTCGGGCGCGAGCACGAGCTTCTTTTGCGCGTCGTCGTAATAGCACTCAGGCCATCCGTAATCCGCGCCCTGCCGCAGTTCGAGCAGCTCTTCGGCTGGGAGGTCGGCGCCTTGCCTGGGCGTGTAGAGCCTGGGCCAGTTTTCCGAGAGCTGATCGCGGCCATGCTGAGTCGCGAATATGCGATCGCCGTCCACGGCAATGCCCTCGGCGTTGCGAATGCCGGTCGCGAAGCGTTCCGCGGGCGAGAATTTCTGGCCTCTCTTTTTCGCGTCGTAGCGCCAAACGCCGGCGCGCGTTTCGAGCTCCTTGCAGGGCGTGAGGCCGGGCGATTCCAGCATGCGATTTCGCGCCTGACAGGAATTGGTCGCGGAAGCGGAGTCGAGATAGAGATTGCCTTGCGCGTCGATGGCGAAGGGATGCATCGGATGATCGCCCCTGAGCGGCGTGCCGAAGATGACGGTTTCGGCCTTGGCGCTCGGAACGATTTCACCTTGCGCCAGCGGGTAGCGGACGATCCTGGCGCCTTCTTCCGCATAAAGTCCGCCGTCATAAAGCGCGACGCCCGTGCCGCCCGAGCCCCCGCCCGCGTGCGTTTCGCCGAAGCGTTCGACAACATCGGCTTTGCCGTCGCCATTTTTGTCCTGGAGCGCGACCAGAAATCCGCCAGCTGGCGTCTTCTCGCCCGCGTAATAGCTCCCGCTCCAGGTATTGACGTAAACCGTGCCGTCGGCCGAGACTGCCATGTGCCGCGCGTGGCCGACGCCATCCGCGAAAATGGTCGCGCAGAAGCCCGGCGGCAGGGTTATTCCGGCGTCGCTGCGGGGGCAGGCCGGCTTGCTTTCGCTTTGCGCTGCAGACGCGCTTGCCTGCGCGAGCGCCAGCGCCGCGATGATCGCAAGAGATGCTCGGCCTAGAAGGTTTTTGTCCATCGCCGCCTCTTTATTTTCATGCTGAAAAGCTGGCCGTCATCAGGCGTTAGGTGGAGCGGCGCGCGAGAGAGGCGAGCACAGGCGCGCGTTCAGCCTTCTTGCGCGCCGGAAAGCTCTCGCCAAAGAGACATCAGCGCGGCCATAACGGCAGGGCCGATGAAGAGGCCAAGAAGCTGGAAGCTTTCCGCGCCGCCAAGAATGCCGAGCAGAACCCAGACAAAAGGCAGTTTCGTCGCGCTGCCGATGAGATTCGGCCGCACAAAGTGATCCGCCACGAAGACAACAATGAAGCCCCAGGCGGCGACGATGATCGCCGGCGCCATCCCCGCTGTCGCAGCGGCGAGCAGCGCGGCGAGGCCGATGGCCAAGGCGGCGGCGAAGGGAATCATGGCGGCGAAGGCAGTCAAGGCGCCGAGCAGTATCGGATGCGGCGTCCCGGTCAGCATATAAGCCGCGCCCATAAGGAGACCCTCGCCCAAAGCGACGAGCACAAGCCCGTTCAGCGTGCCATGCACCGAATCGATCATCTGGGCGGCCAAGAGCTCGCCGCGCGCGCCAAAGAGCTTCGTCGAAGCGATGCGGCACTGCGCGGTAACGATCTCCCCGTTTCGGAACAAAAAGAACAAAGTCAATAAGGAGATGGCGAAGAGGACTGCGCGGTGAGCCACATTGGCGCCCAGCGATGCGCCGAATTGTCGAAGGGACGAGGCGTTGAGCTGTTGGGCGAGCTCCTGCGCCCAGCCGGCGTGGGAGAGATGGGCCTCCCACCAAGCGGCGGCCCATGGCCCTACCGCGGGAAGACGCCCCAGAGCCTCCGGAACCGGCAGCCCGGTTTCTTCAGCGGCGCGGGCATAGCCGAAGAGCTGGCGGAATTCGGCGGCGGCGTCCACAGCCAGAAACGCGATCGGCGCCAATATGACGAGCCCGACGAGCGCCGTGAAGAAGACGGGCGCAAGCTCTTCCGGCGCCGAGGCTCCCAGGCGGCGTCTAAAGCGCCGATAAAGCGGCCAAAGCGCAATGGCGAGCACCAAGGCCCATCCCAGGGCATGAAGATAGCCGGCGACGATATAAGTCCCGAGGCCCAACAGCAGCGCGATTGCTAGGAGAGACGCCGCGTTCTGCCGCCAGCTTAGCGCTTCCAGGGCGTCCGTTCCTTGCTTTCTCGGCTCATCCATATCCACCCCCTCTTGCCAATTGATTATCCGCATTCGCGAGCGCAGGCGGTAGTAAGTATAATCGACTACCATGATGGGCCGCGAAGCCGGTGCTGCGATAATCGAGGAGACGCGCGACGCCGCCCGGCCGCGCAAGATCATTCATATCGACATGGACGCCTTCTACGCCTCTGTCGAGCAGCGCGACAATCCGGAGCTGCGCGGCAAGCCTGTCGCCGTCGGCGGCGCAAGGGAGCGCGGCGTCGTGGCGGCTGCGAGCTATGAGGCGCGCGAATTCGGCGTGCGTTCGGCCATGCCCTCGGTCACCGCGCGGCGAAAATGCCCGGAGCTGATTTTCGTGAAGCCGCGCTTCGACGTCTATCGCGCGGTTTCGCTGCAAATCCGCGCGATCTTCGCCGAATATACCCAAATCATCGAGCCGCTCGCGCTCGACGAAGCCTATCTCGACGTGACGGACAATCTGAAAGGGATACCCTCCGCAACCCGGATCGCCGAGGAGATTCGAGCGAAGATCAAAGGAACGACAAGCCTCACGGCGTCGGCCGGCGTCTCCTATAATAAATTTCTCGCCAAGGTTGCGTCGGATTATCGCAAGCCGGACGGGCTTTTCGTGATCACGCCGAACGCGGGTCCGGCTTTCGTCGAGACGCTGGAGGTCGGCCGCTTCCATGGCGTGGGGCCGGCGACTCGCGAGAGGATGAATCGGCTCGGCATAAGGACGGGCCTCGACCTCAAGGCGCAAACGCTCGAGTTTCTGCAACGGCATTTCGGCAAGGCCGGCGCATATTACTATTGGATCTCGCGTGGCGTCGACGACCGGCCGGTCCGCGCCAACCGTATTCGCAAGTCGATCGGCGCCGAGAACACATTCGCCGAGGATATTTTCAACTACGAATCTGCGCGCGCCGCGCTCGCCCCGATTATCGAGAAGGTCTGGCGCGCCATTGAAAATGGCCCCATTCGCGGGCGCACGCTGACGCTCAAAGTGAAATATGCGGATTTCCGCCAAATCACCCGCGCGCGCACCAATGCTGCGGCGATTACGTCCTTGCGAGAGTTCGAAGAACTTGGCTTTTCGCTGCTGGCCCCCCTCTTTCCGACGGAAAAGGGGATCAGGCTGCTCGGCGTGAGTCTCTCATCGCTCAGCGAAGAAGGGGCAAAATCCGACGGGCAACTGAAGCTGGAAATTTGAAGGCGGCTGTCATTTCCGACGCTCGCGTTAGCGAGCGGTCGGGAAACCAGGGCAAAGCAGCGCCGCTATGGCTCTGGATTCCCGGTCGGGCCTGCGGCCCGCCGGGAATGACAAGCGCCGACTGCTCGAGTTACTCCTCGAAGACGCCTTCGAGCGCATAATGAGAGACCGTCTTGCGATTGGCGATCAGCTCGTCGATCGTCGGCTCGCCCTTCAACGCGCGGGAGATCGCGAGCTTCGTCGCCTCGTAATTGGTGCGGTAGAGGTCTTTCTTGTCGAGGTTCTCGTCCTTGGCGCATCGCGGATCGAGCCAGACCATGATGATCATGCACAGTTCGTTGACCTGATCCTTGGGGAAGATGCCCTCCGCCACGCAATCGACGATGGCGTCGGCAGTCGCCGCCTGCACCACGCCGCCGAGCAGCTCGACATAGTCTTCCGACTTCACCGTCATCTTGGTGGTCATCATCGTGGCCGGGCGAACCTGCTGATTGAGGTCGCGGATGACGAACATGCGCGGATGGCCGGCGACCTGGCCCGTCATGGAGGCGAAAGCCTGGCCCACCGGGCCCTTGATGCTGCCGATCAGCACTTCCGGCATGGCGTCGGTGAATTGCCCCTCCGCCGCAAGAACCGTCGCTTCGCCGGTCGCAAGCCAAATATCGCTCATGGTGTTTCCTCTTGGTTTGGATGCGCGCGAATAGCATTGCGCGCCGTCACAGGAAAGCGTTCACACCTTCGGCGCGGCGCGCACGACGTCTGCGGCCTTGCGTCCGACGAGCGCGACAAGCGTCGTCTTCTCTCTATCCAGCGCCTGGACGAGGCCGCGCTTGATGCGCGCGACGAGGCCGGGGCCCTCGTAAACCAGAGCCGAATAAAGCTGCACGAGCGTCGCGCCGGCCTCGACCTTTTCGAGCGCGGTTTCGGCGCCGTCTATGCCGCCGACGCCAATGAGCGGGAACTGGCGCTCGACGCGCAGATAGGTTTCCGCGAGCATGTAAGTAGAGAGCGGAAAGAGCGGCGCGCCGGAGAGGCCGCCGCTTTCCGTCGCGAGCGGCGAGCGCAGCGCAGCGGGCCGGGAGATCGTGGTGTTGGAGACGATCATCCCGTCAACATTCTGCGCGCGTG
Source organism: Methylocystis sp. (assembly GCA_036560425.1). GTDB lineage: Bacteria > Pseudomonadota > Alphaproteobacteria > Rhizobiales > Beijerinckiaceae > Methylocystis. The sequence continues at coordinate 26,149 of DATBRF010000100.1, read as the reverse complement.
CGACGCGCACGATTCCATCGAGCTGCGCAAGAGAAAGGTCGGGCGCGATTTTCAGCAGCACCGGCCGCCGCACGGACGCGGCGTCGCGCGCCTCTATGACGCGCGCGAGCAGCCCGGAGAGCGCTTCCGGCTCCTGCAAATCGCGCAAGCCGGGCGTATTGGGCGAGCTGACGTTTATCGTGAAATAGCTTGCGACCTCCGCAAAGGCTTTGACGCCTGCGACGTAGTCGGCGACTCGGTCGGTCGCGTCCTTATTCGCGCCGACGTTGACGCCGACGATTCCATCAGACCTTGATTGCTCCGCGCGGGCTGAGAGCCGCGCCAATGCGGGAGCATGCCCCTCATTGTTGAAGCCATATCGATTGATGACGGCCTGGTCCTCGGCCAGCCTGAAGGCGCGCGGCCGCGCATTGCCCGGCTGCGCGCGCGGCGTCAGCGTGCCGACCTCCACGAAGCCGAAGCCGAAGCCCAGCATCGCGTCGGGAACCTCGGCGTTCTTGTCGAAGCCCGCCGCAAGGCCGACCGGGTTAGGGAAGTCGAGGCCAAAGGCGGAGACCGCAAGGCGCGGATCGTCTTTCGGCGGCGTGCGCGCAGGCAGGAGCTTCAACGCCGCGATGGTGGCGCGATGCGCGTCTTCGGCCTCGATCAGGCGCAGGAAGGGGAGGGCGAGGCCGAAGGCGTCGATCATAGGAGTCCTGCAAAATCATGCCGCCCATTTGGCCCGAGCGGTAGCGGGTCGACGCGCGTCACGGCGTTTAGGGACAGTGGCGCATAGAGATGCGGAAACAGCGCGCCGCCGCGCGAGGCCTCCCATTTCAGCGCGTCGCCAAGTTTTCCGGAGTCGATCGCGACGAGGAGCAGGCCGCTTGTCCCGGCGAAATGTTTTGCCGCCGTCTCCTCGACCTGTTCGGGGGCGGAGAAATGGATGTAGCCGTCCGCAAGGTCTATCGCCGAGCCGCGAAAGACGCCCTCCGCTTCGGCCGCGCGCCATTCGGCGGCGGAGATGATTTTGTAGACTTTCACGGCTAACGCCCCCTCCCCAGCCCTCCCCCGCTTCGCGCGAGAGGGAGTTGATCGTGGCCTTCATCTATAATGTCGTTCGCGAGCTTCCCCTCCCCGCCATAGCCCGTCGAAAAACGGGCGTCTTTTCAGACGCCCTATAGCGGGGGAGGAACAGGGAAGGGGTTACTCCGCCGCCTGCGGCTGCTTCTCCAGCTTTGTGGGAAGCCGGGCGATCATCCCGATCAGCGCGCGGTCGGAGAGCGCCACGAGGCGCTCGCCGCGGTTCAGCCACGCCACGACATCCTCGATGGTCTCGGCGTCGGCGATCTTGGCTTCGGCGATGGCGCGGTCGGCGGTGATCACGCCGCGCTGGCGAGGCTTGCGGGTTGGGAGCCACGCCTCGTGCAGCGTCCGAAGCTCTGGATCGGCATGGATGGCTTCGAGGCCGTTGACTTCGTCCTCGTCGGCGCGCGCGAGTGCCCTGGAGAGCGCTTTGCCGCGCTTGGCGATGGGCGGGGTCGTCGTCTCCTCGGGCGTCCCCAGCACGCCGGCGCGGCGGAAGACGAGACCGAGCCAGCGCTGGCTCGTGAGCCACGAGATCGGAATGGCGAGGATGAGGCCCGCGATCGTCGGCGACATCCAGGCGACGAGCGAAGGCGAAATGAGGAGGCCCGCGACGAGTGAAAGCGCGCCCATCGCCATGTGCGAGCGGTGGCGGCGCACGATGTCGATCAGAGGCACGGAGCCGTCGTCGCGCCGTTGCGGATCCCAGCCCGTGTCGAAGCCGAAGACGATGTGAACGACATGGCCCGTCTGGATCAGCATCATGATCGGCGCGAGCAGCGCCGAAAGGACCACCTCGAACAAGGTCGAGATGAGCAGCATGATCGCGCCGCCCGATCCCTTTCGCGTCTCCGGCTCATAGATGGCGACGAGCAGGCCGAGGAATTTGGGCGCGAGCAGAATGCCCATGGTGAGCGCGAAGAGCTCGAGCGAACGCTCGGCGTCGAAGCGCGGAAAAATTGGGAAGAGCGCGAATTCGCTCGTGAAATACTCGGGCTTGAAGTAGCTCGCCTGGAAAACGATGACGATGCCGACCAGGAGCTGCAGCAGCCACAGCGGCGAGGTCAGATAGCCGAAAATGCCGGTGAGGAAGTGCTGGCGCGAGGCCCAGCTCAGCCCCCGCGCGAAGAGGACGCGCGAATGCTGAAGATTGCCCTGGCACCAACGCCGGTCGCGGATCGAAAGGTCGATGAGGGAGGGCGGGCTTTCCTCGTACGAGCCGCCGAGCGTCGGCATCATATAGACAGCATAGCCGGCGCGGCGGATCAGCGCCGCCTCCACGAAATCGTGGCTCAAGATATGCCCGCCCCATGGCGGACGGCCGCGCAGATCCGGTAGGCCGCAATGACGCGCAAAGGCTTCCGTGCGAATGATCGCGTTGTGGCCCCAATAGTTGCCGTCCCGGCCCATCCAGCAGGAAAGGCCCATGGCGATGACGGGGCCGTAGATGCGCGCCGCGAACTGCTGCACCCGAGCAAAAAGCGTATTGCGGTTGATGATGAGCGGCAGCGTCTGGATAATGCCGGAATCGGGGTCCGCCTCCATGGCGGCGGCGAGTTTCACAATGGTCGGGCCGGTCATCAGGCTGTCCGCGTCGAGCACGACCATATGGGCGTAGGAGCCCCCCCAGCGCGAGACGAAATCCTCGATATTGCCAGCCTTGCGGCCGACGTTCTTCTCGCGGCGGCGATAATAGATGCGCGCGTTCGGCCCGAGACGGCGGCGGATCGCGATGAAGGCCCGCTCCTCGGCGATCCAAATGTCCGGATTTGTCGTGTCCGAAAGGAAAAACCACTCGAAGCGCTCGCCGAGCCCCGTAGCCTGGACATCCTCGTAGATCGCCTGCAGCGCCGCGAAGACGCGGCTCGGAGCCTCATTGTAAATGGGCATGACGACGGCGGTCTTTTCGCGCAGCGTCTCCGGCAGGCGGGGTGAGGGGCGCTTGGAGAGGAGCGCAACAAACCCGACGACCGAGCTGGCGAAGCTCAGCGCGATCCAGGAAAAGTTGAGGATAAACAGCGCGAGCAGCGCCCATTTCAAGGTCGTGACGCCGCCGACGTCGATGACCTTGTACATTTGCCAGCCGCCATAGACCGTGAGCGCAAGACCGCCGCCGAAGGTCACGAGGCGGGCAAGCCAGGGCGTCCGCCATAGCGACGGAGCGAGGAGCTTGCGATGTTGTCGCCCGTCGAACTTGAAGAGATTCTGCGCCGGCATCGAGAGCCGCTTTTCGACCGGCGTCGGGGGGGCGGCGGCTGGGTCGTTCTCGGCGGTCGCCGGCAAGGCGGCGCCGATGGGCGTGAGTGTCAGGGCGTCCATCTGTAGAGCCAGGTTTCGCTGATCGGCTCCTCGTCCGCGCGCAGGACAAGGCGCAATTCACAATAGTTCTCGCCGGCGGGATCGACGTCGAACACGACGCGGCAGGTTTTCGTCCCAGGATCGAGAAACGTGCGCACATTCGTCGCCGATCCGGGGGAAGTCGTCAAAGCGGCGGCGAGATGCGCCGCTTTTTGCGCGTCAGCGAGAACATCCCCGGAAAAGACGACAACAAAACGGCGCAGCTTGGCGTTCGGGACTCGACCGGCTCGGGCCTGCACGGCGACCGCCAGGGGCGGGCGGGCCGGAGGCTCCCAACACCAGAATTGGCGATAGGCGAAATTGGCCTGCGCGCCGCCGACGAGCGGCGCCTTCGGGCGCCAATAGGCGACGATGTTCTCGTTGTTCTCGGACTCCGAGGGGATCTCGACGAGCTGCAGGGCGCCTTCGCCCCATTCGCCGAGCGGCTCGCTCCATAGCGAGGGACGGCGTTCCCAATGCTGGTCGTCATCCTGGTAACCGGAGATGTCCCGGTCGCGCACCAAGGCCCCGAAGCCCTTGGGATTGACGTCGACAAATGACGAAAATTGCAGCTCTTCGCGATTGGAGACCGGCCGCCACAGCCATTCGCCCGAGCCGGTCAGCATTTGTATGCCGTTCACGGCCGTCACCATCGGCCGAAGATCATCGTTGCGGCGACGGGGGGTGAGCGGCGTGTAGAGCGAGGCTGCGGCGAATCCGGCAATTCCGTAATGATCGACGCTGGTGCGGGGGAAGAGCGTCAGCTCCGTATCGATGATCGTCGCCTCGCCCGGGCGCAGGGTGAAATGATAGACGCCCGCGACGCTCGGCGAATCGAGCAGTGCGTGAATCACCAGAGCATTGGCTCCGAGCACCGGCTTCTCGATCCAGAAGCTGCGGAAGGCCGGAAACTCTTCGCCCTTCGGATCCGCCGTGCGAATCGAAAGGCCGCGCGCCGTCACGCCGAGATTTTGCCCTGCCGCAACCGCACGGTAGAAGCTCGCGCCCTGGAAGATTGCGAGCTCGGCCTCCTGGCCGCCCGGCGGCCCGTGCAGCACGCGAAAGCCCGAATAGCCCATGTCAGGGAGCTTCTCAGGGACTTTCAAGCCGCCGTAATCGAAGCGGCTCTGATCGTAGCCGATCTTCGCCGCCGAGCCGTTCTCGATGACGAAGAGATCGACGGCCGCGGTGAAAATATTGCCGCGATGCAGCGGCTCGATCGTGAAGCCCTTGTTTTCGCCGGCCCATAACGCCGAGCCCGGCCGGGTCTTGATGCCGACGAACTGCTCGTAGGCAAGGCTTGCGAACGGTTCCCGCAAATCCGTGGGCGGCGCCGAGTAGGGTTTTGAGGCGAGCGCGCGCGCGAGGTCGACCATCATGTCGCGAGAGAAGGGCACGGCGGCTTTGGGCTGTGGGGCTTGAGGCTGCGGCGTCTCGGTGCGCCCGATGGAAGGCGCGAGGCCGGACGCAAGGGCGCCGAAGGCCGCTTTGAGTACATCTCTACGTTCGAACATCGAGCAGCCGGAGCGGGGGCGGGAGTGTCGGTCAGAATGGCGCGTTGCTTCTGTATAGAAGAAATTCTGGGAACAGAAACAGATTTTGCAGGGGCGCAACCCCTTCTTTTGCGCTCGGGCGCTCCTCTTGCCCTCCGTGCCGAGAATCTGCGACAAACGGGCGCGAAAGCGGCGCCGCTTCGCCGCATCAACCAAACCAAAGGCGCCTCATGTCGAGCTCTCGTAAAGCGCTCGCGATCGTCCTCGCCGCTGGCGATGGCACGCGCATGAAATCCGATACGCCGAAGGTTCTCCATCAGGTCGCCGGGCGGTCGATGCTGGCCCATGTGCTTGCCGCGATCGCGGCGGCGGGCGTCGATAATGTCGCCGTCGTGGTGGGATCGGGCCGGGATGACGTCGTCGCCGAAACGCTGCGGCGCGCGCCCCACGCCCGAACCTTCGTGCAGGGAGAGCGTCTCGGCACCGCCCATGCCGTGCTCGCCGCGCGGGAGGCGATCGCCGCCGGCTGCGACGACCTTCTCGTGCTTTTCGCCGACACGCCGCTGGTGACTGGCCGCGCTATTCGCGGCTTGCGGGAGGCGCTTGCGGCCGGAGCGGGCGTCGCGGCGCTGGGTTTCGCCGCCGTGGACCCCTTCGGCTATGGCCGCCTGCTGCAGGATGGAACCGGCCGGCTGCTCGCCATCCGGGAGGAGAAGGACGCGAGCGAGGCCGAACGCGCCATACGGCTTTGCAACGCCGGGCTGATGGCGATCGACGGCGCCGCCGCCTTGGGCTGGCTCGGCCGCATCGGCAACGCCAACGCCAAGGGCGAGTACTATCTGACGGACATCGTCGAGATCGCGCGGAACGATGGGCGCGAGGCGTCGGTGGTTGTGGCGGAAGAGGAGGAAGTGCTCGGCGTCAACGACCGGGTCCAGCTTGCTCAGGCAGAGGCCGTCGCGCAGGACCGTCTGCGCCGCGCGGCCATGGCGGCGGGCGTCACCATGATCGCGCCAGAGACCGTTTTCCTCAGCTATGACACGGTTCTCGGCCGCGACGTGACGATCGAGCCCCACGTCGTCATCGGCCCCGGCGTCTCGATCGCCGACGAGGCGGTGATTCACGCCTTCTCCCATATCGAAGGCGCCTGCGTCGGGGAGGGCGCGACGATCGGGCCATTCGCCCGGTTGCGGCCGGGCGTCGCTCTCGCCGAAAAGGCGAAGGTCGGCAATTTCGTCGAGATCAAGAACGCCATGGTCGCTAAGGGGGCCAAGGTCAATCACCTGACCTATATCGGCGACGCCGACATCGGCGCGAACGCCAATATTGGCGCGGGCACGATCACCTGCAATTACGACGGCTTCTTCAAATACCGCACAGAGATCGGCGAGAACGCCTTCATCGGCTCCAATTCCGCGCTGGTCGCGCCGGTGAAGATCGGGGCGGGCGCCTATGTGGGCTCCGGCTCTGTCGTCACCAAGGACGTGAGCGCCGACGCGCTCGCCGTCGCCCGCGGCCGGCAGGTCGAGAAGGCGGGCTGGGGAGCGGCGTTCCGGTCGGCGCAGGCGGAGCGGAAGGCTGCAGCAAAGAAGTCGTGACTATGGATTGTAGGAGGCTGCGCCAAAGCGCATCAGCCTGCGCGCGGCCGAATCCGGCGGACCGGGCGGCGCCTCGGCGTTTCCTCCCCTTCTGCAAGGGCGGCGATGTCGCCGGCGCGGACATACGCAGTTGTATATCGCGGGCGTAGGCGCGGTTTAACCTCGATGAGCGTTGGATTGCCCCCGCAATCCAATGTGGCGGCGCTTTTGCTACCAGTTTTTTCGGAGGCAGCATCATGTGCGGAATCGTCGGAATTTTGGGAAATTGTCCCATCGCGGGACAGCTCGTCGAAGCGCTGAAGCGGCTCGAATATCGCGGCTATGATTCGGCCGGGATCGCGACGCTCGAAGAGGGCCGCCTGACCCGCCTTCGCGCGTCCGGCAAGCTGAAAAATCTCGAGGAGAAGCTCGCCACGGCGCCGATGCGCGGCCATGTCGGCATCGGCCATACGCGCTGGGCGACGCATGGCAAGCCGAACGAGACCAACGCCCATCCGCACGCCAACGACCACGTCGCGGTGGTTCATAACGGCATCATCGAGAATTTTCGCGAGCTGCGCGAAGAGCTTATCGCGAAAGGCCATGTCTTCGACTCACAGACCGACTCGGAGGTCGTGGCCCATCTCGTCGCCGACGAAATGCAGGGCGGGGCGGCTCCCGAGGCAGCTGTTGCGGCCGCGCTCAAACGCCTCAAGGGCGCTTTTGCGCTCGCCTTTCTCTTTGACCGTCAGCCCGATTTGCTCATCGGCGCGCGGCGCGGCTCGCCGCTCGCCGTCGGTTGGAGCGCGGAGGGCGCTTATCTGGGCTCGGATGCGCTGGCGCTCGCGCCTTTTGCGACGACGATCGCCTATCTCGATGAAGGCGACTGGGTCGTGCTACGCCGCGACGGCGCGCAATTCTTCGACGCCTCGGGCGCGCCCGTCGAACGGCGCCGCCTGCCCTTGCAGCAGGGCTCGCTCCTCGTCGACAAGGGCAATTATCGCCATTACATGGCCAAGGAAATCCACGAGCAGCCCGAGGTCGTCGGCCGCACGCTCGCCCATTACCTCGACCTCGCCGAGGGGGTGGTTCGCCTGCCCTTCGAGCTGAACTTCGACCCCAAGAGCCTGTCGCGCGTGACGATTTCCGCCTGCGGCACGGCCTATTACGCCGGGCTCGTGGCGCGCTACTGGCTGGAGCGCTTCGCGCGGCTTTCGGTCGAGATCGACATCGCCTCGGAGTTTCGCTACCGCGATCCGCCTTTGCCCGAGAAGGGGCTGATGATTCTCGTCTCGCAATCCGGCGAGACCGCGGATACGCTCGCCGCGCTGCGCTACGCCAAGGCGCAGGGCCAGCACATTCTCTCCATCGTCAATGTCGAGACCTCGACCATCGCCCGCGAGAGCGACACGGTGGCCAAGACTCTCGCGGGGCCGGAGATCGGCGTCGCCTCGACAAAGGCTTTCACTTGCCAGCTCGCGGTCTTCGCCTGTCTTGCGCTGGCCCTGGGCCGTGCGCGCGGCGTGCTGACGAAGGAGCGCGAGCGGGAGCTCGTTTCCGAGCTCATCGCCGCGCCCGGCCAGATGGCGGCGGCGCTCGAGCGTGAAGCGGCGATCGAGCCTGTCGCGCGCGACGTCGCCCGCGCCTCGAGCGCATTGTATCTCGGCCGCGGCCCGGCCTTTCCGCTGTCGATGGAAGGGGCGCTGAAGCTCAAGGAGCTGTCCTACATCCACGCCGAGGGCTATGCGGCGGGCGAATTGAAGCATGGGCCGATCGCGCTCATCGACTACGCCATGCCGGTGATCGTCCTGGCGCCGCCTGACGCGAACCTGGAAAAGACGGTGTCGAACCTGCAGGAGGTCGCGGCGCGCGGCGGCCATTTGATCCTGATCGGCTCGCCCCGCGCGAGACAGGAGGCGGCGGCGGATCTCGCAGGCTTTATCGAAATGCCGGAGATCATCGCCGGGCCCTTCGCGGCGATCGTCTACGCCATTCCGGCGCAGCTCCTCGCCTATCACGTCGCGACCTTTATGGGGAAGGATGTGGACCAGCCGAGAAACCTGGCCAAGAGCGTCACAGTCGAGTAAGGGCGCGCGATCGGCCGGTTTGTGAGACTGCGACCGGTTACGCCAGAAAGCGGTGGCCCTAACCGATCGCCGCCGCCGCGCGATGCGCCTCGATGATTGCGCTTTCGACGGCCGGCATGCCCTGGCCGTCCGAATGGGCGAGGAGCACATTGCCCAACCGTTTGGGCAGCTTGCGCATCGTCTCGATGATCCCCGGCGCGGGGATGAGATGGTGGTGGCCCCAGCGCGTCAGCCGCACTTCGGCGAGCCGCGCCTTGGCGAAGGCTTCGGGAAGGACGCGCCGCAGCTCCGAGACAATGGGCGCCGCCAGCGCCGCGCCGTCCCCCGAGAGCAATTGCGCGCGCCCCAAATGGGGGTCGTGGAAGGGCGCATAGGCGGTCAAAACGCCATGGTCCTTCGGCCGTCTCTCCCCGAGCGCGGCGCCCGCGTCGACGGCGTCGGTGAAGCTCTCCGCCTCAGGCGCCCAGCAATCATAGGCGCCGGGCGAGAACTCGCCCTCGAAGCAGCAGTTGGCGACGAGAAAGCTGCCCCGCCGCATGCCTGTCATCGCCGCTTTGGCGGCCGGGTCGATCCCGCGCAGGAGGCGCGCCGCAAAAAAATAGGGCGCCGCCAGCACGACCCATTTGGCGGCCACGCAGCGAGGCTCGCCCATATTCTGCGTATCGAACCAGGCGACGCGGGCGTCCCCGCCATCCGAGGGCTCCACCGCGAAGACCGACGCCCCGGTGAGGATGCGTCCGGATCCGGCGCCGGTGATTCTGTTCGCCATCGCCTTTGCGAGCGCGGCGTTGCCGCCCGGAAAGGCGTAAATCCGGCCGGTGAACTCGGAGAGAAAGTTAATTCCGACATAGGCCGAGACCTCATCCGCCGGCGCGCCCATGGCCGAGCGGCTGTAGGCGTCGAGAAAAGGGAAAAGCGCAGGGTCCATTCCTTCCTGGAGGAGAAGCCGGCCCAACGTCAGCCGATCCAGGGCGAGCGCCGTGGGCGACGCCGCCTCGATCGGCATCCTTGGGAAATCGGCGCTCGCCATAAGCTTCGCCACAAAGGCGCGCAGCTTTTCCAAAGGGGCGCGCAACGGCCCGCTGAGCGCATCGGCAGACCCGGCGGCGATCACGCGATTCTCCGGCTCCGGCGCGAGCTGGGGCGCAAGGCCCAGCATCTCGTAGAAGGGACCGAAGGGTTCGGAGATGTCGATGAAGTAGGCGGAGCCCAGCGCGTATTCGACATCACGCCAGCGGGCCGATTTGGCGACGCCGCCGGGCCCGGCCTCGCGCTCCAAGAGCAGAATGTCGCGGTCGTGCAGCAGCGTCGCGGCCGCGAGGCCCGCAAGGCCGCCGCCAACGATGGCGACGTCGACCCGGCCCTCGGGGGCCGGCAGAGGTTGGCTCCACCTCCCGTCGCGGATAGCGTGCATGGGCGCGAAGCTGTCGCCGGTCCATGTGTCGACACGGTAGTCTGGCGGGGCGCGAGCCGCGCATGGCGCAACCGCGGCCGCGCCGAAGAGTTTTAACGTATGCCGGCGCGTCAGCATCGCCGCCTCCTGGAGGGAGAGAATACGCCCAGGCAGGAGGTCGGTTAACCCCGCCATTGACAGCGCCCGGCCCGAACTGGTCTATGCGGAGCGATACGCCGTTTGGGCGCAGCTTCGCAAAGGACAGAGAGACTGTTGCTCGCCTCGATCCCGCCCGCTTATCTCGCCCCTTTCGAACGGGCCTGGCGTCACCGGGAACTCATCCGCGCCGTGGTGCGCCGCGAATTCATCTCCCGCTTTCGCGGCTCTTTCCTGGGTCCTGCCTGGGCGGTGCTCGCGCCGCTCCTGATGCTCCTGACCTATACGACGCTTTTTTCGATCACGGTGCCGCAGCTATCCGCCGGCATGAGCGTGATGGATTACGCCGGCGGCATCTTCATCGGGCTCATCGTCTTCAATCTGTTCAGCGAGCTTGCCTATCGCGCGCCGATCCTGCTCCATGAGCATGTGAACTTCGTGAAGCGTTCGATTTTTCCGAGCGAAACCATCGCCTGGACGGCGACCATCCGCGCCTTCACTTATGCCGGCGTCGCCTTCGGCGTCTACATCGCCTTTCGCCTGTTCACCGCGGGGACGCTGCCGCTGACGATCGTATTGACGCCGCTGCTCGTCGTCCCCTTCTTCCTCTTCATCCTCGGCGTCGTCTGGTTCCTGATGGCGCTCGGCGCCTTCACGCGCGACGTCGCGCATATCATGGCCTCGATCGTGCCGGTGCTGATGTTTGCGACCCCGATCTTCTACCGTCTCGAACAGATCGAGCAGATGTCCGTTTCGACGGCCTGGCTGTTGCGGCTCAACATCGTGGGCGACTATATCGAGATGATGCGCGCCGTGGCGCTCGACGGTCATGTGCCCAATGTCTTCGGCTATCTGATCGCCGTGGCCGTCTCTTACGCCGTGTTCCTGGCGGGCTACCAGTTCTTCATGCGCTACAAATCGGTCATCGTCGATGTCATCTGAGCCAGCCATCCGCTGTAGCGGCATCGGAAAAGCCTTCCAGCTCTACGCGCATCAAAACGATCAGCTCAAACAAGTCCTCTTCGGCCTGTGGAAGCAGTTCTACAAGGAGAAGTGGGTCCTCCACGACATGACCTTCACGGTCGGGAAGGGCGAGCGGGTCGGCATCGTCGGGCGCAACGGCGCGGGCAAGACGACTTTGCTGCAGATTCTCTGCGGCATCACCGCGCCGACCAAGGGCGCTTTCGAGGTTAACGGCCGCATCGCGCCGATCCTCGCTTTGGGCTCCGGCTTCGACGGTCTCCTCACAGGCCGCGAGAACGCCCGCATCGGCGCGGCGATCCTGGGCCTCTCGCGCAAGGAGGTCGACGCGCGCATAGATGACATCGCCGCTTTCGCGGACATCGGCCCGTTCTTCGAGCAGCCCATGCGCACCTATTCCATGGGCATGATCGCGCGCGTCGCTTTCGCCATTTGCGCCTTTGCGGACGCCGATGTGTTGATCGTCGACGAGGCCTTGTCGGTCGGCGACGAGATTTTCCAGCGTAAATGCGAGAAATATATCTCGGACTTCAGCCGCAGGGGCACGATCCTGATGGTCTCGCACGACCTCGCTTTTCTGGAAAATCTCTGCGACCGCGCGCTGTGGCTGGAAAACGGCGTCGTGCGGGAGATTGGCGAGCCAGCCCGCATCATCGCCGACTATCGCGCCGCGATGGTCGCGGAAGAAGAAAGTCAGGCGACGGGCGCGGCGTAGCCGGGCGTAACGGGGACGGCGGCGTCGAAGCGCTTCGGGCGCGGGCTGTAATTCAGCTTGGCGATGAGCCAGAGGGAAAGGCCGATTTCGGCCGCCACGGCGACGGTCAAAAGGATGGCGAACCAGGCGCTGACGCGCAAAAGCGATTCGAGCGCCACCAGATAGGTGATATGCGTCGCCGGAATGGCGATGATCGTGAGGCTGCCGGCCGCGCCACGGCGGCCGGTGATGTTGCCGAAGGTCAACGTCAGCGCCATGGCGAGCAGCGTATGGGCGATGGCGAGGACCGGGACGCCGAAACGTTTGGCCGCTTCCGCCATCCATTCGCCAAATTGTCGACGATCCAATTTCGCGAGCGTCAGATTGGCAAGGAACGGGCCTGCCGATAATTCGTAAACGCCCTTCCAGCCGCGATCGGGCAGGGAGCCGCTGCCCTGCATCGGGAGCGCCATGGCGTATTCGTCGAAATTCGCGATGCGGACCTCGTTGCTCGAGAGCGAGCGAGTCTGAATGCTGCCCTTGGAAAGGGCGACGATGACGCCGGATTCATTGCGCCGGAACTCGGCGCGCGCCGCCGTGATGGTCTCTTCCTGCATTTTCTCGATGGAAATCTGCCGCATGAAAAGATTGGCGGCGATGTCCGGCGTGATCCAGCGCTCGAGGTAGAGCGTCTTCACGCCGTTGGAGAAGGTGTAGAAATGGGCCGCATCGAGCATGCGGTGATTGAGCGAATTGCGCACGACGTTCAGCACGTCCTGCATGCTGCTCGAATAATGCGGGGCGATGAAATTGGCGAGAAGATAGCCGAGGACGACGATGCCCGCCGCGAGCGACAGCGCCGGCCGGCAAATGGACCATGCCGAGAGCCGCAGCGCATAGAGCACGGCGATCATGCCTTCGCTCGCCATGCGCGAAAACTCCAGAGCCGTGGCGACGCCCACCGCCATCGGCAAGGTTACGAAAGCGACGGTCGGCGTAACGCCGACAAGCGCGGGAATGACGAGCCCGCCACGCACGGCGGCGGGCGGCAGCTGATAGAGAAGGTAGGATAGGACGACAGGAACGGACAGCGCAAACTGCACCACGAGGACATTGAAGCCCACGCGCTTGAAAAGATAGGAAAAAAGCAGCCGGGGCACGGGTTATCGCGCCCTTGCCGTCATTCCCGCCATTGCGAGGAGCGCCGCCGACGAAACAATCCAGAGCCACATCAAGGCCCCTGGATCGCTTCGCGCTCGTAATGACGGGTTAAGCATCAAGGCGTGTCGTCCTGCGGCTCTATTTCTTGAACCGCGCCCAGGCGGCTTTGGAATATTCGGTCCAGGCCGGGTCGAAGACGCCGCGCGAGGGCAGCGCCGTTGCGCCGGCCCAGTGCGCGAAATAGATTTCCTTGCCTTCGTAATCGACCGGCTTTCCGTCGACGAAGTTTACCCCCGGGGCTTTGTAGAAGCTCTCGTGAGAGGCCTTTTCCACGACATTGGGCAACAGCTCGATCTTGATCCCCCGGCGATGGGTGACGAAATTCACGAGCGGCTGCGCAAAGAGCTGGCCGCGCTTGCGAACGTCGTGGAAAATCTCGGCATCGGCCTTCATCGTCTCGATGAAGTCGGAAAGCTTGAGATATTTGTTGGAGGTGACCCAGAACCCATCATTGAAGAGCAGGGCGTCGTCGAGAAACGGGTAATTGCTGCGCCTGTCGTTATAGACATATTCGAAGCTCGGGGAGGCGACGATGAACTCTCTTTTGCCGGCTTCGAGCTTGCCGAAGATTGGCGTGAAGTCGCGGAAGAGAATAACGTCGACATCGACATAGGCGACCTCGTCCAGCGGCAGGGCGAGGGCTTGAAGCTTGCGCAGGCGACGGCGGTTGTTGTTGAAAAACCCCGGATAGAGCTCGTGGGAAAGCCTGTCTATCTCGACCGGCTCCTCGGCCACATAGGTCGCGCCGAAAACGTCGGCGGCGCGGCGCGTCATCTCGACATTGTCGTCATAGGGAATGAGATAGATCGGCAGGGACGAATTGGTGTCCCGATAGCTCTCGAGGAAGGGCAGTAGCCAATCGATGATCTTGTCATTGCCCACGATGGCGATGCCATAGCGCTTGGAGGCGTCGGCGGCGCCAGCCTGCGAGTCGGGCGCGCGAAGGGGTGGATTCGGAAGACGAAGGCTCATATAGGGTGTGTACTTGTAAAATTCGGGCAAAAGCAAGGGGGCGGTCGATTGGGCGAGATCTCCGAGGCGCCGGGCCGGGGCGCGCGCGCCGAGGCGTCTCTGTCGGCCCAGCCCCTTGCCGGGAAGACCGTCGCGGTGGTCCACGCCGCCTGGCATAGTTGCGGCAGTTATCAAGTCAACGTCAGCCAGATCGCCGCTTACAAGGCGCTTGGCGCGCGCGTGCTGTCAATTGCGATGATGGACGATCTCTCCTCGCCGCCGCCTCATGGCGGGCGCTGGCCGGCCTATCTTGCGGCCACCCGCGGCCTGGGGGCCGATCGCCGATATTTCTGCAGCGCAACGATCGCCGCTCTGGCCTCGCGGCTTCTCGTGGATGGCTGGTGGCGCCTCATCCATGGCGATCAGGCGTCGTGGCTGATCGAAATCGCCAAGCGCGTTCCCGTCCCCGACGATCTCGAAAGGATCGATCTGATCCACGCGAACCATTACTTCACGCTGCCCCTCGTCGAACGGTTGAAGCGCGGCCGGCGGGTTCCGGTGATTCTCGAGACCCAGGACATTCAGGCGCGCCAATATGTGCTGCGCAACAGGGGCGGCTTCTTCATCCCGCCCTACGTCGGCTATGACGAGATGCTGGCGGTGGAGCTCGACTGGATGCGCCGCGCCGATCTCTGCGCGCATCTCAATGAGGAGGAAGACCGAGATTTCCGAGCGCTTTCGCCGCACGGACGCCACGCGCTGATCTATCCCGCCGTGCAGGAGGTTCCGCGCGCGCGAGGGCGCGAAATCATCATCGTCGCGAGCGACAATTACGCCAACTACATGAGCCTGCGCTGGCTGCTGCAAGAGGCGGCTCCGCGCGCCCGCGGCGCAAGCGTTTGCATCTACGGCAATATCGACGCGGGCGTGAAACGGCGCGACCCGGCGCTTTATGAGGCGCATCGAGCCCTGTTCAAAGGACGGGTCGAAGATATCGGCTCCGTCTACGCTAACGCCGGCTGCGTGCTGCTGCCGACAATCGAGGGCCACGGCCTCTCGATCAAGGCGGTGGAGGCGCTCTCCTGTGGCGCGCCGCTGGTTGCGACGCCGCTCGCCTTCCGGGGCATGAGAGTCGATCCCTCGACCCTCTCCAATATCTCGCTCGCCGAGAACGCCGAGCAATTCGCCCAATACTGGCGGGCGGCGCAGGCGCGCGCTGACGGCGGCGAGACCCCGCCGGCGTCGAGCGACACGCGCCGCTTCTACGAGGCGGCCTTCAGCCCCGAGGCCTATGCGCGGGCGCTTGCCGCTGAATTGGAAACTCTTCCGGCATGAGCGACGCAAATCTTGCCGGCCGCCGCGTGGCGCTCGTCCATCCGGCCTGGCATTCCTGCGGCACCTATCGGGTCGTGCTCGGGCAGATCGATGCCTATCGGGCGATGGGCGCGGAAGTCATGCCCGTGGCCATCAGCTCCGATCCCGGCTTCGTCCCCGGCAGAGCGTGGATCTGGAAGAATTTCAGGGGGAGCACGCCGGAGCTCGACGCCGGCCCCCGCTCGTACGGCGGCGCGCCGTTCCACGCGATGCTGGGCCCGCGCTTCCTCACGCAAACGCTCTGGCCCTATATTCACGGCGACCAGGCGGCGATACGGCTCGGCATGGCGGAGCTCGCCGAGCTTTGCGGGCAGGCGGAAGGGCGCGACTACGATCTCGTTCATTGCAACCACTTTTTCCTGATGCCGGTTGCGCGGCGGCTTGCGTCGGGGCGCGCGCCCATCCTGCTCGACACCCACGATCTGCAGGCACGGCAATTCGCCCTCATCAACGAGCGCATGCCCTGGCTCTCGCCGCGCGTGAGCTATGAGGCCATGTTGGCGCAGGAGCTGGAGGCGATGCGCGGCGCCGATCTTTTGCTCCATCTCAATGCGCAGGAGGCGGAGGATTTTCGCGCGCTGCTGCCGGAAAAGCGCCATGAGCTGCTCTATCCGCCGACGCCTCCCGCTCCCACGGGCCCCGGCGGGCCGGACATCGTCATCGTCTCCAGCAACAATGCCGCTAATGTGGAGAGCCTGATCTGGTTTCTGCGCGAGGTCGCGCCGAAAGCGCCGGGCGTCGCGGTGAAGATCGCCGGCAACGTCGATGCAGGCGTGCGCGCCCGCGCCCCCGAGCAATATTCGGCCTATAAGGAGTGGTTCCTTGGCCGGGTCGATGACCCTGGCGCGATCTACGCGAATGCGAAGCTTGTGCTCCTCCCCACGATCAGCGGCACGGGGCTCTCGATCAAGACAGTCGAGGCCATGTCGAGCGGCCTGCCCATCATTGCGACGCCCTGCGCCTTGCGCGGGATGGATGCGGACGCCTTCACCCTCCCCGGTCTCACCCTTGCGGAAACAGGCGAGGAGTTCGCTGCGGCGCTTCGCTCCGCCGCCGCCTTGGCGCCGAAAAACGAATCAGAACGCAGCGCGAGCGCGGCGCGCGCTTATTACGATTTGCGTTTTTCCCTTGGGGCCTACGAACGCAGGCTGAGCGCCCTCGCCGAGCCGCTGCTGGCCTAGTCCAACGCCGTTCTCAAATAAAAAACAGAATACTAATGCCTAGTGTGACGCGAGAGCAACGCGCCGGGTAAATTCGCGGGTGAGGCGTCGCCAACAATTTCTTCACGCATTTCGGGATGTTACTTTAGCCGAAGGATCTTGCTGCGCCGGCGACCGGGCGGCCTTGCTGTTGGAGACAAAGAAATGAATTTCAAGGCGACGGTTTTCGGCGCGGCGGCGTCGGTCCTAGCTTTCGGCGCGGCGACCGCAGCAGACCTGCCAAGCTACAAGGCTCCGCCGCCGCCCCCGCCCGCTATCGGCTTCGACTGGAGCGGTTATCATGTCGGCGTCACCGGCTCCTACGGCGGCGGCTCGGCCAACTATCTTTCGAATGTCTATAGCCTGGGCGTTCCGTTCGTCGCCTTTAGCAGCCTGCCCTCCTCCAGCGGGACGAGCGGTTTTCTCGTCGGCGTAGAGAGCGGCGCGACCTGGCAGCTTCCGAATAATTTCGTGATCGGCTACGAGTCCGAGTTCAACTATGCCGATGTGAGAAGCAATATCGGCGGCTCGGGCTTTGGCTTGAACAGCCGGCTGCGCTGGTTCGGCGCTGAGCGTCTGCGTTTCGGTTATGCCTTCGGCCGTTTCCTGCCTTATATAACGGGCGGCCTCGCCTATGGTCAGCTGCATGCGAACGGCGTCGACGCCGTCGGCGGCTCCCTCTTCCCGACCTCGGCCTCCAATTGGCAGGCGGGCTGGACCGTCGGCGCCGGCCTCGAATATGCGCTGCTGGACAAGGTCTCGGTGAAAGCCGAATATCTCTATTCGAGCCTGCAGGGTGTGCACGGCGCGGGCGTGGGCTTTCCCAACAACTCCTTCCGCATCTTCACGGGCAATGGTTTCGACACCCATATCGCTCGCATCGGCATCAACTACCATGTGAAGAACCTTGGCGCGCTGATCGGCATGCCCGAGCTGGGGATCTGAGGCCCGTCTATTCGCGCAAAATCCAACCCGGCCTTTCTCGGCCGGGTTTTTTGTTTCTCGACGCCGCGCGGCGATGCGTTATTCTTGTGTCCATGATCAGACCGTCGCCGATCATGCCGTCGGCATCCAATCTCGCGCTGCTCACCGACCGTTCGCGAGAAATTTTTCGCCAGCTCGTCGATAGCTATCTGACGACGGGCGAACCTGTCGGCTCGCGGCAATTGTCGCGCCTTCTGCCGATGACTTTGTCGCCGGCCTCGGTCCGCAATGTAATGCAGGATCTCGAGGAGCTCGGGCTCATTTATGCGCCGCACACCAGCGCCGGACGCCTGCCGACAGAACTCGGCCTGCGCTTCTTCGTCGACTCCATGTTGCAGATCGGCGATCTGGAGGAAACCGAGCGCGCCCGCATTACGGCGGAAGTAGAGGCGGCGTCGAAGGACCATGATCTCGAAGGCGTGCTCGTGGAGGCGACGAGCCTCCTCTCGGGACTGACGCGGGTTGCCGGCGTCGTCGTCGCGACCAAGGAAAATATGCGCCTCAAGCAGATCGACTTCGTCCGCCTCGAGCCGGAGCGCGCGCTTGCCATTCTTGTCGCCGACGACGGGACCGTCGAGAACCGCGTCATTCCCGTTTCGCGGGATCTCCCCGCTTCCGCCCTGATCGAGGCGGCGAATTATCTCAATGCGCGCATCACGGGCCGCACGCTCGCCGAGGCGCGCGAAAGCATCGAGACCTCGCGCCGCGCCGCCCGCACGGAGCTCGACGAATTGACCGCCCGGCTCGTGCAGGCGGGGCTCGCGAGCTGGGGCGGCCTCACGACCGACAATCGTCAGCTGATCGTGCGCGGCCAGGCGCATCTTCTGGAAGATCTGACTGCGGCGGCCGATCTCGAGCGCGTGCGCCTTCTCTTCGCCGACCTCGAAACGAAGACCGCCGTGATCGACTTGCTGGAGCGTGCGGAAGAAGGCGAGGGCGTGCGCATTTTCATCGGCTCGGAGAACAAGCTTTTTTCGCTCTCCGGCTCCTCGATGATCGCTGCGCCGTTGCGTGACGGCGCGCGGCGCATCATTGGCGCGCTCGGCGTCATCGGGCCGACGCGGCTGAATTACGCGCGCATCGTGCCGATGGTCGATTACACGGCGAAAGTTGTCGCTCGCGTCGTGGGTCGCGGTTGATAAGCAAATTAGCTACGCGCGCGGTTGCTTAAGCCGCGCGCGTTCTGGTGACGCGACCCTCATTCGTCGTCCGCGGATCGCATTCGCGGCGCTCAGTCCTTCTCCCAATTGCCGCCATATCGACCATGGCCGCCATATTCGCCGCGCTCTTCGTAGCCCTTCTCCATATTGCGGCCATATCGACCGTGGCCGCCGTATTCGCCGCGCTCCTCATACTCGTCCCTATTACGGCCGTATCGTCCGTGGCCGCGATATTCGCCGCGCTGTTCGTATTCGTCCCTATCCCGATAACGGGGATGGTGCTCATATTCCTCGTCGCGATTGCGATAGCCGTAGCGCCCGCCGTGTTCGCGACTTTCGTCCCACTCGACGCGGGTGGCGCCGTATGACGACTGGCAGTCGCTTTTGTCGTTGCAGGGCGTGGCGGCGAAAGCGCGCTCGATGGCGTTGCTCTGCGCCGGTTGCGCGAGCGGCATGGCCTTCGAGACGGACGCCGTGAGAGTGATGGCGCTGAGCGACGCAAAGGCGAATAAAGCGAGCGTATTCTTCATCGTCCGGTCCTTTCCTGTCGAGGACAAGGGCTCCTCCCGCCGAGGGAGGTCCGGCGTATCTGTCGCCCGCTTCCTTGCTTTCAATGGTCGCGCCGCGAACCTGGCGAAAACGACGCCGCGCAGCGAAGGAGGACGCGGCCATTCGACTTTCTCTAAAAAAGAAAAGGACTCGCGGTTGCGCCGCGAGCCCATGACCGAGCGCATGCGACTGCTCGGCTCAGCGACCTTGGTAACCGCGGTGGCTCCCGCCGCCGTAACCCATGCGCTCATGACGCCAGCCTGGATGGTGGTAGGTCCAGAAACAGCGGCCGTGTTCGCAAACTTTGAGCATATGCGCTTTCTGGGCATCGACGCCCGGAGCGGCCAACGGCGCGATGGTCATTGCGGAAGCGAATGGCGCAGAGGCGATAACGCCCCCGAGGAGCGCGGCGAAGAAGACTGGCTTCATGTTCATTTTGCGTCCTTCCATGCAGCAAAGATGAAAAGCGCACGCGCGCTTTACAGCCACTGCTATCTGTCGCGGGATTTTTCTGTTTCAACCGGGTCTGCCCCTGCCTGCCCCTCCCGCAGCCACGGTCACACCTGCTAAGCGGGTGAGGGCTGGGGAGGTTCGATCACAGGAAGTTTTGTGGATCGATGTCGATCTGCACGCGCACGCCGCCACGCTCCTTTGGCGCCGCTGAGATGAGGTCGCGCAAGAAGCTTTGCACGTCGGCGCTGCGTGGCGCCTTCACCAGCAGGCGATAACGAAACCGTCCACGAATGAGCGCGATCGGCGCGTCGGCGGGACCGAGAATCATAATCTCCTCGGCTTCGGGCAATCCGCCGAGCGCCGCGACGCGATAGCGCGGCGACGGCGGCAGATCATGCGCGGCGCGCGCCAAGGCGCGCGCATGCGCTTCCGCCGAGGCCGCGTCCTTGCCAGAAACGATGAGCGCTGCGAGACGGCCGAAAGGCGGCAGTCCGGCGCGTTCGCGCAGCGCGATTTCCTGGGCGTAGAATTTCTCGCAATCGCCCGAGAGCAAGGCGGCGATGACGGAATGCTCGGGCTGGAATGTTTGTATGAGGGCTCGCCCCGGCTTGTCGCCGCGTCCGGCGCGTCCCGTCACCTGATTGAGCAATTGGAAGGTGCGCTCGGCCGCGCGCGGATCGCCGCTGCCGAGCCCCAAATCCGCATCGACGACTCCGACAAGCGTGAGGTGCGGAAAGTTGTGACCCTTGGCGACGAGCTGCGTGCCGATGACGATGTCGAAGGCGCCTTTGGCGATTTCGTCGAGCTCGCGCCGCAGCCTTTCGGCGCCCCCGGGGAAGTCGGACGACAGCACGAGAATGCGTGCGTGCGGAAAGAGCATCGCCGCTTCTTCCGCAAGGCGCTCGACGCCAGGGCCGCAGGCTGCAAGAGAATCTTCCGCGCCGCATTCGGGGCACGCGTCCGGGCGGCGTTCTGTATGGCCGCAATGATGGCAGATGAGCGCGCGGCGAAAGCGATGCTCGACGAGCCAGGCGTCACAATTTTGACAACGGAAGCGATGGCCGCAGTCGCGGCAAAGCGTCAAAGGCGCATAGCCGCGACGATTGAGATAAAGCAGCGCCTGTTCGCCGCGCGCAATGGTTTCGCCGATAGCGAGCGCAAGGCGCGGCGCGATCCAGCGCCCCCGTTCGGGGCCTTCGGCGCGCATGTCGATGGGCTCGAGCAGCGGCATGGGACGCGACCCCGCGCGCGCCTTGAGACGCAGATATCCGTAGCGTCCGCGTTCGGCGTTGACGCGCGTTTCGATCGAGGGCGTCGCCGAGGCGAGCACGATCGCCGCATTTTCGAAACGCGCGCGCACCACCGCCATGTCGCGCGCGTGGTATGAGGCGCCGTCGTCCTGCTTGTACGCGCCTTCATGTTCTTCATCGACGATGATGAGGCGAAGGTCGCGGAACGGGAGGAACAGCGCCGAGCGCGCGCCGGCCACAACCGAAAGCTCGCCGGTCGCGGCCGCGCGCCAGATGCGCGCGCGCTTGCGTTCCGATACGCCCGAATGCCATTCGGCCGGCTTCTCGCCGAAGCGCGCGGCGAAGCGCTCGAGAAACTGCGCAGTGAGCGCAATCTCGGGCATCATGACGAGCGCCTGGCCGCCCTCTTTCAGCGCCGCGGCGATGGCTTCGAAATAGACTTCGGTCTTGCCGGAGCCTGTGACGCCTTCGAGAAGAAAAGGCTTGAACGCGCGTTCGCGCACGGCCTCGGTTAATGCGTCAGCCGCGTCGCGTTGCGCGGGCTCCAGAACAGGCGCCGCGAAATCCGGATCGAGGGCGCGCGCGACGGGCTCCGGCGCCGCCGCTAAAGCTTCCAAGGCGCCTTCGTCGACAAGCGCGTCGATCACGCCGGCCGAACAAGCGGCCGATTCGGCCAGCGCTTTCTTCGAGAAGGCCACGCCCCCCTTGGCGGCCTCCAGCACGCGTGAGCGCGTCGGCGTCAATCGCTTGGGGTTCGTCCCTGTTGCGCGATAGAGCGTGCGCGGCGTGTCGGGCGCGGCTTCCTCGGCCGACCGCGTGGCGAGACGCAGCGCCATGCCGCGCGGCGTCAGCGTGTATCGCGCGAGCCAGTCGATGAAATCGCGCAGCTTTTGCGAGAGCGGCGGGCGATCGAGGCGAGAGGCGACAGTCTTGAGGTTGCTGCGGGGAACGCGCGTTTCTTCGACCGACCAGACGACGCCATAGGCCTCGCGCGTCCCGAGCGGGACTGTGACGCTGTCGCCGGGCTGCAATCCGAAGGCCGGCGGGGCGAGATAAGAATAGGGGGTGTCCACCGCGACAGGCGCCAGCACGTCGACGGTGTGGGCCCCTTTCGATTCATCCTGCCCCGCCTTCATGATGTTTCGCTTAAAGCAATTCGCCCGCCGCCGGAAGCGCGGAACCAGGCCCGCTTCCCTTGGTTGCACCTGCCGAAGACGCTCTCGGGAGGCGCTTATGAACAGGGTCATGGACAACGGATGGTCGCATCTCGCGCTTTCGGCCGCGGTGACCGGCACGGTGGCGACGCTCGTCTCGTCGGCGGCGCTGGCCGCGCTCGCGAAAATGGAAGGCAAAAGCGCGTTTCAGCCCGCCAACGCCACAAGCCACTGGATTCGGGGCGACGAGGCGGCCAAAGTCGAGCTGCCCAGCGCGAGCCATACGCTGGTGGGCTTGGGCATCCATGAGTTCTCGTCTGTTCTTTGGGCGGCGCCCTTCGAGGCCTGGCTGGCGATGAACCCGCCGCGTTCGCTGTGGGCCTTGCTGCGCGACGCCTTTGTGATGTCGGGGATCGCCGCGGCGGTGGATTACGGCCCGACGCCCCGCCGCTTCACTCCCGGCTGGGAGCTGGTGCTCTCCAAGAAGTCGATGGTCGCGTCTTATGTCGCGCTGGCCTTCGGCCTCGCGGCCGGCGCGCTGGTTTCGGCCCAAGTGCGCGAGTCCCTGCGCGAGTCGCAGCGGCCGGCGTGGCGGGAGGCGATTCCGTTCCTGCGCGGTTGAGACGGATCGTCACGCCTTGACCTTGCGGCTTGCGCTCCCTATCCCTGATTGAGCCAGTCGGCTGGACGGCCGCTGCGTCACGCAGAGGAAAGTCCGGGCTCCACGGAGACACGGCGCCGGATAACGTCCGGCGGGGGCGACCCCAGGGAAAGCGCCACAGAAAGCAAACCGCCGAGCTTCGGCTCGGTAAGGGTGAAAGGGTGCGGTAAGAGCGCACCGCCTGAGCGGCAACGCTTCAGGGCATGGCAAGCCCCGCCGGGAGCAAAACCGAATAGGGGCGACTGAAAGCTAAAAGCTTTCTACCCGTCTCCGGGATGTCGCCCGGGTTGGTTGCTCGAGGCGGTCGGCGACGACCGTCCCAGAGGAATGGCCGTCACGCGCGAGTCCCCTCGCGCCATACAGAACCCGGCTTACAGGCCGGCTGGCGCTCGAATTCGCGGTTAGCCACTGAAAGAGACCTCCCCTTTACGGGGAGGTCGGCGGCCAAGGGCCGCCGGTGGGGTTCGCCGCCGGGAGATTCGACGCAATTTCCTGCGGACGCCGGTAACCCTCCCTTAAGACTAACAAAGCTTAATGCTGTATGGCGCCGGAGGAGGCGCTGCGGCCTGCCCGCCGCTCCGCCGACGCTTTGAACGAAACAATGGCCCGCCAACCGATTTCGCCGCGACGCCCCCTGACCGCTCGTGAGCCTCAAAAAGGCCCGGTCACGCATGGCCGCCGCGTCGGGGACGCGGCTTTGGCGAATGCGAGGGCGAGTGCGATGCGTAAGGACAGCGGCGCGGATCGGCTTCCGGCGGGCGAAGATCCCGCCAGGCATGTGCCCGTGCTGCTCAGAGAGGTGCTCGAAGCGCTGCGGCCGCGCGACGGCGCCCGCTATCTCGACGGCACCTTCGGCGCCGGCGGCTATACGCGCGCCCTTCTCGCGGCCGCCGACACAAAGGTTCTGGCGCTTGATCGCGACCCGACCGCCGTTCGCGCGGGCGCGGATCTCGTGGCGCAGGCGCAGCCGAGGCTCACATTGGTCGAAGCGCGCTTCTCGCAGCTCGAAGAGGTCGCAAAGGCGCAAAACTTCACGCCCCTGGATGGCGTCGTCTTCGACATCGGCGTCTCTTCCATGCAGTTCGACGAGGCCGGGCGCGGCTTCTCCTTTAGAGGCGACGGCCCGCTCGACATGCGCATGGAGGGCAGGGGCGTTTCCGCCGCGGACATCGTCAACGAGACGGATGAAGAGACGCTCGCCGACATTCTCTACTTCTACGGCGAGGAGCGCGCCTCGCGCCGCATCGCCCGCGCCATCGCCCACGACCGTAAGCTCGCCCCTTTCACCTCCACCAAGGCGCTCGCCGAGATGATCGCGCGCGTCGCGCCCGGAAAGCCAGGGGATATTCATCCGGCGACGAAAAGCTTCCAGGCGCTGCGCATCGCGGTCAATGACGAGCTCGGCGAATTGCTGGACGGCCTCGCCGCGGCCGAGCGCGTCCTCGCGGAAGGCGGGCGCCTCGCCGTCGTGACCTTTCATTCGCTCGAAGACCGCATCGTCAAGCAATTCCTCGCCGAGCGGTCGGGTCGCGGCGAGACCGGCTCGCGTCGCCTGCCTGGCGAAGCTGCGCCGCCGGAAACAAGCTTCATCTGCGAGGGCCGCCAGCCGATCGCGCCGACGCGCGAGGAGGTCGACGCCAATCCGCGCGCCCGCTCGGCCAAGCTGCGCTGCGCCACGCGCACCGCCGCCGCCTCCTTGCCGCTCGGCGACAAGCTCACGCGGCTTGCGCGTCTGCCCGTGCGCGAGAAAGGAAAAGTCTGATGCTCCGGCTTCTCAATATTCTCGCGGTTGCGCTGCTGATCAGCTCGGCGGTCTACGCCTATTCGATCAAATATCAGACGGCGTATCGCCTGGAGCAGATCACCAAGACCAATCTGGAGATCAAGGCGGAGCGCGACGCCATCGCCGTCTTGCGGGCCGAATGGGCCTATATGACGCGCCCGGAGCGCCTCCAGCCGCTCGCCGATCAATATCTGCCGGAGTTGAAGCCGCTCAAGGTGTCGCAGCTCGTGTCGGCCGAAAGCTTGCCAAACAAGACCCACGTCGACTCGATCGGCGCCAAGCTCAGCGAGATCGGGCTCTCCGCGCCGGCGACGCCCCCCGTAGCGCCCTCCGCTCCGACCACGACGCCCAAGTCCGAGGCCGCCAAGCCCAAGACCGCCACGCCGAAGGTCGTCGCCGCAACCAAGGCGCCGGGCGCCGCTCAGGCGAGTCCGAGCCGCGAGGCCAAAAAGCCATGACAGAGCGCCAGCCCATTCCGGACATGCTCGAAACGCCGCCCCCGCGCCCGACGAAGAGGCCCTCGAAATATGCGGGCTTCATCCGCGCGGTCTTTTCGACGCGCCTCGACGCAAGCGCCTCGCGCATGCGCCTCGCGGCGCTCGGCTTCCTCGTTCTCTACGGCGTCATCTGCGCCAAGCTGATCTATCTTGGCTTCAAGCCGGAGACGGCCCATCATCCGGCCGTCGAAGCCGTTTCGGCCTCCCGCCCCGATATTCTGGATCGCAACGGCGAAGTGCTGGCGAGCGACGTGAAGGTGATGTCGGTCTTCGCCGAACCGAAACGTCTCATCGACAAGGACGAGGCGACGGAGCTGCTCACGGCCGTTCTGCCCGACGTGGGCTCCAAGGAATTGCGCGATCGTCTCGGCGCCTCGAAGAAAGGTTTCGTCTGGGTGAAGCGCGAGGTCACGCCGCACCAGCGCGATGAAGTGTTTCACCTCGGCCTGCCGGGCGTCGGACTCATTGCGGAGAACAAGCGCGTCTATCCTAACGGGCCGATCGGAGCCCATGTGCTGGGCTTCGCCAATGTCGACAACCAGGGCATCGCCGGCATCGAGAAATACATCGACGGGCAGGGCCTCGCCGATTTGCATAATCTCGGCTTCGGCGCCACGCCCGACGAGCTGCAACCGATCACTCTGTCGCTCGACATCCGCGCGACGCATGCGCTGCGCGACGAGGTCGAGAAAGGCGTCGCCCGCTTCAAGGCCAAGGCCGGCGCGGCGGCGATCCTGGACGTGAACACGGGCGAAATCATCGCGCTCGCTTCGCTTCCCGATTACGATCCCAACAAGCCGACGGACGAAAAGGCCAACGCGCTCGACCTGACGCACATCAACCGCATGAATGTCGGCGTCTACGAGATGGGCTCGACCTTCAAGGCGATGACGCTGGCCATGGCGCTCGATTCCGGCAAGTACAACGTCAACTCGACCTTCGACACCCGCGGCGGCGTGCTGAACTGGGGCCGGCAGAAGATCCACGAGTACCACGGCACCAACCGGGTCATCACCATGCCGGAGGTGTTCACGCACTCGTCGAACATCGGCTCGGCCAAGATGGCGTTGGGCGTGGGCGTTCCCGGCCACAAGGCCTTCCTGAAGAAGATGGGCCTGCTCGACCGGCTG
>DATBRF010000099.1:0-4033 GCA_036560425.1 Methylocystis sp. | reverse complement strand
TGCGGCCGGGATCGCTCGCCTTGCCAAGACAAAGCGGCTCCATCTTCGCCCATTGGGCGTCTGTCAAAACGAATCGGTTCATCCAAAGCTTGAATCATGACAAGCTGAAAAGAGGAATCCCGATTCCCAACAGACCCTAGGTCGCCGATCGATTGAGCAACGATGTCGGCCGGCTCCGAGATTTCATCGGCTACGAAGGCGACAAGGTCGTATATCCTCACCTTCGCCGCGCTGCTGCGGTCCATGCGCGACGAGATCGCGAAGGTCTGCAAGGAAAAAAACCTCTCCTACAAGGACATTCAACAGATGCTCGCGGCGGATGGCCTCAATGTCTCCATCGCTACCTTGCGTCGGCACCTCGGCGAAAAGCGTAAGGGGAGGGGAGGCGAGCGTAACGAGACGCCAAAAGGGGACGGCGTGAACCATCAGCCTGCGCCTCCAGAGGTGGCGCAGCCTTCCGGCGCTGCGCAGGCGGCGCCCATGAACAACGGCACAAGATCGGAACAGGGCGCGGCGCGGCCGATCCCGCCAATGCCAAGCCCGATCGTGCGGGCGCCCGACGCGGCGAGGGCCGGAAGATCGGATGATCGATCCGTCCCCCGAGCGTCATCCTTTCCGATTCGAAGAGACCGCGAGCAAATCTAGGAGCGCGCTTAATGAGCAAGGCGATTTACGTGGTGGGCGGAAGCAAGGGCGGAGTCGGGAAGTCGCTGGTTTCGATGGCGCTCGTCCACAATCTGACCCAAAGAGGCGCAGAGGTCTTCGTCATCGACGCCGACACTTCAAACCCCGACGTTTTCAAATCATACGAAAACGAGGTGGTCTGCGAACTTGTAAATTTGGACGAAGCGGACGGATGGATTCGCTTCGTCAATATCTGCGACGAAAACAAGGATAGCATCGTCGTCGTCAACACGGCGGCCCGCAATAACATGGGCGTCGCCGCTTATGGCCGGACCCTCAGCCAGTCTCTCGAAGAGCTCGAGCGCGAGCTGGTGACGCTATGGGTCGTCAATCGTCAGCGCGATAGCCTGGAATTGCTACAGGATTACATCGACGCCATCCCGAACTCGCGAGTCCACGTTCTGAAGAACGGCTATTTCGGAGCCGATGCCAAATTCGAGGTTTACAATGGCTCCAAGGTGAAGGCCTCGGTCGAGAAACAGGGCGGGCGTTCCCTGCTGTTTCCCGACATGGCCGACCGCGTGAGCGACGATCTCTACAGCAACCGCCTGAGCATCGCGCGCGCATGGCAAACCATGCCGATCGGCAATCGAGCCGAACTGCGGCGTTGGCTCGAAGAGGTCAACAAGGTGTTTGCGACGATCGTCGCCGATGACTGACGCAGCCACTTCGCTTTCGAGCTTCGAAAGGCTGCTTGGACGCGCAGCGACCGAACGCGAGCGCGAGCAGCTGCGACGTGTTCAAGCCGAGTTGGGTCTGCGGGAAAATGACGCGCTTTGGCTCGTGATCTTCGCGCTTCAGTACTATGAGGGTCTCTATCGGCAGTTCCCCAAAGCGATAGCGGTGGAAGCGCAACGCGTTCTCTCGGAAACGCGAGTGGCTGCTGAGGCGACAATTCGAGCCGGCGCTGAATCGGCGAAAGCGGATTTGGCGAAGGCCATTGCAACCTCGGCGCGGGATGTGGCCCGTGACGTCGCGAGGCGTCAAATGATGCAGTGGCTTATCGTCGGAATGCTCGTCGGCGCATGTCTTTTCAGCGCAGGCGCCTATGTCGGCGCGCGTTGGGGCATTTAGCTCGGCGAGGTCGCCGTCAAATGGCAGCCTGAATTAGCGAAAGAGCGCTTCGATATCGGCCATCGGTCGAAACAGCTTCCTCGGTTGATCCGGGAAAGGAAGGAAGCTTTCGCGCAAGTAAAATTGTTTTGCGTTTTCATCCTTGGCCTCGACGACCACCGCAAAGGACGCGATCTCGCTCCGCAAGGCCCGATAGAGAGCGTCGGCAAGAAGGAACCGTCCATAGCCCTTCCCCCGATGCCGTCGATCAATTGCGAGGCGGCCGAGCAGCGTCGCTGGCACGAGGGGATAGCGAGGTAATTTGCGAGCGAGCGTCTCGGGGAGTTCAGGCAACTTCACCGCTGTGGACGATAAGGTGTAATAGCCCGCCAGACTCCCGTCCTCCAACAAAAGGACAAAGGAGGCCGCCAACCTTTTTCTGGCGTCTTGGCCGGCCTGCGTCCGAAAATATCGGTCGAGGGGCTCGACGCCGCTCTCGAAACCCGAGCGGTCGTGTCGAGCGCCGAGCGCCTCAACCCGCAGCCGGTCCGCCTTTTCGTGCCCCACGTGTTAGACGCCAGTGCGCTGACGATAGCGGCGGATCGTATCGCGTAGACGATCATTGACAGGCGCCGGCTCGAGCAGCGCCCCAACGAAGGCTTGACTGTCTCGCAACGAGAGATCGAGGATTTGATGCTCCTCGATGGCTCGGCGCGCAGCGTCCTGCACGCTGGTCAGGACGAAATCCGTCACCGTACGCCCTTGCAGGGCGGCGGCGCGTTCTATTAGGCGCTTTTGGTCAGCCGTTACGCGCGTCTCCAGACGCTCCCCGCGGACTCGGCCTGACGCAGAGCTTTTCGAAGCCTCGGCCATTTCTTCATGCTCCCCTTTGCTGCTCAATGTACGGCCAATGGCCGGGAAAATCAAGCTGAGAGAGCAGGCGGTCTACATCGAGCCCCATTGACCCCTTGGTTAGAAGGGCATTTGTCTTTGGCCTATGCTTGGAGGGTCCGCCATAACCGAGGCGCGACATGTGAAACTATTCAGAAACGGGCGGAACCAGGCGGTTCGAATTCCTATACGAACATCATTTCCGATTTGATCAGGAACCCGAAAGGCGGGGTCGCGAAGCACATCGCCCGAGTGCGCGAGAACAACGTCTGCACGAGCATCATCGTGGTGGCCGAGCTTCGCTATGGCTGCTGCGCGAAGGGCGGCTCGAAACGCCTCCTGGAGGCGGTCGAGCGCCTGTTGGGAGAGCTGGACGTCCTGTCTTTGGAGGCGCCTGCCGATGCGGAATATGGGAGGATTCGCGCCGAGCTGGAACGAAAAGGAAGCCCAATCAGGGGGAACGATCTGCTGATTGCCGCCCACGCTCTCTCGATCGAAGCAACCATGGTTACCGCCAATGTCGCTGAGTTCGCCCGAGTAGACGGGTTGAATGTGCAGAATTGGCTTTCATAAACGCCCGCGCCAACAGGATGAGACGGGCGGCCCAATGATGCTCGCATAATGTAGATTATTGAACTATTACAATACCCTATGAACATAATACAGCGGCTGAGAGGACTCAGCTAGAGGTCAAAATCTGCATCTTGATCCTGATCTGTCCCTGAATGGCGTGGACCGGCAGCTCGGTCGATGCCGCCTTTTAAAAGAGCATTCCCTACGAACTGGCGAGATGGCGCTTAATCTCAGCCGTAACCGCGTCCATATGTGTCGGGACAAGGTCGTGATCCGCGCCGGCAAAGACGCAAAGGCGTGCATCCGGAAAGAGGGCTACCAGCCGCTTTCCGACCGCTAATGGGCTGATCGAGTCAGCGTCGCCCCACAGGAGCAGTGTCGGCGCTTCAATAGACAGGATTTGGCTCGAGAGATTCCCGACCGGGTCCGCGATCCATCTGGCGGCACGCGGGTATGCAGCGAAGTAGTCGGGCCGCCAGTCCGACCCACCAAGATCGGCGACTGGCACGCCCCCCGAACCCACGGCTAGCGCGAGACGCTTGACCATCCGAGGAAACGCCAACGCCAGCTTGATACCGATTAGGCCGCCCATCGACTGAGCAACGATCTCGATCGGCTCCGTGATATGATCGGCTACCAGGGTGACAAGGTCGTCGATCCCGTTCACATCAGGGAGCGCCGGTTCATTGCCTAGGGCCTGTTGGGATTCAGCGTGAGTTTATCACAGCTGCGGCGAGATGGATCATGGCCGAGAAGCTTTGATCTGTCTTGTCCGCCCGCAGCGCGATGCGCTTGAACTCTTTGAGCTTGCCGAAGAAGTTCTCGATCAGAT
>DATBRF010000098.1:0-14883 GCA_036560425.1 Methylocystis sp. | reverse complement strand
GCAACTACGCCTCGCTGGCCAATTACACCGCCCTCGGCGGCGTGCTGACCGTCTTCGCTCTGCCAAACTGAGCGCAGCGTAAGGTCGCGCATTAGAAAACCGGCGCTCGGCGAATCCTCATAATCAGGGAATCGCCGGGCGCCGTCTTTTAAGGCTAAAAGAACCTGATCAGGGAGAGAATGATGAGATCGCCGCTTGCCGGGGCCCTGGCCCTGGGCGTCATGATGTTTGTGGGAACCTCCGCCATGGCCGAGCCGCCGGGAGACCCCAAGGCCGTGAAATCCGAGAACGGCAAATATTTCGACGCGAAAGGCGATCCCACCTACAATGTCGGCGCCGATGGCGCGGTCGACTGGTATACTTTCTCCGGCTATCGCCGCTATCACGCCGAATGCCACGTCTGCCACGGCCCGAACGGCGGCGGCTCGACCTACGCCCCGGCGCTGAAGGAGTCGGTGAAGCGCTTCAATTACGCCGAATTCGCCGGCATCGTGATCGGCGGCCGTCAGAACGGCAACAGCGTCATGCCGGCCTTCGCCGACAACAAGAATGCCGTCTGCTACATCGACGACCTCTACGTCTATCTCCGCGCGCTCTCGACCGGCGCCGTTCAGCCGGGCCGTCCGGAGAAGAAAGAGCCGGCGCCCGAGGCTTT
Organism: Methylocystis sp.; assembly: GCA_036560425.1. Lineage (GTDB taxonomy): Bacteria > Pseudomonadota > Alphaproteobacteria > Rhizobiales > Beijerinckiaceae > Methylocystis. The sequence goes on along the minus strand of DATBRF010000098.1, from coordinate 14,228 downwards.
CAAAAAGGCCGAAGCCGAGTGCATGAACGCCAAGTAAGGCCGAACAGCTCAAGGCGAACGACGAAGAGTCCGATCAGATGATCGTCTCCCGCATATTCAAGCGCGGCGCAGCCGCGCTCCCGCCGTTAGCCTGCGCCGTCGCGATTCTGTTCGCGGCGGCGTCTGGCTTTGCGCAGCATATGGGCCCGGACGCCGGCGCCAAAGGCTCCGACAATTCGGGCGGGATCGAGCTCATCGACCCGAAAACGCTGCGCGTCTGCGCCGACCCGAACAATTTGCCTTTCTCCAACGAGAAGGGCGAGGGCTTCGAGAACAAGATCGCGGAGCTGCTGGCGAAGAAGCTCGGCAAGGATTTGGCCTACGCTTTTTATCCCGGCGCGACGGGCTTCGTCCGCAATACGCTCAACGCGCATCTTTGCGACGTCATTCTCGGCATGCCGCAGGGCAATGACCTCGTGCAGCCGACGAATCCCTATTACCGAACGACCTACGCCATCGTAACGCGCGCCGGGTCCGATCTCGACGGCGTCCAGAACCTCGACGATCCGCGCCTGAAGGAAAAGAAAGGCCGCATCGGCCTGGTCGCCAATACGCCCCCCGGCAACATCCTTGCCAGAAACGGCATGATCGGCCTCGTGAAGCCTTATCCGCTCATGGTCGACACCCGCATCGATTCCTCGAGCGCGGCGATGATCCACGATCTCGAGAAGGGCGACATCGACGCCGCGCTGCTATGGGGCCCCATCGCGGGCTATTACGCAAAGAAATCGAACGCCAGGCTGAATGTCGCCTTGCTTCCGGAGACGCCCGGCGTGCGCATGGCGTTCCGCATCGCCTTCGGCGTCCGCAATTCAGATCAGAACTGGAAGCGGGAGCTCAATAATCTCATCGCGCAGAACAAACTGGAGATCGATAAGATCCTCGAAGACTACGGCGCGCCAAGGCTCGATGAAACTGGGCAGCCGATACGGAAGACGCCGTGAAAGGCCGCGCAATCCTCGCCGCCTTGATTGTTCCGCTCACTATTGCGGCGCAAGCGAAGTCGAAAGCGCCGGCCGAGCCCGATGGTTACCGATTGGATGCTTATCGCGCGCCCGTGCCTGCGACACTGAAAGGCGCCGCCGTCATCGACACGGCGACGGCTTTCAAGCTCTGGCGCGAAAAGACCGCCGCCTTCATCGATGCTTTGCCGCACGCGCCGAAGCCGGGGGGCCTGCCGCCGACCGCCGTGTGGCGCGAGCAGCCGCGCTTCGATATTCCGGGCAGCATCTGGCTACCCGATACGGGTTATGGCGCGCTTTCAGAAGCCACGCAGGCCTATTTCGAAAAAGGCCTGGCCAGGGCGACCGGAAAGAACAAGGCCAAGCCGCTGGTTTTCTATTGCCTCAACGATTGCTGGATGTCCTGGAACGCCGCCAAGCGCGCCATGTCGCTCGGATATTCCAATGTTTCCTGGTATCCGCAAGGCACAGACGGCTGGGCGGCCGCGAAACACCCCCTCGACGAACGCAAGCCAGAACCGCGGGAGTGAGTCTGCGCTCACCTGGGACAAATGCTGTCACCCCCTATTCCATCTTCGAGATGATCCTGCGCGCCAGCGCCCCGAAGCGCTGCTCGATCAGGGCGGGGCTTTCGCACACATAGCTCACCATTTTGCGCTGCTCATCGAAAAGCCGCACGCGCCATTGCAGGGCCTCGGCAGCCTTCTTGACGGCTTCGGGGTCGACGGGCTTTTGATTTTGCAGCTCATAAAATGACTGCGTCTCTTGGCGCGTCTTTTCCGCCATCTCCTTCAGCCGCCCGCCGAAGCGGTCGAGCCCGTTGACGACATCGCGCCGCTCGTCGTTCATCTTTTCGTAGAGACCCGCGAAGAGCAGCGTCATACGCGACTTGTCATTCCCCCCTGCCTTCGCGAAGTCGTCGATGCGCCTCTCCGCCTCTTCGAGCGGCGTGCGCCGCGGCGCAATTTTGGCGACGAGTTCAGAGACAGCAGGATCGTCACGCCACCTTTTGCGCTCACTCTCGATCGATGGTCCCGTCCAAACGCTTCCAAGCGCGATCTCGGGCACGCGCACCTGTTTGCAGGGCCAGTCGTTCTGCATGGTTTGGGCGCGGACAGGAGCCGGGTTCGGCGCGAGCAGAAACGCAAGGATCAACGCCCGCCACAGGTTTTTTCTCATCGACATGCGCCTATAATGCTTCATGCAGGTCATCCCCGTCATCGATATTCGCAAGGGCGTTGTCGTTCGCGCGATCTCCGGGCGACGTTCCGAATACAAGCCGATCGTAACGCCGTTGGCGCAGACCAGCGCGCCGCTCGACGTCGCGCGCGGATTGATGTCGGTCCATCCCTTCGAGACCCTCTATATCGCCGATCTCGACGCGATCGAAGGGCGAGGCGAAAATTATGACACGATCAGGGCCATTAGCGAGGCGATAGCGCCCGCGGGGCTTTGGGTCGACGCCGGATCGAAACGCGCGGCCGAAATTGACCGCTGGCTCGCGCTGCCACAAGTCCATGTCGTCATCGGCAGCGAGAGCTATGAAAATGCATGCGAGCTTTGTTCCTTCCGCGACAACCCTCACGTTGTTCTTTCTCTCGATTTCTCGGCGCGGTCCTTTCTCGGCGATGAAACGCTTCTCAGTGACGCGAGCCTCTGGCCGCAGCGCGTCGTCGTCATGACGCTCGCGCGCGTTGGCTCGGGCTTGGGGCCTGATTTGATGAGCTTCCGCGAAATTGTGCGCCGGGCGGAAGGACGGCGCGTTTTCGCTGCGGGCGGCGTGCGCAGCGTGGGCGACCTGGTCGCTTTGGAAGAAGCGGGCGCGGCCGGCGCTCTGGTGGCAACAGCCTTGCACGACGGGCGGCTGACTCACGCGGATCTCGCGCAGCTCAGGTAAAATAAAGGGGAGCGCTCAGGCTCCCCTCTTCAAGCTAGCGTCCTTGCCGTTCACATCAGTTGGCGGCGAAGGGATGCTTGGCGGTGACGCGTTCCTGGACGACGCGCGAAGCCTTGGGGTCCCCCCTCATCGCGCGGGCGATGGCTTCCTTCGTGGCCTGATAGTTGAAGTCCTGAATCTTCTGATCGTCGTTGGCTTCCCAGTGGATGAAGACGCCGACGCAGATGAAGAGATCTTCAGCCTTCTCGAGCGGAATGACGCCTTCGGCGACCGAATCCGCGACAGCCTTGGCGACGCCATGCTGCGCCGGGCCGAACATTTGCACGGCCTGCTTGGCGTTCTTGATCGTCACCTTGTTGAACATCATCGTGTAGGGCTTGACGAGCAAGTTCGGCGCGATCACCGCGAGCAGCGTCGTGAAGCCGTCCTTGTTGTTGACGAGGCCGTTGGCGAAAGCCTTTTCCGCCGCCGAGCCGCGCGGGCCCATGATCAGGTCGATATGGGCGACCTCATTGCCGTCGCCGACGAGCGATTCGCCGACGCCCATCTTGGCGCTGCTGGAGCCGCCGAAGCCCGTCGTCGGCTTCGGAAACAGCGCGCCCAGAATCTTTTCAAAGAAAGAAGCCATGTGTTTTATCCCTCCCGGTCCTGTTCGCGTCCAGCAGCGTCTCTTGCGCGCACGCGCGGAGCCCGATTTCGTCAATCGACGCCCGAGTGATTGCGGCGCGTCTCATGTTCGGCCAAAAGAGGGAGCCGCTCTCGCGAGGCTCCCTCGATCTTCCTTCGCCTCGAGCGCTTTCGTTCGAAAGCGTTGCGGCGCGAGAAATCAATTCGGCGCGAAGGGGTGCTTGGCGTCGTTGCGCTTGGCGACGACTTCGGCAGCCTTCGGCTCGCCGGCGACGGCGCGGGCGATGGCTTCCTTCGTGGCCTGATAGTTGTAGTCCTGAATCTTCTTGTCGTCGTTGGCGTCCCAGTGGATGAACACGCCGACCGAGATGAACAGGTCGTCGGCTTCCTCAACCGGGATGATGCCTTCGGCGACCGCATCGGCGACGGCCTTGGCGACGCCGTGCTGGGCCGGGCCGAACATCTGGACGGCCTGCTTGGCGCCCTTGATGGTGACCTTGTTGAAGAGGATCGTGTTGGGCTTGCAGAGCAGGTTCGGCGCGACGACCGCGAGCAGGGTCGTGAAGCCGTCCTTGTTGTTGACGAGCGCGTTCGCGAAAGCGAGCTCGGCGGCCGAGCCGCGCGGGCCCATGATGAGGTCGATGTGAGCGACTTCGTTGCCTTCGCCGACGAGCGACTCGCCGACCAGCATCTTGTTGATCTTCGCCATGTGTGTTCCCTTTCAGCTTCCCCCAGGCATTCGCGCGCTTCGCGCCGTGAACGCCCCTATCCTTCGTTTTCGACGTCGGCCTAAATCGCCCGACCGGTTAGCCGGATAGCCGCGAGACCACCCCGCGCGGCGCGGACTCAACCATTTTTGCGCGCGCTTGCCAAGATGGCCGTGAGAGATTCGGCGAAAAGAACCGCCACCGTCAGGTCAGCGCTCGTGCCTGGATTGATTTTGTTTTCCTTAAGTTTCCGATCGAAGTCCAGCGCTGCCGCGAAGGCCTCGTCGCGCCCCGCCGCGCTGTCGATGCGGGCGGCTGCGCGAGCGGCTTCCTCGCGAACCGTTCGCGCGGTCTCGATCCCGTATTTGCGCGCCACGTGGCTGTCCGGGAAAGACTTCAGGAAGGCGAGATATATTTCAAGCGTCACGCGCGGCGCGTCATGACCCCGCGCGCGGGCGCGCCGCAAGGCTTCGAGGCCGGTCCCGAAAATATCCGAAAAATCATTGGCGTATTGGCGACCAATGCGATCGCGGTCGGCGCTTGCGCGCATGGCTTCGAGCAACGTTATCTCCGCCGGAGCCGCGACGTCGTGCGCCTCCACGGAGCCTAATCCGGCGGGATTGGCGCGGGCGATGGCGCGAAACGCAGCGGCCGCGTCGGCGACGTCGAGCGTCGCAAGGACGCGGGCGGTCTCGTTGCGCAGGTCATGGCTCTTGGCGCTCAACGCCGCGTGGGCGAGCGGCGCGCAAAGCAGAATGATGCCGAGATTGGTGTTTTGACCGACGGCGGCCCAGGTGGCTTCGACCGCGCGCAGGATACGTTCGCCGACGCTCGCGTCCGGTGCGGCGATATAGAGCGCGGCCGCGTGAGCGCTGTCGATGAAATCCTTCGCCTCCATCCCGTGGCCGGGCGCGAACCAATGGACATTGCCGGGCTTGGGCGCCGCGAGCTCCGCTTCGCAAGCGTCGATGAAAGCCCGGGCGACGGAGGCATGGGAAATCATGCCGGACGCGCCACTTCCCGCAGCGCGTCCGTCGCCAGCCGCTCGGCGATCGAGAAAGGCGCGATGCGTTGCAGCCCGCTCCAGCCCGGCATGCTGTTGACCTCCAAAACCATGGGCCGGCCATCGGCGCGCGTGATGAGATCGACGCCGGCGACGATCGTTCCCATCGCCTGCGACGCCGCAAGCGCCATCTCGCGCGCCTCCTGCGTCGGCTCCGCGCTAACAGGCCTCGCGCCCTGCCGCACATTGGTGATCCAATGGCTCGAGCGCCTCTTCATCGCGGCGACGACCTCCCCGCGCGAGACGAGAATGCGCATGTCTTCGTAAGGCGGGCGGCTCGGGCCGACAAAGCGCTGGAGATAGAAGACGCCGCGCGCCTCCTCGAGCGAGGGAATGTCGCTTTCCTTTTCGATCAGCCGCAGGCCCCAGCCCTGGGCGCCGAAGAGAGGCTTCATGACGAGCGGCCCCTTCGCGCATTCCCGCCGGGCGATCTCGCGCGCCTGAGCGAGCGACTGGGTCGCGAATGTCTCGGGCGCCGGGAGGCCCGCGCGCGCGAGCAGAAAGCTCGCCATGCTTTTATCGGTGCAGCGCTCGATGGCGCGGGCGCCGTTGACGAGGGGAACGCCCAGCGCTTCGAGCGCATGCAGAACGCCAAGCCTCATGGTGATGGCCTCTAGCGAACCGTCGCCGATGGCGCGCACGATCGCGAGGTCGGGAAGCGTGTGAAAACCGGGGATGGCGAGGCCGTGCGGGCGGGTCGTGTCTATTCTGCAGGCGGCGAGCCGCACGGCGATCGGCGCCGCGCCCAGCGCGCGGAAGGCCGCGAGCGTATGCTCGACATGCCAGTCGAGCTTGTCGGTGAAGACGGCGACGCGGGGACGCCCCCTCTCCCTGCGTGGAGGAAGATGGCTCAGGTGAGGGTCGAGGGGATGGTCGAATGCTTGCAACGCAGCCACTAACGCCCCAGCCCCTGATCCTAAACCTCTCCCCGCTTCACGGGGAGAGGGAATGCGTCAGCCGCCGAACGACTTGTCCAGCAGCGCCTCGTCGATCTTGCCGGCGCGGAAGGTTTCGCCCGTTTCGACCGCCGTCACCAGCGCTTCCGCCGGCGAGAACAGGCTGCCGTCGATCTGGTAGAAGTCGCCCTTATAGGCCTTGAAGATTTCCGCGAAAGGCTGGCCGTAATCGCGCGAATTGCTGCTCGGCAGCTTCTCGGCGAGCTCCTTCGCCGCCGAAGCCGGGCCCTTCACGAAGAGATGCGCGCGGCCGGCGTAGATAATGGCGTCATTGGTGCGGCCCATGGCCTGCACGAAGTCCGGATGCGGCGGCGAAAGCGGCGCCGTCGCAATGCCGTCGACAATGTTTTCGAGCGGGAAATGCAGCTCATGCGCCTTGTGCAGCGCGACTTCGAGCACGCGGCCCACCACCTGCACGCTGCCCGCGAGCGATTGCGTCGGCGCATAGACGAAGGCGACCTTGTCGGGCGAGACGTCGGACTTCGACGCGACCTTCTCGACGACTTCCCTCGGCGGCGGCGAGCCGGATTCGAGCACGATCGTCACGCGGTCGGCGCGATCCTTGTAAGAGATTTCCTCGAAGAGCTTTTCGACGCGCGCCTGGGCGCGGCCCGGTCCGGAGCCCAGCGCGAAGAATTTCTCGTGGCTCAGGCTCCAGCCGGCATATTGGCTGGCCAGGCAGGCGACCACCGGATCGTTGCTGGTGACCGTGAGCCAGAACGGCCATTTCGCAGCGCCCGGCGCATGGGAAAGCGTGACCTTGCCGAGGCCGCCCATGCAGATCTCGGTGAGCAGCAGGCCGGCGTCGATTCCGCCGGCGGCTTTAGCGCCCGCGTCGATCAGCAATTCGCCAAGGCTGCCGCGCGAAACCGAAACGCGATAGCGCCCGGCGCCGGCGACGAGACGGTCGACGATCTCGCCCGCGAGAGTGTTGACGCTGGCCGTAACGCGGCCCGTGTTTTCGCTAGCGCTCACTTGTGGTCTTTCCCTCTAAATCTCTATGGCTCTACCGCCCATATCTTTGCCGTTTTATGGCAAAAGCGCCTGGCAAGCGGTCTGCAAGCGGGGAACTTATCGGGCTTTGCGGCGAAACGAAAGCGGCTTGCAAACGCCCCCGGTGGAGGCCGCGGCCCGCCAGAAAAGCTTCACAGAAGCTTCATGGTCTGGGCGTAGGCGGTTAGCTTGCGTCAATTCAGCGGCATTTTCAGGGCGGTCGAAATGAACACGCGAGACATTGATCGAGCGGCTGCTATCGGACCGAAGGAATTGTCGCTTCGCGACGTCACGATCGTCCTTTTTGCGATCGCCACGATCATCCTCGCCAATGTCGGGGTGGTCCGCGCGCTCGATTTGACGCTCGACGCGATCCATCGCTGAGGCGGCTTGCTTTTTTACGCTTTCACGCCGCGCCTCGCCAGGGACCAGGTACGATAGGCCCCTGGCGTCATGCCGGCGTAGCGCCGGAACGCCCGCCGAAAGCTCGTCTCGTCCGCATAGCCCGAAGCGGTGGCGAGCTGCTTGACCGAGCTTCGCGTCGTCTCCAGCAGCATGCGCGCCGTCTCGAAACGGACGCGGTCGAGAAAATTTTTGGGCGTTTCTCCGGACAATTCCTTCAGGCGACGATGAAGCGTGCGGTCCGAGACGCCGAGCGCTTGCGCCAATTGCACGGAGGTCAGCGGCGCGTCGCCCGCCTGCCGCACGATGTGTTCGGCTTGGAGCAGGAAAGGGTTCGAGGCCGAAAGATGGCCCGGCGGAATGTATATCGTCTGAGTCGACGGCGCCGAGTCGACAACGGTGAAATCCGCAGCTTTTTTCGCGGCCTCGTCGCCAAGAAGCGCCCGAATGGCATGAAGCGAAAGATCGATCCACGATAGGGGGCCGCCGGCTGTGACCACGCGCCGGTCATCGATGAGCGAGGCGCCCCAGGCGGCGTCGGCGCGCGGATAGCGCGCTCTCAGCTGATCGTGGCGCCACCATGTCGTCGTGCAGCGCCGGCCGTCCAGAAGCCCGGCCTCTCCGAGCAGGAAGACGCCGTTGCAAGACCCCGCGACGATCGCGCCGACCGCATGCTGGCGCCTGAGCCAGCCCGCCGCCGCGTTGACGGCCGGGGCGCTCGGCACGAGATTGTCGCAATCGCAAAGGAAGGGCGGGACGATTACCGCAGCGCAGGCGTCGAGCGACGCGAAAGAGGCGTCGACGGCATGGATGCGGCCGAAGCCGTCACGGATCGGCGCGCCATCGTGGCTTACTGTCACCACGCGATAGGGGTTTGGCCGCTCCTTCGTTTTCAGCATGCGGCGGCTCATCGCGAGGAGGTCGGCTGCGCCGATGAAGCCCTGCCCCAAACAATCGTCGTAACCGAGAATGGCGATATCCACTGCTGCTGCTCCGCTTTTGGCGGAAATTGCCTGTTTATTGGCAAATTCGCTGTCAGACTTTGCAAGAGTAATGGCAAACCTGCCATGCTGGCAAGCGCAAGACGCTCTTTATCCTCTTCCTCACCGGAAACGCCGGTCGTTTCCCGGTTGAAATGGAGAAAGAGAAATGAGCGCAACGACACAGACAACGGCAGGCGCCGCCACAGCCGAAAAGCCGATCGTCGATCTGAGAGGCTTGTGGATCGGATTGGGGCTGCTCAACAGCTTCTATCTGATCGTTCGTATTTACGAGCAGATCTACGGCTGGCGCGCCGGCCTCGATTCATTCGCGCCGGAGTTTCAGACTTACTGGATGTCGATCCTCTGGTCGGAAATTCCATTGGAGCTCATCTCGGGCCTCGCGCTCGCAGGCTACCTCTGGAAAACGCGCGTGCGCGACATGTCGGCGGTGACGCCCCGTCAGGAGATGCGCGCGATCGCCGATAATGTGAAATGGCTCGTCGTTTATGCGGCGGCGATCTATTGGGGCGCCTCCTTCTTCACGGAGCAGGACGGCACCTGGCACATGACGGTGATCCGCGACACGGATTTCACCCCGTCGCATATCATCGAGTTCTACATGAGCTACCCGATCTATTCGATCCTGGCGGTCGGCTGCTTCTTCCATGCGAAGACGCGCATTCCCTATTTTTCCCAGGGCTATTCGCTCGCCTATCTGATCGTCTCGATCGGCCCCTTCATGATCATCCCGAATGTCGGCTTAAACGAGTGGGGCCACACCTTCTGGTTCATGGAAGAGCTGTTCGTCGCGCCGCTGCATTGGGGCTTCGTGTTCTTCGGCTGGATGGCGCTCGGCGTCTTCGGCGTCGTGCTCCAGCTCCTGCTGAACATCCATCGCCTGGTCGGCAAGGAAGGCGTCGCGCTTCTCACCGAGTGAGAGAAACGTAAGGGGCGCGCGCCGCGCCAGAGGCGGCGCTCCTGAGTATCGCTGTTGTCGAGCTCGGGTCGCCTTTCGACGCCCAGGGTCGGAAGGCGACCAAATCATCCCGTCAGTCTCTCTCTGCGAACTCCAGCTTCACGCCGCCGGCCATGGGAGTGTGGCCTTTTTCCTCGGCGTCGGCGAGGCGGTCGAGGCGGATGAGGGCGAGACCTTCTTCGCCGATCGCGGAGCCTGTCACGCCGATCTCGACATCGCCTGCGCGGATCGACTCGCCGGGCCTGGGCGCGCCGCCGGGGGCGCGGTAGCGCGTGACCCGCTTGCGCACGAGATTGCGGTGCTTCATGCGCGAGACGACCTCCTGGCCGACATAGCAGCCCTTCTTGAAGTCGAGCCCGGCGAGGAGGTCCATATCGGCCTCATGCGGGAAGGCGTCGCTATAGGCGAAGTCGACGCCGCCCAGCGGCACGCCGGCGCGGATGCGGCGCGTTTCATATTCCGCGAGCGGGCCGGAGGCGACGATATTGCCTTTCTGGGTAAGCGCCCGCCAGCCCAGCGCCTCGCTGCGCGGGTCGGGCGCAAGCGCAATCGCCTCTACTTTTGGGCGCTCCGGCGCGTCCGGAAAGGCGACGGCCTCGAGCCTGTCGCTGAGATTCGTCACGGTGACCTTGGCGCGCAGCTTGTACATGTTCAGCCGCTTCTCTAGGTCGGGAGCGAGCGAAAGCGGACAATCGAGCAGGAAACGCCCCTCTCCCGGAGAGAAAACGACAAAATCGAACAAGATTTTTCCTTGTGGCGTCAGCAAAGCGGCAAAGCGGGCTTCGCCGTTCCCGAGCGACGCAATGTCGTTGGTGACGAGATTATGGAGGAATTTAGCCGCGTCCTCGCCGCTAACCTCGACAACGCCGCGGTCCGCGAGCAGAATCGCCTTGGTCATTTTTCTTTCCTGTTGCTGGAGCATGCGCGACATCCCGCACGCTCGACTTATTCGCGCACTGACTTGGTTTGCGCGCTGACTTGGCGCATCGACGACTTGTGCTTATCTAGGGCGTTATCGTTGCAAACGGGGCGCCATTCATGCCGCAGACATTCGACGTCATCCTCTCCGGGGGCACGCTCGTCAACCAGGACGGCGAGGGGTTGCGCGACGTGGGCGTTCGCGACGGCAAAATAGCCGAGATCGGCGATCTCTCCCGCGCCTCCGCCGGCGAGACGATCGACTGCACGGGTCTCCACATCCTCCCCGGAGTCGTCGATTCGCAGGTGCATTTTCGCGAACCCGGCCTTTCGCACAAGGAAGACCTCGAGTCGGGCTCTCGCAGCGCCGTCCTCGGGGGCGTGACCGGCGTTTTCGAAATGCCCAACACCAGCCCGCTCACCACGGGCGAGACCGAGCTTGCCGACAAGGTCGCGCGGGCGACGGGCCGTATGCATTGCGACTTCGCCTTCTGGGTCGGCGGCACGCATGAGAACGCCAGACATGCAACCGAGCTCGAGCGCCTGCCGGGCGCCGCCGGCATAAAGGTTTTCATGGGCTCCTCGACGGGTTCGCTCCTCCTCGCCGACGACGAGGGCATCGCCGAAGTGCTCTCGCATACGCGCCGGCGCGCGGCTTTTCACAGCGAGGACGAGCAGCGGCTGAACGAGCGAAAAGGTTTGCGCGTCGAAGGCGACCCGCGCTCGCATCCCGTCTGGCGCGACGTGGAGACAGCGCTGCGCGCGACGCAGCGGCTCGTAAAGATCGCGCGCGAGAAACGCGCGCTGATCCATGTGCTGCACGTCACGACGGCGGAGGAGATCGCGCTTCTCTCGCATCACAAGGATCTCGCGAGCGTCGAGGTCACGCCAAATCATCTGACGTTGGAGTCGAGCGCCTATGAGCGTATCGGGACGCTGGCGCAGATGAACCCGCCCGTGCGCGAGGCCCGCCATCGCGACGCGCTGTGGGAAGGGCTGCGGCAGGGCGTCGTCGATGTCATCGGATCGGACCATGCCCCACACACGCTGGAAGAAAAGGCGCAGCCTTATCCGAAAAGTCCTTCCGGCATGACGGGCGTGCAGACGCTCGTGCCGCTACTGCTCGACGCCGTGAACTGCGGCAGGCTGACGCTGGCGCGCTTCGTCGATCTGACGAGCGCCGGGCCGCTGCGCATCTTCGGCATGGCGGGCAAGGGCCGCATCGCCCGGGGCTATGACGCGGATTTCACCATCGTCGACATGAAGCGCCGCGAGATCATCCGCAACGAATGGATCGCCTCGCGCGTCGGCTGGACGCCTTTCCATGGCGTGGAAGTTGCCGGCTGGCCGGTCGGGACCTTTGTCCGCGGCGCGCGGGTGATGTGGGAAGGCGAGCTGACGACGCCGTCGACGGGGAGGCCGATACGGTTTCAGCAGGGGTTGTGAGGGTTTGGGAGGCGAGCCTGAGGTGCGCCGCTGGCTGCGCGCCGGCATCAGTCCGTGCCGCGCTTACCGGAACTTGCAAAAACATGCCCGTCAGTTATGACAGACATAGGCCTGTCATTTTTGACCCGACTATGGGCGTCAGGAGTGGCGGCCGATGAAGACGTATCTTCGGATAGCACGCATCGTGGACAGCACGTAGCATCACGTAGGGATGCCCGTCAGAAATGGCGGCCCCCACGGGGCTTTGGCTGTCTTGTGCCCAAAGGCGAATCATCGGCATATCATCACCCATGACGACAGCGCCAAAGCCCACAGCATCTGTTGTGAAGATGCCAACGCCTCCCTCCTCGAAGGAGAAGGAGAAGCGGAAACTCGAAGATCGTTTCAGCCGACAGGTTGTGGGCTCCTACGGCTTCACCCAGCTACCGAACCTGCTGCTTTACGCACAGGCCCGGTTGAAGATCTCGCCAACGCAATTCAACGTGTTATTGCATCTCGTCCAGCATTGGTGGGATGCAGACAAGGCCCCTCATCCCAAAATTGAGACAATTGCGCGGCGTATGGGCAAGAGCGAGCGCATGGTTTTGCGTTATCTAGACGGCCTCGAAAAGGCCGGTCTCATCAAGCGAGAGCACCGATTTCGCGGCAAGCAAAAGCAGATTTCTAGCGCCTATCGGCTTGAGGGCCTGCGGGAGCGCCTCATCGAGCTCGAACCAGAGTTCCGAAAAGCCAAGGAATTTCGAGACAAGCGGCAAAAGGCTGCCGAGACAGCCGCTTAAGGTTTCACGACGCACTCCCTACCTGTTGCGTCAAGTGCAGCCGCTAGGGCCTCGTCCACGCCACCAAGATTACGTTGACGGCGCTAACGTTATCGACTAGAACATTATGGCTAGCGCCCCTCGGAGTGGTCCGGGCAGCGTCTGGCGAGACCTAATAACCTAGAGGAGAAGTGATGCATGCATATACAGCTGAGAGCATCGTAAACAATAAAGAGACAGACAGAATCAAGCTTCTGCAACATTTTGAATATGAAGTACTTCTGACTGTCTCACAGCTTGGGAATGATGCATATCCTGCGGAGATAAGCCGACGTCTAACAAAACGACTTGATCGGCAGGTCTCAATTGCACAAGTTTTCGGGACGTTAGAGAGACTCGAAGACAAGGGATATGTCAACTCTCAAGAAAGCAAACCAGAGCCTGTCCGTGGTGGTCGTCGCCGACGCATCTTCAACATCCAAGCGTCCGGCACACAGGCTTTGAAAGTAACGGCGGCGACCTTTAGCCGGATGTCTTCGGCAACGAGGATATTCGAGAATGAGTATGAAGAACCGTCACCCGCGTAAGTGGATGACAATTTTATATGACATGCTGGCCGGCGGTCGTTATGCTGCCTACTGGCTCCCGGAATTCTTGGTTTGCTACCAAGAGATCCTTGAGAAGGATGGCGAAGGAGCCGCCGTCCAATGGGCGATCAAGGAACTGGCCACGTCATTGCGGCCTTCTCTTTCGATAAGAGCCTATCAGGTCTTTCGCGTCATTTACTGGGGCTGGCGGCTTTACGAACGGTTGGCGCGCTACTGAAATCAAGCAGGCGGCGATCGGCGTAGCAGGTTTTGGGACTGGCTTCGGCCAGTCCCTTTTTCTGTCGAATAATCCGCCATTATGGAACGCCCACCCGGACGTCTGATAATGGTGGCATCCTGCCATTTGCCGAGCGCAAAAATTGACCCGCGCCCGAAATTCAAACTGAGACCCGACCGGGAGGGCAGCCCTTGACTCTTTCCTGCGCGAGAACAAATATCGAACGCGCGCTCAGGGGCGCTCTCTCCAGATCAGGGCTTTTGGACCGATGTCGCAGGGCGGCGTTTCGGAACGCGTTCTCTTTTTGCGCCGCCGCATCGCCGCCATAGAGGCGCGCGGCGGGGTGGCGCGCGAGTCCCTACTGGATTGCCCCCATTGCGAGGAGCGCGAGGATTTCCTCGATCCGCTTTTCGCCGCCGGGCGCGGAAGCCTGAGCGAGGTTTTCCCGGCCCGCCCGCCGGACACGCCGGCGGCGGCGGCCTTCGCCCTCGCCATGGCGCTCAAGGCGCGGGCGGCGCGCGCGAGCGGCGCGCTCGTCTTCATCGTCGAGGATATGAGCGCGCGCGAATTCGGCCTGCCCTATGGGCGCGGCCTCGCGGCGGCGGGCGTCGATCTGTCCCGCTTCGCGCTGGTTCGGGTCCGGCGGCCGCGCGAGGCGCTCTGGGCCATGGAGGAG
>DATBRF010000097.1:0-9991 GCA_036560425.1 Methylocystis sp. | reverse complement strand
GGCCGCCGCGTCGCCGACGCGCTCGGCCTCAAGGGCGACCTCGCCAAGCAGGCGGGCAATCTCGTCGCGAAGCTCTATGCGGCTTTCGTCGCCAAGGACATGGAGCTTCTGGAGATCAACCCGCTCATCACCACCAAGGACGGGCAGCTGCGCTGCCTCGACGCCAAGGTGAGCTTCGAGAACAACGCCCTTTACCGCCATCCGGAGCTCGCCGAGCTGCGCGATCTTTCTGAGGAGGACGAGAAGGAGATCGAGGCCTCGAAGCACGACCTCGCCTATATCTCGCTCGACGGCAACATCGGCTGCATGGTCAATGGCGCCGGCCTCGCGATGGCGACCATGGACATCATCAAGCTCTATGGCGCCTTCCCGGCCAACTTCCTCGACGTCGGCGGCGGCGCCACGACCGAGAAGGTGACGGCGGCCTTCAAGATCATCACCGCCGACCCGAATGTGAAGGGCATTCTGGTCAATATCTTCGGCGGCATCATGCGCTGCGACACCATCGCGGAAGGCGTCATCGCGGCGGTGAAGGAAGTGGGTTTGACCGTGCCGCTGGTCGTGCGCCTCGAGGGCACCAATGTGGAGCTTGGCAAGAAGATCATCAACGAATCGGGCCTGAACGTCATCCCGGCCGACGATCTCGACGATGCGGCGCAGAAGATCGTAAAGGCGATCAGCTGAGTGAGCAGTTCAGGGAAAAAAGCCGGCCTTCGCGCCGGCTTTTTTCTATCCGGTTTCTATTCGATTGCGCGCGTCTGTTCCGCCCTTGCCTCATGGGCCCAAAACGGCCATCTTTGGAGGCGAATTTACGTTCCGGCCACTCGACCGGGCGGGTCCGCCGCGTTTTCGTTTGAGCGGCCGCCTTCTTCTAGGAAAGCGCCAGTGCCTCTTTTCGCTTACCCGCTCGCTTACGCCCGTCGCGGAGCCAGGAGCCTGTTGATGCGGGGAGGCGTGGCGTTCGCCGCGCTCTCCGCCGTCTCGTGCGCCCTCTCTCCGGAGGCGAGTTTCGCCCTGGCCCGTGAGGGCGGGCTTTCCGTGGCTCGGCCTTTCGAGGTGGGGACCAGCCTTTCCGGCAATTATCTCGCCGCGATCGTCGCGGGCGCCGAGCGCGACACGCTGGCGGCCTCGACCTTCTTCCGCGAGGCGCTGCGCGACGATCCCAATAATCAGGACCTGATCGACCGCGCCTTTGTCGCCGGGCTAGCCAATGGCAATATGGCCGATGCGGTGGCGCTGTCGCCGCGCGTGGTCGCCCACGACAAAGGCAACGGCCTCGCGCATCTCACCAAGGGCGTCGATCTCATCAAGAACCGCCGCTACGCCGCAGCGCGGGCGGAACTCGCCAAGGGCGGCGGCGACCGGCGCCACGACATCACCTCCACGCTGATCACCGCCTGGACGTATGCCGGCGCCAAGGACACGCGCAAGGCGCTCGTGACGCTCGATTCGTTGAACGACGAGGCCTTTGTGGTCTTCCGCGACTATCACGCGGCGCTGATCGCGGATATGGGCGGCGACAAGGCGGAAGCCGAAAAGCGCTTCAAATCCGCCTATTCGGCCGAGAAGAACACGCTGCGCCTCGTCGACGCCTATGCGCGCTTCCTGGCGACCCGGGGTCGCCGCGAGGAAGCCAGGAAGCTTTATCAGAGCTTCGACGAAGTGGCGCCCGGTCATCCGATCATCGTCGCCGGCATGACGGCGCTCGACGAGGGCAAGGCGCTGCCGCCCTTCGTGCGCACAGCGGAGGAGGGCGCGGGAGAAGCGCTTTACGGGCTCGGCGCCGTCGGCGGCCGCAGCGGGGACGAGCTCGCGTCGCTCATCTATCTGCGTTTGGCCCTCTATCTCGCGCCGGAGAACGCGCTCGCGATCATTACGCTCGGCGACGTCTATGAGCGCATGAAAC
Organism: Methylocystis sp.; assembly: GCA_036560425.1. GTDB lineage: Bacteria > Pseudomonadota > Alphaproteobacteria > Rhizobiales > Beijerinckiaceae > Methylocystis. Next base: position 8,085 of record DATBRF010000097.1, on the reverse strand, counting down.
AGGAGGAGACGGCGATCGACCTCTACGACACCGTGCCGAAGGACAGCGCGTTGCGGGTCAACGCCGACGTTCAGGCGGCGCTGCTGCTCGAGACGCTCGGCAAGTCGAAAGAGGCGACGGAACATCTCGCGGCCGTGGTCGCCGCCAATCCCAAGAACCAGGAGGCGCTGACGGCGCTGGGCAATCTGCAGCGCTCGCGCAAGCTCTTCGCCGATGCCGCGGCGACCTACTCACGCGTGATCGCGCTGCAGCCCAAGCCCGACAAAGGCCAGTGGCTGCTCTATTACTATCGCGGCATCGCCAATGAGCGCCGCAAGGATTGGAAGAACGCCGAGACCGATCTCAAAAAGGCGCTGGAGCTGAACCCCGACCAGCCGCTGGTGCTGAACTACCTCGGCTACAGCTGGGTGGATCAGGGAATCAATCTCGACGAAGCCTTCAGAATGCTGCGCCGCGCCGTCGATCTGCGCCAGCGCGACGGCTATGTCGTCGACAGTCTGGGGTGGGCCTATTACCGTCTCGCCCGCTACGACGACGCCGTGAGGGAGTTGGAGAAGGCCATCGACCTGAAGCCGTCTGACCCGGTGATCAACGATCATTTGGGCGACGCCTATTGGCGCGTGGGCCGCAAGCTCGAGGCGCAGTTCCAATGGAACCATGCGCGCGACCTGAGCCCGGATCCGGAAGACCTTCCGAGGATTCTCGACAAGATCAAGAATGGGCTGAATGACAAGCCCGAGGTGGCGGCGGATACGAGAAAGACGGGCGGGTAAGGAGATCCCGCCTTCCTCTTCATCGGCGAGACCCCGGCGACGACACGGCGGGGCCTGTAATTAGGGTCAAGTCACGGCGAGGATCACGTTGCTGGGGTCGAATGTGGCGACAGCCGCATCGCCTTCCTTCAGACCCATTTTCTCGATCTTCTCGCGCGGCGCGACCGCCGTCATCGTCTTCTCGAATCCTATATCGAGCAGGATTTCGCAATTGCGCTCGGCATCGATTCGACGAGCGATCACGCCGCGGAAACAATTGCGTGCGCCTTCCGGCGAGTCCTGGGCCGGGGCAAGCGAGACAAACGGCGCCTTGACGATCGCGAGCGCGGCCCGGCCTGGCGCGAGCTTGAGCTGTTCCGCGGCTTCATTGGTGACGATGGCGAAGATCGTGTCCTTGTCGGAGACGCGCAGCGTGACTTCGACGTCGACAGGCCATTTCCGGACCGAAACGACTTCAGCGCGGAAAATGTTACGCGCCGAGATCGTGGCTCCGATGTTCCAGACGAGGAAGTCTTCGTCCCTCGTGAGCCCTTCCTCGGCAATCATCGCGGAAATGCGGGACAGCCTCTCTTCCAGCCGGTGAAACGCGGCGATCAGCCGCCGGCCTTCTTCCGTCACCTCCGCGCCGCCGCCGTGGCGACCGCCCGCCTTGGTGACGCAGGCCGGACGCGGAAGCAGATTGTTGATGGCGGTGACGGCGTCCCAGGCCGCCTTGTAGCTGAAGCCCGCCGCCCTGGCGGCGCTGGAGATGCTGCCATGCGCCGCGACAGCCTCGAGCAATTTAATGCGGTCGCGTCCGACGAGAAGCCGCCCCTCGCTGCGAAGGGCGAGAACCGCGTCGATCTTATTGGAGGTCATTCCGCCTCGCGAAGGGGTTGAGCCGACATGAACTATCGATAGCGAACGTTCGCAAAGACGCAAAGCCCGAAAGGCGCATGGCGATGTGGGCGTTCGCACCCCGATACGTCGGCTCTATCGAAATATATAGAAAATACATATCGTCGCATAAATGCCGCATCGACGCATTTCCGCATTGTCAAAAGACACAAAAATGTGACCGCTGTTGACTTGGCAATAAGCGCTAGCCTAGCCTCTCGTTATGTAAATAGGAAACATAACGATGTCCAAATGTCGTCGCCGCAGCTTTCCGGTCTCTCGCCGCCGGCTTTCGCCGCCGGGCCGCAGGCTCGCTCTCGCAGGCTGCTTCAGCGCAATTTTGCTGGGATATTTCGCGACGCCCCCGGCCGCGCAAGCGGAAACGGTCTTCGTCGTCACCAGTTTCCCCGAGGAACTTACGACGCGCTATGAACGCGAGTTCGAGCGCAAGTATCCCGACATCCACGTTCAATATATCTGGAAGCAATCGCGTGACGCCCTGGCCGCGCTCGGCAAGCCCGGACAGGATGGAGCGGACGTCTATTGGGCGCCAACAATTGCGAATTTCGCGCTTTTGAAGCAGCGCGGCGCTTTCCGGCGGATCGCCGTCGACCGCGCCGTCCTGCCCGGGAAGCTCGCCCGTGAGGAGATTTCGGACCCGAACGGCTTCTACGAGGCCTTCGACGTCGCGGGCTATGGCGTCGCCCTCGATCCGGCGGCGGCCGCGCGCGAGGGGCTTCCGCCGCCCCGGCGTTGGCGCGACCTGGCCGCTCCCGACCATGCGCGCCGGCTCGCCATGCCTGTTCCGTCCAAGGTCGGCTTCTCCCCGGCGCTCTACGACATTGTGCTCCAGAGTGAGGGGTGGCGGGACGGCTGGACTCTGCTGAGCGAAATGGCGGGTGAGGCGACGCTGCTCGATCAAGGCGCCTTTCCGGTCGCGCAGGTCAAGGAAGGAAAGGCGGTCTTCGCCCTGACAATCGACTTCTTTGCTGTGAGCGCGAAGGCGAACGGCGCATCTGTCGATATGATTTACCCGGAGCGCACCGCTTTCCTGCCAGCGCATATCGCGATGACCGCCGCGACCAACCATGCGGCGGCGGCGCAGGCATTCATCGACTTCGCGCTCTCGAAGGAAGGGCAGGGGTTGATGATGGCGCCGGACAGCAGGCGCCATCCGGCGCGGCCGGACGCCTATGACCATGCGCCGCCCGAACTCGTCGATCCTTTCCGGCTTCCCGACGCGAACATCGTCGATTACGATTTCGAGATCGGCCGGCGGCGGCCGCCGCTCGTGACGCTACTTTTCGACCTCGCCATCGTCGAGGGGCATGACGAGAGCGCCAAGCTCTGGCGATCCATTCACGAAGCGGAACGGACCGCGCCCGGAACGCAGGAGGCCAAGCAGGCGCTTGCCGAGGCGCGCCGGCTTGCCAGCTTCGTTCCGGTCTCCGAAGGCGCGGCCCGCGATCTCGCCTTCCTCGAGCGCTTCGCCGATCGCCAGGCGGCCGATCCGGCGCTGATCGCGAAATGGCGACAGGAGATTGCCGACGCTCGGCGCAAAGCGAAGGACGTTCTTTCCGGCCTTGGAGCCGCGCAATGAAACGCGCCGCCCTGCTGCTCAGCGCGCTCTTGCTGGCCGGCGCCGCGCGTTACGAAACAGCGGCGCCGGAGAGCGAAGCCTTTAGTCAGCCACTGCAAGGGCTCGACGGCCCGCAATCGGCAAGCTTCCGACGCGGCTCCGCCCTGTTTCGACAGGCCTGGCTCATCGGCCCTTCCGAGGATCATCCCGATCTCGTCGGGCTCGGGCCGCTCTACAATCGGCTGTCCTGCATCGCCTGCCACGTCAAGAATGGGCGCGGCGCGGCGCCGGACCCTGAGAACGGCCTCGCGCGGCACATGGTGGCGAGGCTGAGCGTCGAGGGGTCCGATGCGCGTGGCGGACCGCGGGCTCATCCCGCTTACGGCGCCCAGCTCAATCCTGAAGGCGTTCCCGGCGTCGCTGGGGAAGGCCAGGCGGTCATCACCTATGAGGACTTGGCGGTGGCGCTCGAAGACGGCGAGCGCGTCACGCTGCATCGGCCGAAGCTGTCCTTTCGTAATCTCGCTTACGGCGAGCTCGGCCCCGATGTCAGGATTTCGCTCAGAAACGCGCCGCCGGTTTTTGGCCTCGGCCTGCTGGAGGCTGTGCCGGAAGAGGAGATTCTCGCCGGAAAAGGCAAACCGAATTACGTCTGGGACCTCGAAGCCAATGCGCGCAGGCTCGGCCGATTTGGTCTGAAAGCCAATCAACCGAGCCTGAAGCAGCAGATCGCCAACGCCTTCGCCGAGGATGTCGGCGTCACTGCTTCGCTCTTTCCGCAGGAAAACTGCGCGCCCGGCCAGTCGGCTTGTCTTCACGCCGGTTCGAGAAAACCCGACCTTTCCGATGCGCAGCTCGACGCGGTGACGGCCTATATCCGCTGGCTTGCCGTTCCGGCGCGGCGCAGCGTGGACGACCCGGGCGTCGTTGCTGGCGAAGCGCAGTTCCGCGCGCTCGGCTGCCCGACATGCCATCGCGAGACATTGACGCTCGGCGACTTTGTCGATGCGCCATCGCTGGGCGGCGCGGAAATCCATCCCTATTCCGATCTGCTTCTGCACGACATGGGCGAGGGCCTTGCCGACGGCCGCACGGATTACGAAGCCGGTCCGCGCGATTGGCGCACGCCGCCGCTTTGGGGGCTCGGCCTCGCGGGCAAAGGCGGCGACGGCGTGAACTATCTGCACGACGCCCGCGCGCGCACGCTCACGGAAGCGATCCTGTGGCACGGCGGCGAAGCGCAGGACGCGGCGGATCGGTTCCGTCGCCTTCGGAAAAACGAGCGCGAAGCGCTGCTCGCCTTTCTCAATTCTCTCTAGCGGCTGGGGGCCGACCATGACCAGATTTTCCATTTCGACCGCCTTGTCCGGCGGCGTCTTGCTCGCATTCGCCGGCGTGGGCGCCGCGCAAACGCCGCTACCGCCGATCGAGGTGCGCGCGCCGAAAGCCTTCGAGCTCGGTCAGATCAAAGTCGGCGAGCGGCGCCTCGCGACGCCGGCCAAGGTCGCGCAACCGAGCGCGCCTGCGCAGAACGGCGGCGGGGCGGCGGCTCCGGCCCCCACGTCGTTCGACCTCGACAATGCGCCGACGCCCAAACAGAATACCGACGCCTTCGGCGGCTATACGATCACCAATCGGCAGGTTGAAACTTTCGCGCGCAACACGCTCGACCGCGCCGTGAACATTGCGCCGGGCGTCAACGCTTACACCACGGGCGGTCCCCGCAACGAGCAGAATATTTATGTCCGCGGGTTCGATCGCTGGCAGGTTCCGCTGACGGTTGACGGCGTGCGCGTCTATCTCCCTGTCGACAACAGGCTCGATTTCGCGCGCTTCATGACGCCCGACATCGCCGAGGCGCAAATCGCCAAGGGCTATGTCTCGGTTCTCGACGGGCCTGGCGGCATGGGCGGTCAGATCAATCTCGTCTCGCGCAAGGCGTCGCGCGAGATCGAAAGCGAATTCAGAAGCCGCGTGGAGTTCGGACGCGACGGAACCTATCAGGGAACCCAGAACTACGGCTTCGTCGGCACGAAGAAGGACTTCTACTATGCGCAGCTCAGCGGCGCCTGGCAGAAGTTCGATGGCTGGGTGCTTCCGGCGAGCTTCGGGACATGGATGTCCAATCAGGGCTCGGGCTTCCGCAATCAATCCTACACGCAGGATTACAACATCAACGCCAAGGTCGGCGTGACGCCCAACGCGACGGACGAATATTCGCTGACTTTCTCGCGGCAGGAGGGCGTAAAGGGCGCGCCGCTGAATGTCTATCAGCCGATCGCCCAGCAAAATTATTGGAAATGGCCCTATTGGCGCGTGCAGAACCTCTACTTCCTCTCCAAGACGCAGCTTGGCGACGCCTCCTACGTCAAGACCCGCGGCTATTGGTCAAAGTTCGAGAATTCGCTCTTTTCGTATGACAACCCTGGCTATCTTCTCCAGTCTTCGGGGAAATCCTTCGACAGCTATTATTCGGATTATGCGTTGGGGACCGACGTCGAAGCCGGCACGCAGATCGGCGACATAGACACGCTCAAAGGGCTCTTCTTCTATCGGCTCGACACCCACACGGAATGGCAGCAGAACTTCGGCGTCAACTATCAGAACAACGGCAAGGGGTGCATAGCGACTGTTCCCTGCTCCTTCGAGCCGGTGATCGCGAGCCAGGAGGATACCTATTCGGTCGCGGTCGAGAACACGCTGCATCCGCGCAAGGACGTCGATATCGTCGGGGGCTTCAGCTACGACTGGCGGCATCTGCGGCAGGCGCAAGGCTTTGTCCTGCCGCAAGGCACGATCACCTATACGCCCAAAGATATGAGCGCCCCGAACTATCAGGGCGCCGTCATCTGGCGCTATAATGGAAACGATAGCGACCGCCTGTATTTCAACGTATCCGACCGCGTGCGTTATCCGACGCTATTCGAGCGGTTCAGCACCCGTTTCGGCGGCGCCACCTCTAATCCCGGCCTGCTGCCGGAGCGCGCGGCGAACTACGATCTCGGATGGTCGAGCCAGTTCGCGCCGAATGCGCGCATCACCGTCGATATCTTCCATAGCTGGGTCCAAAATCTGATACAGAGCGTTCCCGTCCCCGCCTTTGGACTAAACGTCACGCAGTCGCAGAACGTCGGCGCCGGACGTTTCTCAGGCGCGGAGGTTTCGGTGGATTATCAACCGCGCGACGATTTCTCGCTCGGCGGCAATCTCACCGTCATGCGCCGGCGCGTCTATGCGCCCTATATTCCGACTTTCCAGCCGATCGGCGTGCCGGACATCAAGCTCTTCCTCTACGCCGGATACCGCCCCATCCCCGAGCTCACGCTCACGCCGAACATCGAAATGGCGAGCAGCCGGTGGACAGTCGCGCCGAACACCAACGCCTATTACCGCACGGGCGCCTATTTCCTGACGAACTTCAACGCGGACTATCAGGCGACCAACAATATGAAGCTGACGGCGGGCGTGCGGAACCTGTTCGACCAGCTCTACTTTCTGACGGATGGTTTCCCGGAGCCAGGCCGCAGCATGTATGTCGCGGTCAAAGCGACTTTTTAGCGCTCGAGCTCCAAGCAGCATGCGTCCTCTGCATCGCCGCACCAAGCAGGCCTCTAACTAGCGCGCTTTCCGCTCGCATGGAATCATGCGAGCGACAAGAAATCGCGCCAAGTCGAAAATCTGGAGCGCATTGATGGCCGCGGCGGCCGAATAGCGCAAAGGAAACGAGAACGCCCCGACGCCGGCATAGGCGCGGGGCGTTTTTCCTTACTTTCTGAGCGCGTGTTTCTCGATCGCATCGACCAACGCCTCTGGGGCGCGGCGAACGGCGCGCACGATGGCAAAGAGAACCCCGAACAGTTCGAGGCCCTTCAGAACGATTGTTTGCATATCGGGTTTCCCTGCGGCCTTTGGCTCGCCTACCTGACCGCCTTCCAGCCGCTTTCCTGATATCTCTATGAAAAATTGCTCATATTTATCAACAATATGTTAACCGACATTTTGTCGCATCCTGGCGCACCCGCGGCGACAAAACTCCCGACCGTGGATATAACGGTGGGGCGTTTTATTAAGAGTGCTTAAGCTTGCGGCGCGTTTTGCGTCCGCCTTGGCCTGCGCCCGGTCGTGTCTCTCGCCAAGCCCGCGCGCAATCGTCGGTTTCTCAGCTCTCCCTGGGTCAACGAAGTCTCGGCGATCAAGCGCCGGCAGCGGCCCTGGCCGGAGGACGCGCCCGGACTGGTCGCGATCGGGCGAAGCCGATACAACCGTTACCCCAGCAGATGCCCGATCGATTCCGCACCAGGAAAATCGTGGGCTGGAGTGCTCTGTAATTATCTGTTCTTGCGGATGGTGGGCGCACAAGGGCTCGAACCTTGGACCCGCTGATTAAGAGGAAGCAGAGTAGGGATTCTGGGGCGGACTTTTCCAAAGCGATGGCGGGGTTAACTTCCAGATTAACCAAGGGATCGGAAAAGAATCGCCGGTAGACCTGCTGATCCCTATTTTCTCCAAGTCGCCCCAAAGTCCGCCCCAATGGAGCCTGTGCCTTGGCAGAGAGATTGACCGTCAACTCCGTAAAAGAAATCATCTCCAAGGCGAAGAAGGCAGGGAAGGATGCCGAGGCTAGGGACGCTGCATCGAGGGGCCTGATCCTCAGGGTGCGGTCATCTGGATCTTGGCAGTGGACCCTGCGCCGGTCGTTCCAGGGCAGGGACATTCGTGTTGATTTCCGCCCGGAACTGACCCGGGCGAACGAGAAATTTCCGCTGAGAATTGACCCATGTTTTGAACCCGCCCTGGCTGATTTCAGCGGGGGCCGACGGAGTGATAGACATGGCATTGTTGAGCGTTATCCGCCGC
>DATBRF010000096.1:0-61236 GCA_036560425.1 Methylocystis sp. | reverse complement strand
CCGCCGCCGGCGACGACGTTGAAAAAGCTGTCCCTTGCCGCCCTCGGTTTGAGAGCGCATTCGCCAAAAGTTGACAGATTTTCGCGATGAGAATGCGCATTATATTTCTAATTGGCGGCAATTTCCTTTTGCTCGCATGGCTTTATCCGAGCAAAAACAGCGCTAGTCGTCCGCCTCTCGCCACAACCAAGCCGCGCCGCGCACGCCGCTCGAATCGCCATGGATATTGCGGACGATTTTCGTATCCAGCGCGTCGGTGAAAGCGTGTTGCGCAACCCGCAGCGCCAGCCCGTCGTAGATGCGCGCAATATTTGAAACCCCTCCTCCCAGCGCAATGACGTCTGGGTCGAGAATGTCGATCACCACGGCAAGCGCCCGAGCGAGGCGATCCTGATAGGCTCCGAGGGCGGCAAGGGCGATCGCCTCGCCGACCTCGGCGCGCGCCATGATTTCCTGTCCGGTCACGAAAGCGCCGGCGCGTCGCTGATAATCGCGCGATAGACCAGGCCCCGACAAAAATGTCTCGACGCAGCCGTCATGGCCGCAAAAGCAGCGCGCGCCGGGATATTCGTCCGGGCGCATCCAGGGGAGCGGCGTATGCCCCCACTCGCCGCCGATACGGTTGCGGCCGGCGACAATCTTGCCGTCGACGACGACCCCGCCGCCGACGCCTGTGCCGACAATAACGCCGAAGACAACGCGCGCGCCCCGCCCCGCCCCGTCGACCGCCTCCGAGAGCGCGAAGCAATTGGCGTCGTTCTCGACGCGCACCGGCCGGCCAAGCGCCCGCGAGAGATCGACGTCGAGCGGCTTGCCGTTGACGCATTGCGTGTTGGAGCCTTTCACCAGCCCCGTATGCGTTGAAATCGACCCCGGCGACCCGACCCCCACCGTGCCCTGGCGGCCTGTATCTGTTTCGATGTCTTCGACAAGCGTCGCTATCGCGCGGACGATCTCGTCATAATCGTGCGCCGGCGTCGCCACGCGGCGGCGCGCAAGAATGGCGCCCCCGGAATCGAGCGCGATCGCCTCGATCTTGGTGCCGCCGAGATCGACGCCGATGCGGATTTTTTTACCGCTCATCGACGGCGCGCGCGATCGAGATGTTGCGCCTCCCTCAGCGCGCCGCCTTCCGCGGCCGCGTCGATTTGCGCCGAATCGAGGTCGAGGTCTTTCGCCACCGCGCCGGTGAAGACCGCGCCCACGAAATCCGCGCCCGATGCGTCGGCGTTCGTCAGATTGGCGCCAGTAAAATCCGCGCCGGCCGCATGGGCGAAGCGCATGTCGGCGCTCATGAGATTGGCGCTTCGAAACTGCGCGCCCTCGAGAATCGTCGAGCGCAAGACGGCGCGCATCAAGCCCATGGACTGGTTCTTCATATCCGCCGAAAGGTCGGCCGAGTCGAATATCGCGCGACGCAGCGAAGCGCCGGTCAGATCGCCAGCGATGCGGGCGCCTGAAAAATCGGCGCCATCGGCGCGCATACGCTGCATCTGGGCCGAGAAGGCGTGCGCGCCTTTCAACGACGCGCCGGTGAGATCGGCCTGCATGAGCCAGGCTTGATCAAGTATGGAGCCATCCAGCTTAGCGCCGGAAAGACGCGCCTTGTTGAGACGCGCGGCGCGGAAATTGACGCCGGACAGATCGAGGCCGGAGAGATCGAGGCCATTGAGGCTCTTGCCCGAGAAATCCGTCTTACGGGCCTTTAGCGCCGCTTCGACCTCGGCGCGAGTCGTCTCTGATTGGGAATAGGCAGGCTGCGAAAGGTCGACGCCCTGCAGCATGTCCTGAGCGCGGAGCGGCGTTGCGATGAGAAGCGCCGCGACGGCGCGCAAGAAAAAATGCCTGTTCATCCTGGCTCCGTCCCGGCGCCGCAACGCGCCGCGGCTCCTGGTTTACAGCAGGATGGCTCGCAGGAACATCATCCGCCGGCAGGGGAGATCAGGCGAATACGGACTTCGCGCCTCAGGCGCGCTCGAGAAATGCGCGCGGCGCCGATTCGCGACAAAAAGGGGCGCGGCCAAAGCCACGCCCCGGAAGTGGAGAAGAGAGTCCTGGGTTTGATTAAGAAATAGGCGGGCGCAGGCGCCATGCAAGAGGGGATCAGCCAGGCGCGCGCCTCTGTCGCAGGAAAGGCGCCATGCCGGCGCGGGCCAGGGCGTCGGCCCGCTCGTTCATCTCGTCCCCCGCATGGCCGCGCACCCAATGCCAAGCGACATCGTGCCGCTCCTCCGCCGCCTCGAGTCTTTGCCAGAGCTCGACATTTTTGACCGGCTTGCGGTCGGCGGTCTTCCAGCCGCGCGCCTTCCAGCCCTTGATCCAGGAGGTGACGCCGTCGCGCACATATTGCGAGTCCGTGTAGAGATCGACGGCGCAGGGCCGCGTCAGCGCCTCCAGCGCCATGATCGCCGCCATCAGCTCCATGCGGTTGTTGGTCGTTTCCGGCTCCCCGCCCGACACTTCCTTCTCGACGCCGCCGAAGCGCAATATCGCCCCCCAGCCGCCGGGGCCCGGATTGCCGGAACAGGCCCCGTCGGTCCAGATCTCGACGCGCCGGGTCATAGGAACGCGCCGACCGTCTGGTGGAAGCGCAGCTTGGCGAGATATTCACGCGGGTCCTTGGGCCGCACCAGCGCGCCCTCGGGCACATTCAGCCAATCGACATAGCGCGTGAGCAGGAAACGCATCGCCGCGCCGCGCGCGAGGATCGGAAAAGCGTCGAGCTCGGCGCCGCTCAAAGGACGCACGCGCCGGTAGGCCGAGACGAGCGCCGCGCCCTTGTCCGCCTCGAAGCGACGGGCGTCGTCGAAGCACCAGGCGTTGAGGCAGATCGCGAGATCGTAGGCGTAGGCGTCGTTGCAAGCGAAATAGAAGTCGATAACCCCCGACATTCTGTCGCCGAGAAAAAAGGCGTTATCGGGAAAGAGATCGGCGTGGATGACCCCGCTCGGCAGATCGCGCGGCCAATTGCGCTCGAGATGATCGAGCTCGGCCTCGACAGTCTCGCGCAGGCCCGGCTCCACCTCGTCGGCGCGCGCGGCCGCTGGCTCGAAGAGCGGTCGCCAAGCTTCAACCGACAAGGCGTTGGCGCGGCGCAGCGCAAAATCCGCGCTGGCGAGATGCAGCCGCGCCAGCGCCTCGCCGAGCGCTGCACAGTGGGCGACTTCTGGATGATGGACCGAATAGCCTTCGAGGAAAGTGACGATGACGGCCGGCCGCCCCGCAAGGCGCCCCAAAGCCTCCCCGGCGCGGTTGCGCACGGGTTGCGGGCAAGTCACGCCTCGTCGCGCAAGATGCTCCATCAGCCCGAGGAAGAACGGCAAATCCGCTTCAGCCACGCGCTTTTCGTAGAGCGTGAGGATGAAGCTGCCGCCGCTCGTGTGCAGGAAGTAATTCGAATTCTCGACCCCCTCAGCAATGCCCTTGCAGGAGAGGAGGTCGCCGATGTCATAAGTCGCGAGGAAAGCGATCAGCTCCGCGTCGTCGACCTGGGTGTAAACGGCCATAAGGGTCTTTCCGAGAGCAACGCCCCATCAGGCCATCGCCCGCAGCTCCTTGGGCAGCGGGAAGGAAACGCTTTCGTCCGCCGTCGAAACCGTCTCGACGCAGATCTCGTAGCGCTCGGCGAAGGCGTCCATGATCTCCTCGACGAGAACCTCGGGCGCCGAGGCGCCGGCGGTGATGCCCAGCGCTGAGATGTTGCCAAAGACGGCCCAGTCGATCTCCCCCCTGCCCTGCACGAGCTGCGCGGGGGCGCCGGCGCGTTCAGCGACTTCCCGCAGGCGCTGCGAATTGGAGGAATTGGGCGAGCCGACGACGATGACGGCGTCGACATTAGGCGCCACTTCTTTCACTGCAGCCTGACGGTTCGTCGTCGCGTAGCAGATGTCCTCCTTGTGGGGGCCGACGATCGCCGGGAAGCGCCTCTGCAACGCCTCGACGATCTCACGCGAGTCATCGAGCGACAGCGTCGTTTGGGTGACATACGCGAGATTTTTCTCGTCGTCGAACTTGAGCGCCCCGATGTCGTCGATGGATTCGACCAGAACCACCGCTCCCTCCGGCAGCTGGCCCATTGTGCCGACGACCTCGGGATGGCCCGAATGACCGACGAGCAAGACGCGCCGCCCGCGTTTCCAATGGATCTCGGCCTCGCGGTGCACTTTCGTCACGAGGGGGCAGGTGGCGTCGATCGCGAGAAGATTGCGTTCCTGCGCTTCCGCCGAAACGGATTTCGCGACGCCATGCGCAGAGAAAATCACCGGCGCGTCGGTTGTGGGGATTTCATCGAGCTCCTCGACGAAGACCGCACCCTTTGATTTCAGCGATTCGACAACGTAGCGGTTGTGAACGATCTCATGTCGCACATAGACCGGCGGCCCGTATTTCGCGAGCGCGCGCTCGACCGCGTCGATGGCGCGGACCACGCCGGCGCAGAATCCGCGCGGCGAGCATAGGAGAATCTTGAGCGGCGGCTTCGCTCCGCCAGGCTGAGCATTCATTAGGGCGCCTTTGGCAATGGCGCCGCGCGGTTTGGCCGGCGGCGCGGCGGCGTTTCGCCTGTCTGGACGTCCGCCCGTATTTGGCGTCGATCGGCCCGAAGCAATGTCGCGCCGGTCCGAGTCTGTCAAGCCGCCAACCAGAGAGCGGTCCGGGCGGCTGCCAGTCACAATAGCGATGCGCTAGCATCCCTGTGGACCAAGATAGGGAGGGGAACTCCCCCGCGCAGCCCGGCAGATTCTCGGAAGCCGTCGAAGCTGCCCCTTTTGGGCTGGACCGCGCGACGCCATGGTCAACGCCTCACGCCGTTTGGCCCCGCCCGCCGACGGAAATAATCAATTGTTGAAACCCGCCATGATATTTCCGAAATAGAGCGAATTGAGTTTACTGCCGATGTTCGTCGTCGCGCCGACGATGGTGATCGACAGCAGGGAGGCGATGATGGCATATTCCAATGATGTCGAGCCGAGCTTATCGGTCATGAATTGACGGAAAATATTGCGCATGGGACCTCCACTCGCCAGATGCTAAGGCGAAAAGAACTGTCAAACCTTTAACCGCGCCGCACATTTAAGCGCATTTTCTTGTCGGGATCCCTTAACCAAGCCATCGTCCGCCGCGGCTCTTGCGTCCCGTTTGCTTTTCCGGCATCCATCGGCGCCGATCGCTTGGAGCCAAGCTCGCCCCTCGCGCAATCGGAAACCACCGCGCGGCCCTGCCCTTTTTCTCCGCGCGCCCTATTGGTCATTCGACCGCCGCCGAAATGGAAAATTAAATCGCCAATGGCTCGCGACGTAACAGACACGACGCCGATCGCGTCCCGAGACGCGCTCGTGGAATGGCTCGCAGCCGGTTGCAAAACCTCCGGAGCGGCGTTACGCGTCGGCACCGAACACGAAAAAATCGCGTTCTACTCCGATACGCGCGCGCCGGTGCCTTACGATTGCGTCGGCGGACGCTGCGGGGTCGCGAGCCTGCTGGAAGGCGTGCAGGAGGCGACCGGCTGGGAATCAATCATGGACAAGGACGCCCTCATCGGCCTTGCCCAGACGGACGGCGGCGGCGCGATCTCGATCGAACCCGGCGGCCAGTTCGAGCTGTCCGGGGCTCCTCTGCCCGATATTCATGCAACCGCCGCGGAGCTCGAGGCGCATCTCTCGGCCCTTGCTGCAGTGGCCCATTCCCTGGGCGTCGAATTTCTCGACCTCGGCGCAAGCCCCAAATGGTCACGCGCCGAGACGCCGGCCATGCCGAAGCAGCGCTACAAGATCATGGCCGCCTACATGCCGAAGGTCGGCGGACGCGGTCTCGACATGATGTTTCGCACGGCGACGATCCAGGCCAATCTCGACTTCGTCAGCGAGACGGACATGGTCAAGAAGGTCAGGGTCGGCCTCGCGCTCCAGCCGCTCGTCACCGCGCTTTTCGCCAACTCCCCTTTCCTCGACGGCAAGCCGACCGGACGGTTATCCGAGCGCTCCTTTATCTGGCTCGACACGGATCCCGACCGCACGGGCATGCTTCCTTTCGCCTTCGAGGAAGGCTTCGGATTCGAGCGCTATGTCGATTACGCGCTGGACGTGCCGATGTATTTCGTCAAGCGCGGCGACATTTATCATAATGTTGCGGGCGCGAGCTTCCGCGACCTGCTCGAGGGCCGCCTGCCGCAGCTCCCTGGCGAGCGCGCCGTGATGTCCGACTGGGCGAACCACCTCTCGACAATTTTCCCCGAGGTGCGGCTCAAGACCTATCTGGAAATGCGCGGCGCCGACGGTGGTCCTCGCGCCCATATGACGGCGCTGCCGGCCTTGTTTGCAGGCCTTTTCTACGACAGCGCCGCGCTCGATCAGGCGTATCAGCTCGCCAAAGGGTGGAGTGCGGCGGCGCGACAGAAATTGCGCGAGGACGTTCCCGCGCTTGCGCTCGATGCGACGATCGACGGACGGAGCCTGCGCGAGATCGGGCGCGACGTCCTCGACATCGCAGCGGCGGGCCTGAGGCGGCGCAAACGGCTCAACGCCCAGGGCGCGGATGAGTCCGTTTATCTGGCGCCGCTCGAAGCGATCATTTCGAGCGGCCGCACGCTGGCGCAGGAGCGGCTCGATGCATTCCACGGCTCTTGGGGCGGGTCTGTGGACGGCGCCTTCAAGGACTGCGTGATTCCGCTCTAAAAAAAACCCGCGGCGAACCGCGGGAGGAAACGTCTCGCCGCTCTTCCCGTCAGCGTGGGAAGAGCCCATTCAGCCCAAAGGGCGCCATCGGCTGAAGATGAGACGTGCGTTGCACGCCGTCGCCGGGGGCCACATAGCCCAGTGGCGCGGCGGCAGGGGAGCGGGCGATATCGACGCGCACATGGCCGCCAATCTTGACGCAACCGTTGGAGCCCGAAACGGCGACATAGTCAGCGCCATAGCGCGCGCATTGATTCGACGTTTCTGCGCTCGCCGGGATCGCGGCAAGAGATGCGCCAATCGCAAGGCCAACGGCGGGCCCGAGTGGCGCAAGGGAGCGGAAATCGGCGAATATCATCAGGCGATCAGCCTCTCTTCGGATTGGACGGCGAAACCGCGCCGCGATCTCGGGCTCGAAAACTTTCAGCAGAAGGGGTCTTCTCGCCAGCGAGCGACCGTTTCCGCGATTTGCCTATCAGACCCGAACATCGTGGCAGCATCGTGTCCCAAGCTGCGGTGGGTTCCTCTCACTGTTGTGAAAAAACAACACAAACGAATTTATTTTTCGTATACGCAATCTTTTGCTTAACCAGGCCTTACCGTGAATCGCCATCCCAGTCGCCAATTGCGGCCTGAACTGTCGTAAGCGCCGCGACGGCCGCGGTGTCGGCGCGCAGCACCCGCGGCCCCAGTGAGATTCTCGCGACGTTCGAAACGCGCAATATGGAGGCGCGTTCCTTTTCGTCGAAGCCGCCTTCCGGGCCGACGAGCACGCTGACGCCCTGGCCCGATCGCCCCGAAAGGGCTTTGAAAGGATTGGCGATCGGCGCATCCTCGTCACAAAAGACCAGCAACCTTTCCGCCTGGAAGCACGACAAGAAATCTGAGAGATCGATGGCGTCGAGCGCCTCCGGAACAGCGAGCACGCCGCATTGCTCGGCGGCCTCGATTGCGTTGGCCCGCAGCCGCGCCGAATTGACGCGCCGGACCTGCGTGCGGTTGGTTATCACCGGGACGAGGCGGCCCGCCCCCATCTCTGTCGCCTTCTGCGCCATGTAATCGAGGCGCGCTTGTTTGAGCGGCGCGAAACAATAGTCGAGATCGGCGCTCTGCGCCTGCTCGCGCACGCGCTTTTCCACCCGCAATTTCGCCGAGCGTCGCGTGACGTCTCCAAGATGCGCAAGATATTCGCCGTCCCGTCCGTTGAAGAGAAGAATGGCGTCGCCCTCGCGCAGCCGCAGCACATTGAGGAGGTAATTGACCGCCTCGGGAGGGGGAATGAATGCTGCGCCCGGCGCAAGCGCCGCCTCGACGAACAGCCGTTGCGCGGAGAAGTCATAATGTGACAAGCTGGGATCCCGTTTTGACGGGACAAAGCCTGCCCGCCGTACTTTGGCCGCCTTGAAGAGGCCGCTTTGTTCGCCGACAGGTTGGCTAAAACTTGCGCGGGCGGCAAGCCTGCTGTTAACAGAAAGCTCCTTTCGAAAGCGGATCGGAACGAATGAAGATGAGCGCCCTCTCCTTCTCGCGCTCGGTCGCGGGCTTATCCGCCCTCGCGCTGGTCGCGGGCGCGGGCGCGGCCAATGCGCAATCGTGCCAAGAGGATTTTCAGAAGCTGACCGCCCGCCGGATGGCGCAAATCCAAGTGCTCAACAATATCGGCAAGGCCGGCAAGGGCAAGATGGACCCCAATTCCGCCTGCCCCGCGGCCAAAAAGCTCGTCGGCATTGAGAGCGAGATGCTCGGCTACATGAGCAAGAACAAGGAATGGTGCGCCATCCCGGACAATGTCATTGAAAACTTCAAACAGGCAGGCGCCAAGACAAAAACTTTCGCCAATCAGGCTTGCTCAGCCGCCGCAAAGATGAAGCAGATGCAGCACGAACAGGCGGCCAATGGCGGCGGCCTGGGCGCGCCGCCAAAGCTCCCCTCTGGCCCCCTGTGAGCCTGACGCAAGACGGCGGAACCGAGTCCGCCCTCCCCGACGCGCAGACCGATCACGTCCTTTGGCGCCACGCGCCAGACTGGATGCGGCCTTATGTGCAGCTCGCGCGGCTGGACCGGCCCGTCGGCTGGTGGCTGCTGCTCCTCCCCTGCTGGGAGAGCAGCGCGCTCGCTTCGGCGGCGCTGCATCGCGCGCCAAACCTATGGCATCTGACGCTCTTCTTCGTTGGCGCGGTCGTGATGCGCGGCGCCGGCTCGACCTACAACGACTACGTCGACCGCCGGATCGACGCCAAAGTGGCGCGCACCCGCAACCGTCCGCTGGCGAGCGGCCGCGTCTCGCCGCAGGCGGCGCTCTGGTTCATCGTCGCGCAATGCCTCATCGGCCTTGCCGTGCTGCTTTCCTTCAACGGCTTCACGATCGCGCTCGGCTTTCTCTCGCCGCTGATCGTGCTGCTCTATCCCTTCGCCAAGCGCTTCACATCCTGGCCGCAGGCGATCCTCGGCTTCGCCTTCGCCTATGGCGCCATGCTCGGCTGGACGGCGCAGACGGGATCGCTCGACGCGCCCGCCCTGCTCCTATACGCCAGCTGCATTCTCTGGACGATCGGCTTCGACACGATCTACGCGCTGCAGGACGTGCGGGACGACGCGATCGCCGGCGTGCGCTCGACCGCTCGGCTTTTCGGCGCCCAGGTAAAGCGCGCGGTAGGCGCCCTTTATGCTGGCTCGGCGCTTTGCGCGGCGCTTGCCGCCTATATGATCGGCGGCGGCGTGTTTTCCTATCTCGGCGTCGCTGCTTTTGCGGCGCATTTGGCTTGGCAAGTCTCCCTCACCCGAGAAGGCGCGCCGCCGGGGCTCGCGCTGAAGCTTTTCCGCTCTAATCGGGATGCGGGGCTGCTGCTATTCGGCGGGTTTTTCCTGCAGAGCATGGCTTATTTGTTCTGACGCCCACACCATCCCTAAAACCGCCGTCCCGGCGCGGCCGGATGACAGGCGAGCACGGCGACCTCGCCGCCATTATCATATTTCATCTCGCCCCGGCCGACGTCGAGCGTGTTGCGCACATGCTGCTCGCGGCACGTCTTGACGTCGTTCTCCATGCAGAGTCGGTCCGTGCCGAAGGTGATGAGGCTTTTATCAACGCTCATCACATAGACGACCCGCTCCTTGCGCCCGTATTTATCAGGCCCGGAAATATAGGAGTCACCCTGCCGATATTCCTCGGCGACCCCTTCGCTCCACATGATTTGCAGGAATTGGCGCTCCGTGTCGACGTCGACCATCGCAGTCTGATTGCTGCGCACGCAATCGAGATGAAACTCAGTCGCCCCCGGCGCCGCAGGACAGAGCGCAAGGAGAACGGCAAAAACAAAACGTCTCGCCATGGCTCACTTACCTTGCCTCACTTGCCTTCCAGGGTGCGCTTCTGCTCCAGACAGCCATCGAGCTGCGCACGGCTCAACTCCCAATAGGAGGCGCCGCACAAGGCCTGATAACGGCTGCTGTTGAAAAACGACCAGAGATTGTAGCCTCCCAGCAGCAGGGCGAGAATGGCCGCGACCTTGATGATCGTGTTGAAACGCGTGTAAGGGTCGACGTCTGGCTCCGACATGGCTGCCTCCATCACCCCAATGTTAGGCGGCCGCCGGCTGGCGTCAATCCAGCGTCTGCCTGAAGCGCATGACTGCGACGCTCATTGCGACGAGCGTAAAGATCGCCAGCGCGCCGGCGTCGGCCGCAAGATCTTCAAATCCAGAGCCTTTCAGCATCACCGAGCGCACAATGCGCAGATAATGGGTGAGAGGGAGCGCCTCCCCGATATATTGGGCCCAAGCCGGCATGCCGTAGAAGGGGAAGAGGAAGCCCGAGAGCAGAAGGCTCGGCAAAAAGACGAAGAACGTCATCTGGATCGCCTGAAGCTGATTCGCGGCGATGGTCGAGAGCGTATAGCCCATCGACAGATTGGCGACGATGAAAAGCAGCGTCAGTGGGATGAGCACGAAGAGCGAGCCGACGATCGGCACCCGAAAGAGGACGGTGGCGACGATCAGGATCGTCGCCATCTGCACGGCGCCGACGACGACATAGGGCGTAATCTTTCCGAGCATGATCTCGACGGGCTTCACCGGCATGGCGAGCAGCGCCTCCATCGTGCCGCGCTCGATCTCGCGCGTGACGGAGAGCGCCGTATAGATCAGCATGGTCATGGTGAGGATGGTGCCGATGAGCCCCGGCACGATGTTGCGCCGCGTTTCCCCCGCGGGATTGTATCGGCGCTGCACCTGCAGATCGAAAGGCGGGGGATTTTGCGCGAGCGTCGCGAGCGGGCCAGTGAGCTCGCGGTCGAGCGCCTGGGCAACGGCGCCGGAGGCGGCCGCAATGGCGCCGACGGTCGCAGTGGGATCGGTCGCATCGGCGACGATGAGAAGGCTCGGCCGCTCGCCCCGCACGAGACGGCGTGAGAAATCCGGCGGGATCTGAATGACGAATTGCGCCCTATTGGAAAGAATGAGGCGATCCGCCCGCTCTTCGCCCTGCACGACATACCTGACGTCGAAATAATCCGTAGCCCGCAAGGCGCCGACAAGGGCGCGGGCAAGAGGGCTGTCGTCGCTGACCAGAACCGCCGTCGGCAGATGCTTCGGATCGGTGTTGATGGCGAAGCCGAACAGCAGGAGCTGGATCAGGGGAATGCCAACGATCATCCCGAGAGTGGGGCGGTCGCGCCGGAGCTGGATAAACTCCTTCACGAACATGGCGACGAATCGTTGCCACGATTGCGCCAGGGCGCCGCGTCGCGCAGGCTGGATGTCTCGGCGCATCGACGCCTCGCTCATTGACCGCTCCGACGGTTGCGCGTCATCAGCTCTATGAAAACGTCTTCCAGCGTCGCATTGTCCTGGGTCCAGCGATGCGCTGGATCGGCGTAGCGAGCGGCGACCGCTTCCATCGCTTGCCTGTCGCGGCCGCCGACATGCAACGCCGCGCCGAATGGCGCGACCATGTCGACGCCGGGCGCCGCCTTCAATTTGGCGGCCAGGGTGTCGAGCTCCTCGCCTCTCACGACAAAAGTCGTGAGCCGAGAATTTTGTATGATGTCTTCTATGGTGCCGGAAACGAGCAGCTTGCCGTCGAGGATATAAGCGATCTCGTGACAGCGCTCGGCCTCGTCCATGTAGTGAGTCGAGACAAGAACGGTAAGGCCTTCGTTCGCCAGATGATGGATCTCGTCCCAGAAGTCGCGCCGCGCCTTGGGGTCGACGCCCGCCGTCGGCTCGTCGAGCAAGAGCAGAGCCGGCCCCGGCAGAATACAGGCGCCGAGCGCGAGCCGCTGCTTCCAGCCGCCGGAAAGCTCTCCCGCAAGCTGATCGGCGCGCGCCGTAAGGCCCAGCCGCTCCAACGCCGCCTGCGCCGCATCTTCCGGCGCCTCGAGACCATAGATCCGCGCGACGAATTCGAGATTCTCGCGGATGGTGAGGTCGCGGTAGAGTGAAAAGCCTTGCGTCATATAACCGACGTGGCGCTTGATCTCTTCCTGCTGCGTGCGGATGTCCAAGCCCAAACACCGCCCCTCGCCGGCGTCGGGCGTCAGCAGGCCGCAGAGCATGCGAATGGTCGTCGTCTTGCCACTGCCATTGGGACCGAGGAAGCCTTGTATGTGGCCCCGCTTCACTCGAAGCGAGAAATCGTCGACGACCTTCTTGCCCGAAAAGATTTTCGTGAGACCCGAGACGTCGATCGCGATGTCGGGAGCCGCCGCCTCCGTCATGATCTCTCAGCCTCACAACCGTCGTGGCCGGGCTTGTCCCGGCCGCCCACACCCAAAAGCTGCAGCGATGGTGGGCGCCTCGGGCAACGCCTCGGTCGGCCCGGCGTGGATGCGCGGCGCGAGGCCGGGCATGACGCCGAAAGGCTGCCGACAACAATCAGAGACGGTTGCGGCTTCGTCATTTGACCGCCTCGAGCAGGGGCGTCACGGAAACAGGCATTCCGAGCGGCAGCTCTCGCGCCTTCCCTTCGAGGCGCGCTTCCGCTTTGAAGATCAGCTTTGCGCGCTCGACGTCGCTGAAGATCACCGGCGGCGTATATTCCTGCCGGCTGGCGATGAAAGAAATGCGTCCGTAAAGATCGTCGGGGCAGCCGTCGCAGACGACCTTCACGCGACCGCCTAATTTTACCTGCGCGAGCCGAGGCTCCGGCACGTAGAAACGCACTTTGCGATTACCGGGCGGCAGCAGCGCAACGACCGGCTGGCCGGCGTTGACAACCTCGCCGGGGCGGAAGAACACGTCCTGCACCACCCCGGCTGCGGGCGCGTGGACGCTCTGGCGCGCGATGCGAATATCGATGGCCTGCAATTGCGCGCGAGCCTGATTCAAGGCGGCCTGCGCCGCCTCGATTTCCTGCGAGCGGCCCGGGATGCGCGCGGCTTCCACCTGCCGGCGCGCCTCCTTCACGGCGGCCTCGTCGCGCTTTAGCGCCATTTCCGCGCGGTCGAGCGCCGCCTTGGCGACGTCGCCCTTTTGGAAAAGCGTGCGCTGACGCTGGTAATCGTTTCGCGAAAAGCCCAGCGCCGCCTCGGCTCGCTCCAACGTCGCCTGCAGCACGGCGATCTGCTCGGGCCGGCTGGTCGCGGCCTCGAGGTTTTGGACCTGCGCCTCGAGCTGTCCGATGCGCGCGGCCGCCTCGGCCCGGCTGCGATCGAGAAGGGGCGTGGACATGGTAAAGAGAGGATCACCGGCTTTCACCACCGAACCGGCTGAAACGAAAAGCGCCGCCAGCCGTTCGCCCTCATTTGGACCGATGTAAAGCGTCTCTCCCTCCACATAGCCGAGAAAGGGCGCGTTTGCGTCACTGCTTCCCCGCGTCGTCCACCATGCAAGAAATCCACCGAGCGCCAAGAGGATTGCCGCAACTACGCCGAGCCTGACCATGGAGCCCCACTTTTTGCCCGCCACCAAAAGTGGCGGCAAATCTAGTTTTGGCGTGGCGCGCCCAAAAAGGCTAGAATGTGTCCAAGAAGGGTGAAAAAGGATCGGAAATGTCTGACGAGAATATCGAACTGCCCGAGCGCGAAGGGATGGATTATGATGTCGCGATCGTTGGCGCCGGGCCGGCGGGTCTTTCCGCCGCGATTCGCCTGAAGCAGGTTGCGCCCGATCTCTCAGTCGTCGTCATCGAAAAGGGCTCAGAGCCCGGCGCGCATATTCTCTCCGGCGCGGTCATCGATCCGATCGGTCTCGACCGCCTGCTCCCCGATTGGCGCGACCGCGACGACGCGCCCTTGAAGACGCAGGTGCACGACGACCAATTCCTGCTGCTCTCGGAAAAAAGCGGCTTCCGCATCCCCAATATCATGATGCCGAAGCTGATGAACAACCACGGCAATTTCATCGGCTCGCTCGGCAATGTCGTGCGCTTCCTCGCCTCCGAGGCGGAAGCGCTCGGCGTCGAGATCTATCCAGGTTTCGCGGGCGCCGAAATTCTTTACGGAAACAAGGGCGA
Organism: Methylocystis sp.; assembly: GCA_036560425.1. Lineage (GTDB taxonomy): Bacteria > Pseudomonadota > Alphaproteobacteria > Rhizobiales > Beijerinckiaceae > Methylocystis. The sequence continues at coordinate 47,113 of DATBRF010000096.1, read as the reverse complement.
AGTCGTCGGCGTTGCGACCGGGGACATGGGCGTCGGCCGCGACGGCAAGCCGAAAGACAGCTTCACGCGCGGCATGGAATTGCGCGCCAAATACACGCTGGTCGCAGAAGGCGCGCGCGGCTCGCTCTCGAAGCAACTGCTCGAGAAGTTTGATCTGTGCAAGGACAGCGACGTTCAGAAGTTCGGCATCGGCTTCAAGGAGCTATGGCGCATTCCGAAAGAAAAGCACCATCCCGGCCTGGTGCAGCACTCCTTCGGCTGGCCGCTCCAGGCCGACACGGGCGGCGGCTCGTTCCTCTATCATTTCGAGGACGGGCTGGTGTCGGTCGGCTTCGTCGTGCATCTCAACTATTCCAATCCGACGCTCTCGCCCTTCGACGAGTTCCAGCGCTTCAAATGCCATCCGTTGATTGCGCCAACGCTGGAAGGCGGCGAGCGTCTGTCGTACGGCGCGCGCGCGCTCACCGAAGGCGGCTGGCAGAGCGTGCCCAAGCTCGTCTTCCCCGGCGGCGCGCTTATCGGATGCGCGGCGGGCTTCATGAATGTGCCGCGCATCAAGGGCTCGCATAATGCGATTCTCTCAGGAATGCTTGCCGCGGAGCATGTCGCGGCGGCGATCGCCGAAGGCCGCGCGCATGACGAGGTGAGGGCCTATGACGCGGCCTGGAGGGCATCCGACATCGGCCGCGATCTCAAGCCGGTGCGCAATGTGAAACCGCTCTGGTCGAAATATGGGACTTATCTCGGCGCGCCGCTCTTCGGCCTCGATATGTGGACGAATGAACTCTTTGGTTTTTCCCTCTTCGGCACGATGAAGCATGGCAAGCCGGACTATGCTTGCCTCAAGCCGCTCTCGGAAGTGACGCCGATCGTCTATCAGAAGCTCACGCAGAAGCCCGCTTTCGATAAGCTGTCCTCGGTCTTCGTCTCGAACACCAACCACGAGGAAGACCAGCCGGTGCATCTGGTGTTGACGGATCCGTCGATTCCGATCGAGAGGAACTTGCCGATCTATGGCGAGCCGGCGCGCCTTTATTGCCCTGCGGGCGTCTATGAGGTCGTCTATGGCGACGACGAAGCGAAGACCGATCCGCGCTTCGTGATCAACGCGCAGAATTGCGTGCACTGCAAAACCTGCGACATCAAGGACCCCGCGCAAAACATCACCTGGGTTCCGCCTGAGGGCGGTGGCGGGCCGAACTATCCGAATATGTAACTCCCCTCCCCACCCCTCCCTCGCCATAGGGCCTCTGAAAAGACTCCCGCCTCTCGATGGGCTATGGCGGGAGAGGAGGCAGGCCGTGGCCTTCATCGGTCGATGCGGGTCACGAGCGCCTCTCTCCCGCTTTAGCGGGCGAGGAATCGGGAGGGAGCCGACGCCTCCGCGAGATCGAGCCAAGATCGGACGCGATCCAATGCGAAGAAGACGCCTCCTATGTTCTTCATCCTTTCAAAGATCTTCGAATTCTTCGCCACGCCGACAAATCTCGCACTCTTTATAGGCGCCCTCGGCGTTACGCTCACCGTCACGCGCTACCGGCGGACAGGCTGCGCCCTGTCCACCGGGGCCATCGTGCTTTTGCTGCTCATGGGCTTTTCGCCCCTCGCCGGACTCCTCGCGGTTCCGCTGGAGACCCGCTTTCCGCCGCTGGCGGGAGACGCGCCGGCGCCCGACGGCATCATCGTGCTCGGCGGCTCGGTCGATGAGAATTTGAGCGGCGTTCTCAACCGCGTCACCCTTTCCGAAGCGGCGGAGCGCCTCACGGCGCCCATCGCCCTGAAACGCGAATATCCTGCGGCGCGGCTAGTGTTCACGGGGGGCACCTCCGCATTGCGGGGCTCGCCGTATACCGAAGCCGAGACGGTGCGGAAGTTCTGGCGAGAAGTCGGCCTGGATCGGGGCGACGTCCTCTATGAGGACAAATCCCGCAACACTTTCGAAAACGCGGTTTTCACGCGCGACCTCGTCCAGCCGAAGCCCGGCGAGCGCTGGCTGCTCGTCACGTCAGCGATGCATATGCCGCGCTCGATCGGCATCTTCCGCAAGGCGGGCTTTCCCGTCATCGCCTATCCGGTGGATTATCGGACGACCGGCGAAATCCAATTTGTCGGCATGCCCCGCCATGCGTCGCGGAGCCTCTCGCTACTCGAGTTTGCGGCGCATGAATGGGTCGGCCTTCTCGTCTATCGGCTGACGGGAAAGACGGACGCGCTGTTTCCGGCGCCGTGACGAGGCGGGCCCTATTCGGCGCGCCGCCGTCCTCTTGTCGTCGTTGGCTCCAGGCTGCGGCCGCCGGAGCCGCCGGGCCAGCTGCCATGCTTCATCTCCAGAAACAGGGCGATCGCCTGGGCGCGGTTGCGCACTTCGAGCTTCTCGAACAGGTTGCGCAAGTGGAACTTGATCGTGTTGATCGAGACGCCGAAATCCTTGGCGAGCTGGCTGTTGGTGTGGCCCGAGCCCAGCGCCGACAAAAGGCTTCTTTCGCGAAGCGTCAAATTCTCCAGCGGGTCGCTGCGCATCTTGCGGATATCGACAAATGGAAACACCATGTCGCCGGCCGCCACGGCCGCGAGCACATCGAGGAGGCGCTCCGGCGGAGCGCGCTTGGAGACGAAACCCGCGCCGCCGAGTTGCAGCGTCTCGGCCGGAGCCGCTGGATCGTTTGTCCCGCTGTAGACGACAATCTTGGGCGCCGAGACCTGGCGCGAGAGCGCGCGCAAAACGTCGCGCGCATGAAGCGTCGGCAATTGCCAGCCAATGACGGCGATGGCGAATTTCTGCTGCCGGGCGGCTTCGAGAAACTCCTCGCCGTCCGTCACCTTCAAAACAAGATTGAAACGCTTGTCGTCGGATAGGAGCTTGTCGAGCCCGGCAAGTATGAGCGGGCTCTTGTCAGCGATGGCGACATCGATGCTGCTGGCCGCTCGAGGCGTCGGCGCGCCGTCGTCATTCTCCGGGCGAGGCGCCGTCCTCGCGGAATCCGGATTGTCCCCACTCGCCCGGGCAATCTCCATCCGCTCCTCCGTATTCCTAATCGAAGAGGTAGGCGCCATCTTTTCCTCCCGGCTCGCATGGGCCGCCACTCGCATGGGGACGCCATGAAAACCAAAAAACAGCTTATTGCGGCGCGCCAGCGGCGTTAGGGGCTATTCCTCCCGTAACCCGCCGAACGTTTACCTGCCCATTCGGGCTGGAGATGACTCCAGAATACTCAGTATGCGAAAAGACGCAAGCTCCTCGCTCGCATGACCCGCAAGTTTGAAATCGTGCAAAAATTTAGGCGCGCCGCATCGGCTGTGCCGACGCGTCGCGCCTTAATAACGGCTGCTCGAAGCGCTGGATTAGTCGGTGAAGACCCAGCGAGCGGCGAAGTAAGCGGCCGCGCCGATAACGATGATCGCAATCATGCCAACGGGGGTCGCCGCATAGCTGGTGAGTTCGAGAATAGCGCCCATTATCTCCTCCTTCTTCCACACTTAACTGTCGGTTCTACCATTAGCCGACACGCTGTCATCTGATCCGCCGTCACCGGCAGAGTTGTCAGATACCAAATCTTAGGATCGCATCGCGGACATGTTCCCATCGCGTATGAACGCGAACCTCGAAGGTTGGGCGCATATCTGTTCGGCCCTGTCCGCGCCCGGTGAGCCATAGTGCTCCACGGCCATCGACCGTGGTTCCGAAATGCGGTGAGTAGACGAACTATTGCAGACGCCGATCCTTGTCAAGCGACCTGTTGAACGCGCCCGCGCGCCAAAATATCGCGGTTCTGCCGCTGGCGAAAACTACGCTTGCCGGCGGACGCAGCGGATGACTAGCGCGCTTTCCGCTCGCATGGGATTATGCGAGCGACAATCAGAAAATCGGAGCGATTCTTACCGCAAGAGCCTGTCGACTTTTGCGGAATGCGCTAACGGCAAAGTTAACGAATCGAGCGGGTTATGGCTAAAGCGCCCTTGAGCATCATCGTCGTCTTCCTCGCGCTGGCCGCCGCCGGCTTCTCCTTCTTTTATGCGCGGCGCACGACGCCCGCTTGCGCCGGGGACGGCAAATTCATGGCTTCGCTGAGCGATTGTCAGGCCTGGGGGTTCGACGCCGCTCGGTGCAAGCAGGCCGTGGAAAAGGCCCGCGCCGTCGCCGCGCGCGCAGCCCCGAAGACCGAGACCCTGTTTCAATGCGAGCTGCGCTTTACCGAATGTTTTCAAAATCCAGCCGGCGGCTTCAACCCGCGCCCGGCCTTTTGCCTGCGGCCGAACGGCGAGCCGGAAGAAATCCGTTACCTCGAGTATGAGTCTGACCGCCGGAATCGAAAAAAGACCAAGGAAGTGCGCATCGAGTGATCGGTCATCGCGCCGTCTCGGCGCGCTTCGACGCCACCTGGAAATCCGAGGCGTCGATGACGAGCTGGCCGGCGCCGGTCCTGATGTCGATATGAATCGGCACAACCACATGCGCTTCGGGCAAAGGCGCAAGCCAGACGCTCATATCCCTGTTCTCGGCCATATAGCGGGTCGACTTGCTATCCGGGCGGTGACCCGCGACCGGCGTGTAACGCGCCGAGCAGACGGCGACAGGGCCCGAATAGCCGTGACTCTGCGCGGTATGGGCGCCCGAATAGGTCAGCGCGACGTCGAAACGCGTGACGCCGTCGAAGACCGAGATGGTGCGGTCGCAGGCGGCGGGACCGATGAGCTCCTGGCCCTTGGGAACGCTCATGATCAATGCGCTCACTGGATCGACGATGCGCTTCTTGTTGCCTTCGCCTACCGGCACCCGCATTTCGGCATCCCAGGGCTCCGGCTTTACCTCGACCGCGCGAACAGCGTTGCTCGAGAGCGACATGCGCACGGTGCGCGTCTCATCGTTGTTGGAGGTCGTATTCGCGTAAGCCGAAGGCGACGGCCCGACCGAGGTGAGGCCGCCGCTCGCGGTCGCCGCGCCTTTGGTGCTGTTGACAAGATTGGCGAGGCCCGTCGTCCGCATCGAAATATCGACTCGGTAGCTCTCAGGTTCGACCACGCCAGAGGCATAGGCGCTGCCGATGGAAAGCCCCATGAGGCTGAGAGCATAATGGGCGCGGATCGTCTCGGCCCTGGTAGGCGCGGCGCAGATGATCGCGGCGATCGTAAATGCGGACGAAATCGAGTCGAGTTTCAAGGTCGGGCTCCTATTGGCTCGATGCTTGAAAAAATCCGAACGCCGGGAACGAATCCTCACGCCGACTCCTGCCAATGACCGTCCGCGTAAATGCGCCAGGCGCGCAGTCCCGCTTTCGCGACGACCATCCGGCCAGCTTTCGCCTCCGCGACGAGATGCCTGAATATGAGAGGATTGCGCCAGGAAAAGGGCTTCACCGGGTCGCAAACGGCATGATACTCGTCACTATCGGGGTCGTCCATTAGGAGGGTTCCAACCCTATCGGGCCGCATGGTCGCGGGCAGGCCGCGATCCTCCTTCCACTGGCAGTGATAATCACGACACACCTGCGGTCGCGTCGCGTAAACGCCGCAGCCGTCCGCGCCTACGCAATGCTCGCAGAGCTTGCCGGCAGCTTTCTTCGTCTCCTCGATTTCGAGGACCTTGCAGCAAAAGTGGCATGCGCCGCAGGCTTTGCCGGGGATATCGAGCATTTGATGTCGCGCCGCGAGACAGTGAGAATCGAATCGGCGTATTCTCTCCGCTGCGGCGCTGGATGCAAGCAGCGCCTGAGCGGCGGACCGATGGCGAAGATGACGGAAGAGCGGATCAGGATCGTCTCGATCTGCGGCAGCCTGCGCGATCACTCGGTCAATGCGGCGGTTCTTCGGGCGGCGGCAAGACACGCGGGGCCCGCGGCGGAGGCGCAGCTCTTTCGTGGGCTCGGCGACTTGCCGCATTTCAATCCGGATCACGATCGCGAACCGGCGCCGCCTCCCGTGCAAAGTCTGCGAGACGCGCTTAAGCGCGCAAGCGCCGTCTTGTTTTCGACTCCCGAATATGCTGGCTCATTGCCCGGCAGCTTCAAGAATCTTCTCGACTGGACGATCGGCTCGAACAGCCTTTATCGATTGCCCGTCGGATGGATAAACCCATCCGCCCATGGCGGAGCGCGCGACGCTTTTTGCGCGCTCCGCCTCGTGCTCGAAAGGGCCGGCGCGAATATCGTCGAGACCGCCTGCGCGGAGATTCCCGTCAGGCGAGACGACATCGACGCGGATGGAGAAATCACGGACAAGGTCCTTCAACGAAAAATTGCCGCCGTCGTGACGGCGTTGGCGACCGCCGCAAAACCTGCAGAAATGGATGAAAAGAAGCATGGCGCGTAACATCGACTCCTCTACGCTCTTCGTTTCGACGCAATGGCTGGCTGAAAAACTCGCTTCCCCGGACATTCTCGTCTTCGACGCCTCGTGGCATATGCCCGCCGCAAAGCGCGACGCGCGCGCGGAATTCGAGGCGGGACATATTCCCGGCGCGGTTTTCTTCGATATCGACGCCATCGCGGATCATACGACCGGCTTGCCGCATATGCTGCCTTCGCCGGAGGCTTTCGCCGAGGAGATGCGCCGGCTGCGCTTCGGCGACGGCATGCACGCCGTCATCTACGACAGCGTCGGGCTTTTCTCGGTGCCCCGCCTCTGGTGGACGATGAGGGTCTTCGGCGTCGAAAAGGTCTCGATCCTTGCCGGCGGGCTTCCGGCCTGGAGAGCCGAGGGTCGGCCGCTTGGAACCGGCGAGTTCGCCCGCGAACCCCGCGACTTCACCGTGTCGTTCGATGCAGAGCTCGTTGCGGATCTCGCCAAAGTAAACGCCGCGCTGGAGAGCGGGACGGCGCAGGTTGTCGACGCACGCTCCGCCGAGCGCTTCATGGGCCGCGCGGCCGAGCCGCGCCCCGGGCTGCGCGCAGGCCACATGCCCGGCGCCCATAATCTGCCTTTCAACGAGGTGATCGAAGGTGGAAAGATCAAGGATCGGGCAAGCCTCGAGGCGGCCTTCGCGGCGGCGGGCCTCAAACCCGAGAAGCCGACGATCGCCACCTGCGGATCAGGGATGACCGCTTGTATCCTAAGTCTCGCCCTTGCAGCCGCAGGACGCCCGATGGCGACGGTTTATGATGGCTCATGGTCCGAATGGGGCGCCCGCGCTGACGTGCCGGTCGTCGCCTATACGAACTAGTGCCTAAAATTTAGTCTGCTACTGCACAAACAGGCGGCGCCTAGCATTTTTGCCCGGCATTCAGGGCGATTCAGGCGCCGCCCGATTGGCCATGGCGCGGAAATCGCTCTGATGGTAGAAGCTCGGCGGCGTCGGCGAAGGCGAAGCGCGGGTGCGGGCGGAAGCTTAAGACGCAGCGGGGAAAGGCGATGAAAAAAGTCGAGGCGATCATAAAGCCCTTCAAGCTCGATGAAGTGAAGGAAGCGTTGCAGGCGGCCGGTCTGCAGGGCATCACCGTCACCGAGGCGAAGGGTTTCGGCCGCCAGAAAGGCCACACCGAGCTTTATCGGGGAGCCGAATATGTCGTTGATTTCCTGCCGAAAGTAAAAATCGAGATCGTCCTTGCGGACGAAGCTGTCGATCGCGCCGTCGAGGCGATTCGCGCGGCCGCCCAGACGGGCCGCATCGGCGATGGCAAGATTTTTGTTTCGAACATCGAAGGCGCGATCAGAATACGCACGGGGGAAACAGGCGTCGACGCAATCTAGACCTTCGAGTCCCTCATGAGCTTTCTCGAAAGACTGTTTCGCCGCTCGGCAGCGCCGCAAACGCAGGCAATCAAACCCAAGGAAGAGGCAAGGATCGACATGACAACTGCCAAGGACGTAATCAAGCTGATCAAGGACAACGACGTTAAGTACGTCGACTTCCGATTCACCGATCCGCGCGGCAAGTGGCAGCACGTGACCTTCGACGTGTCTATTGTCGACGAAGAAGCGCTGAACGAAGGCATCATGTTTGACGGCTCGTCGATCGCCGGCTGGAAGGCGATCAACGAATCCGACATGACGCTCCTGCCCGACCTCTCGAGCGTCACCATGGACCCCTTCTTCGCGGCCTCGACCATGTCGATCGTCTGCGACGTCGTGGAGCCCTCGACCGGCCAGCCCTACAACCGCGACCCACGCTCGATCGCCAAGAAGGCGATGGCGCATGTGAAGTCGCTCGGCGTCGGCGACACCGCCTACTTCGGCCCCGAGGCCGAATTCTTCGTCTTCGACGACGTCCGTTTCTCGGCCGATCCCTACAACACGGGCTTCCAGCTCGACTCGGTCGAGCTGCCGACGAACTCCGACACCGCCTATGAGGGCGGCAATCTCGGCCATCGCGTCCGCACCAAGGGCGGCTACTTCCCGGTTCCGCCGGTTGACTCGGCGCAGGACATGCGCTCCGAGATGCTCGCCGCCATGGCGGCCATGGGCGTGAAGGTCGAGAAGCACCATCACGAAGTGGCCTCGGCCCAGCATGAGCTCGGCCTGAAGTTCGAGACGCTCGTCACCGTCGCCGACCATATGCAGATCTATAAATACTGCATCCATCAGGTCGCGCATTCGTACGGCAAGTCGGCCACCTTCATGCCGAAGCCAGTCTATGGCGACAACGGCTCGGGCATGCACGTCCACCAGTCGATCTGGAAGGAAGGCAAGCCGGTCTTCGCGGGCGACAAATACGCCGGCCTCTCGCAGGAATGCCTGTGGTATATCGGCGGCATCATCAAGCACGCCAAGTCGCTGAACGCCTTCACCAACCCGTCGACCAACTCCTACAAGCGCCTGGTTCCGGGCTTCGAGGCGCCGGTTCTGCTCGCCTATTCCTCGCGCAACCGCTCGGCCTCCTGCCGCATTCCGTTCGGCTCGAGCCCGAAGACCAAGCGCATCGAGGTCCGCTTCCCCGACCCGACGGCGAACCCCTATCTCGCCTTCGCGGCCATGCTGATGGCGGGCCTCGACGGCATCGCCAACAAGATCGATCCGGGCGCGCCGGCCGACAAGGACCTCTACGACCTGCCGCCGGAAGAGCTGAAGGCGATTCCGACGGTCTGCGGCTCCCTCCGCGAGGCCCTCGAAAGCCTGAAGGCCGACCATGCCTATCTCACGGCCGGCGGCGTGTTCAACGAGGACTTCATCAACTCGTATATCGAGCTCAAGATGCAGGACGTCTACCGTTTCGAAATGACGCCCCATCCGGTCGAGTTCGACATGTACTACTCCTATTAAGGAGCGGCCGCGCGGGGTTTCCCCGTCCCGCGCGCATTTCGCAAAGATGGAAGCCCGGAAGTTTCGCTTCCGGGCTTTCTTGTCGATCTTCCTTGGTCATGCGGGACGCCGAACTTGGCCGTCTCCTCGACTCCGCCAGTTCGCCGCTTCCTTTTCCGCCGCGCAGCGCCTACATCTCGCGATTATCGGAGAGGCGCGTCATGGCCAGCACGATCACCGTCACCGTTCCGCACAATCTCGGGGTCGAGACGGCTAAAAAGCGTCTCACCGAGCGCATCGAGCTGCTTCAGCGCGAATATGTGAACAAGATCGCGCAATCCGAGTTGAGCTGGGCAGGAGACGTCGCTTTGATCCACGTCGCCGCTCTTGGACAGACCGCGACGGCGCGGATGACGGTTCTTCCCGAATTGGTTCGCATCGAGGTGGAATTGCCCTGGCTGCTCGCCAAGCTCGCCGGCGGCCTCCAGGATTTCATCTCCCGAAACGCCAATGATGTCTTGCGCATTGGCGGCGGACGAAAAGCGCCTTGAGAAGATCGCCGCGAGAGCGGAGCTCACGCCGCTCGGCTGTCATGCCAAGCAATCGCTCCCTTCGCTTTCCGCGGGCTCGGGACGCATATCGGGCGATACCAGCCGGAGGTTCGGCAAACGGCCGCTATCGAGCGAGTCGCGTTCCTTTCCTACGGAGTAATGCACCCGCGCGCCTCCGCGCCATCGCTGCGCGGCCGCGTCGCGATGGCGTCTCATTGGAAGCGACAGTCGCCGGTCACAGCGCGCAGCCTCTTTCATGAACAAGGCCAGGACGATCATGACATCCGTCGCGCGCTCGAGCGCCCCGAGATCGAGAAAGCTGCGAAGGTCGCTGAGAATCAGATCGCGCGTCGACTCCTCGCCGCGATGGGCGTTCATCCGATAGCTTGCCAGGAGCGTGCGATGCATGGGAGTGACGGATGCGCTGAGCGTAATCTCATTTGACGCGATCGCAACGCCGAATTTCCCGAGTTCGGTCATCTGTACTCCCCATGACAACGCTGGAACAAGGCCGCGAAAAGGCTCGCGCGACTGGCGGAAAACCTAGCCGCGACAGGCGCCGCTCTCAATTTGGGGAATCTACCTAATTGCCTGCGAGACAATGTTTTTCGCGATCGTCGCGACGCGCGATTCGTAGGTTGCGCTGAGTTTCACGCCCGCTCTACTCTCGAGAGTTCGAGCCAGATCCGCGCAAGATCGGAAGTGTCGATCTGTCGAAATGGCCAGCCGCGAGGTCACTTCGCGGCTCCCATCCATCACCGTTGACCACGTCCGCTCGCGTCAGCCTCGACCAAGCCATCGTTGTCAGCTCGATTTTCCCCTGCCGAAATCCGGCGCCGAGGTGTCCTGACCCTGTTCCACGATCGAGCGGCGAATTGCGCGGGTGCGGGTGAAGAAGTCGAAAAGCCCCTGCCCGTCGCCTCGGCGGATCATGCGCTGAAGCACGCTCAAATCCTCGTTGAAACGGCCGAGCATCTCGAGCACAGCCTCCCGATTATTCAGGAAAATGTCGCGCCACATGGTGGGGTCCGAGGCGGCGATGCGGGTGAAGTCGCGAAAGCCCGAGGCGGAGAATTTGATCGCCTCGGATCGAGTCTGCTCACCGAAATCGTCCGCAGTTCCGACGATGTTGTAGGCGATGAGATGCGGTAGATGGCTCGTGAGCGCCAGCACCTTGTCATGATGCTCTGGGCTCATGCGCTCGACGTCCGCGCCGATGCGCGTCCAGAAATCGACGAGCCGCGCAACTGCATCCTCGTCAGCCCCGTCCAGCGGCGTGAGAATCGACCAGCGGTTCTGAAAAAGCGTTGCAAAGCCCGCGTCCGGCCCAGAGAACTCCGTGCCGGCGATGGGATGGGCCGGGATGAAATGCACGCCCGCGGGAACATGGGGCGCAATCTGCGCCACAACGGCGCCTTTTACCGAGCCGACGTCCGATAGGATCGCGCCCGCCTCCAGATAGGGGGCGATCGCCTGCGCCACCGCGCCGCAAACGCCGACCGGCGTGCAGATGATAACGAGATCAGCGCCCTCGAGCGCTTGCGCGGCGTCGCCGCTCGCGTCGTCCGCAAGCCCAAGCCCGCGCACGCGCGTCATAACTTCTGGAGAGGCATCCAGAATGGCGATCTCGCGCGCCGCGGCGTATTCGCGCGCCGCACGGGCGATAGAGGAGCCGATGAGGCCCGCGCCGACAATGGCCAGCCTCTCGACAACCGGCTCAGCCATTGGCCGCCGCTTTCCGATCCGCCATGAACTCGCCGAGGGCGGCGACAACCGCTTCGTTCGCCTCTTGTGAGCCGACGGTCAGGCGCAGGAAGTCGCCCATGCCATAGGCGCCGATGGCGCGCAGCACGAGGCCGCGCGAGGTGAGGAAGCGATCGGCGTCGGCGGCCGTGCGGCCCGGCGTCCCAGGGAAGCGGATGGCGACGAAATTGCCCACGCTCGGCAGCGCTTCGAGCCCGACGCCCGAGATTTCGCGCGTAAGCCAGGGCAGCCATTTCTCGTTGTGCGCGACGGCCGCCGCGATATGCGCCCTGTCCCGCAGGGCTGCCATGCCCGCGGCCGAGGCCGCGCTCGACACGTTGAAGGGCGAGCGGATGCGATTGAGCGCGTCGGTCACATGCCCCGGCCCATAACCCCAGCCCAGACGCAGGCCGGCGAGGCCATAGATCTTCGAGAAGGTGCGCGTCATCACGACATTCTCATGCGCGTCGACGAGCGCAACGCCGGCCTCATAATCAGGCCGCGTCACATATTCGGCGTAGGCCGCGTCGAGCACGAGAAGCGTGCGCGCGGGCAGGCACTTCGCGAGCCGCGCGACTTCGCTTGCCGGAAGATAGCTGCCGGTCGGATTGTTGGGATTGGCCAGGAAAACGATTCGCGTCTTCTCTGTAACGCGCTCCAATATCGCGTCGACACTGGCCGTGAAATTCGTCTCCGGCGCGACGACGGGGACGCCACCGGCGGCGAGCGTCACGATCTTATACTCGAGGAAGCCATATTGGCTGTAGAGGCCCTCCTCGCCCGGCCCGATGAAGGCGAGCGCCAGCAGCTCCAGAATATTGTCGGAGCCAGCGCCCATGATGATTCGTGCGGGATCCAGCCCATAGCGTTCGCCGATCGCCTCGCGCAGCGCCGCCGACGAGCCCTCCGGATAGATGGCGATCTCATGCGCCATGTCGCGCAGCGCCTGCACGGCTGCGGGCGAGGGGCCGAGGGGCGTTTCATTGGCCGAAAGCTTGAAAACCCGGCCTGCGCCGGCTGCGCCGCTCTTGCCGGGAACATAGGGGTCGATGGCGAGAACGCCTGGGCGGGGGATAGGACGCGTCATTCTTTAGTTCCTTGGCGCGAAGATGCCGCTGCGCGCTTCATTGAGTTCGTATCTTTCGGCGTGGCTGCCAATCAGCTCGACGACCGAGTCCGTAACGCCAGCCCCGGCAAGTTCCTGCACAAAGCGCGCAGCCTCGACGCGGCCGGGCGCGGCGACCATCAAAGACAGGGCGCCCGCATGCGGCGCGCTCGCGAGAATTTCGCCCTCCAGCGCCGAGACGACCGCGGGGATTGAATGCGACCAACGCGGCAGATGAATCGCATAAAGCAGAATATCGCTCGAGCCCGCGTCGGCGGCGAGGCGGGCGACAATGAAGACGGGCAAGCCAGCCGGATGGTCGGGGCGCTCGACGAAAGGCAGGCGCGCGATGATCTTGGGGGCGCCGGCGCCGATGAGACGCATCCACCAGGCCCCTTCGGCGAGCGCGCCGGTCGCGCGCAACATGCCGAGATCCCCCGCCGAGGCCGCCACCGCGTCGATCACCGCGCCCGCGCCATGGTGGGGCGCGTAGGGCACGGTGAAGCCGAAATGGAAGCGGGCGCTGTCGCGCATTTGCGCGTCGCCGCCCGAGTCGTCGGCATGCACCGAGTAATTCGCCTGCACATAAGTGAAGGTCGAGACGATGACGCGCCAGATGCCTTCGACCGCATCGACAGGAAGAAGACCATGATGCCGCTCGACCAGCGCGCGCATCATTTGCGCCTCGCGCTCTGGCCGGAAGGCGCAGCCGCCGCCCTGGGCGCGCTTCACCGCAATCAGCCGGTCGATGATCTCGCCGCGCTGCATCAGCAACCTGTGCATCTCAAGATCGATGCGGTCGATCTCGCCGCGCAATTCGGCAAGCGTGTCGGCGGCGGGGGTGAGCTCGGGCATGTCGCGCATAGCGCTTCTCTTAGGCCAGCGGGCCGCGAGAGTGAAGGGGCGGCTTTTCGCAACTCCGCCCGCCCCCGAGCTCCAACGCGCCAAGCTCGATTCGCGCAATGGCTTCCTTTTGCGGCGTGATTGAGTGACAAGGTCGCTTACAGGAAGCCGCAGCTTCGCTAATTTGAGAAGAATCAAAGAGAGGAAGCGATAATGTCCCGCAAAGCCGCCGCCTGCGCCGCCCTGCTCTGCCTGCTCTCCGCCAACGCCGCCCGCGCCGATGGCGTCGATCTCAAGGGCTTTCACGCCAAGGCTCTGGCCGAGCTCGCGGACCTCGGCCATCTCTCGGAGCTCAACGGCAAGTATAAAATTCGCGTGACGCAAGTGAGCATGGACGAGGCCGGCTATATGCATGCCCACCACCATGTCGGGCCCGGAATTCGCTGCATGGTCTCTGGCGAAATGGCCTACGCCATCGGCGGCAAGACCACTGTATATAAACCCGGCGACTGCTTCACCGAGACAGGCGCGCAGACGCACGAGTCTTCCAACATCGGCAAAGAACCGGTTGTGCTGCTGAATTTCGAGCTGCTGCCGGCGAATTTGCCTGACGGCAAGGGTTCGCTGATCCCGGAGCCCAAGGAAGACGAAGGCCATTCGCGCCCGAAGCCCTGAACAGGCTCAGCCGGCCGGCGCGATGGTCGCCGGGTCGATCCCATTCCAGGCGCAGATCCGGCCGTTGCGGCGCGCTCGTAAGACAGAGGCGAGCGTCGCCACCCCGGCCGTTGTCTCCACGGCATCGCGCCGGGGCGCGACGACATCCGCAATGGTGAAGCGAAGCGCGAGACCGGCCTCGACCGCCGCAAGGTTGCACGCCTCGACCAGATCGCTCTTGGCGCGGCTCTCGATGCGCCGGGCCGCCTCTTCCTCCGGCCTCGGAATGAGCAGCCAGACGAGAAGCAAGACGGCTGCGACCGTGGCCGCCAGGAAGAAGGCGGCGCGCGTCCTCACAAGGTCTTCCCCAGCCGCCCGGCGAGATCGGTGACGAATTGCCAGGCCACGCGCCCGGAGCGGGCGCCGCGCGTCATCGACCATTCGAGCGCCTGGGCGCGTATCTCGGCCTCGGGCGCCTCCAGCCCGTAATGGCGGGCGTAGCCGAAGACCATGGCGAGGTAATCGTCCTGGCTGCAATTGTGGAAGCCGATCCAGAGCCCGAAACGGTCGGAGAGCGAAACCTTCTCCTCCACCGCTTCCTTGCCATGGATGGCGTTGGCGCTTTCGTTCTCGACCATGTCGCGCGGCATGAGATGGCGCCGGTTCGAGGTGGCGTAGAAAAGGACGTTCGAGGGCCGCCCCTCGACGCCGCCCTCCAGCGCGGTCTTCAGCGCCTTATAGCTCGTCTCCGGCCCGTCGAAGGAGAGATCGTCGCAAAAGACGATGAATTGAAAGGGCGCACCGGCGAGCGCGCCGAGGAGATCGGGCAGGGCCTCAATGTCCTCGCGGTGGATTTCGACCAGCTTGAGCCTCCCCTCCCCCGCCAGCGCGCCATGCACGGCCTTGACGAGCGAGGACTTCCCCATGCCGCGCGCGCCCCAGAGCAGCGCGTTATTGGCGGGCAAACCCTGGGCGAAGCGCGCGGTGTTGGCGAAGAGAATGCCGCGCTGGAGGTTGATCCCCTCTAACAGGCCGAGGCTTACGCGATTGACCTTCGCCACCGGATGGAAGGCCGAACCCGCCGCACGCCACACGAACGCCTCGGCCGCCGAGAAGCTGGGCGACGGCGGCGATTGCGGCGCGAGGCGTTCGAGAGCGTCGGCGATGCGGGAGAGATGGGCGGCAATTTCCTTCTTCGACATTGAGTTTCCTTGAAACCGCTGGGGCAGATTTGCGGGCATAGCCAGATCGAGGAAAAGCGCAAGGTCCAGAACGACTCGCGCCCCAACGCCGCCGCCCTGCCGCTATGGGTAAGCGATTCTAGCTATGGGTTGGCGATTTTAGCGGATGTTACGCTACTAACTTTCGCCATTTTCCCTCTTAAGCTTGGCTTAAAACAGACCCACTTACTCTGCCCCGTCGACATTCACGCCGGATCAGAGTCATGTGCTTTCGAACTGAAGCGCTCGCCAGACCAAGGACTGTCCTGAAACGGTTCGTCAGGGATGACGCCGGGATTGCCAGCGTCATTTTTGGGCTCGTGATTATCCCACTCGTTTTCATGGCTGGCGCTGCGCTCGATTATTCGAGGGCAGCATCTTCGAAATCGCGACTTCAGGCTGCTGCCGACGCCGCGGCGATCAGCGCAGCACAAAATTCAGGCCTCGCGCAGGCGGCGCGCCAACAGATAGCCACGAACTCTGTGCTCACCAATCTCGGTTCGTTAGCGTCGACGCTCAATCCTAAGGTCGTCGAAACTGAATCGGCCGGACAATATCGAGTTACGGTTACGGCGAGCCAGCCAACGACCTTGATGCAGATCGCGCGCCTCAACGCCGTCGCCCTTTCCGTTTCGGCGGCGGCAACAAATTCTGTTCCCGGGGCTTCGTCAACATCGACGACAACCACAACGACCAGCACGCCAGTTAATGTGTGCATGCTCGCGCTCTCTAAAACGGCGTCGCAGGCGTTCCTCGGAAACTCCGGCGCCACTATCAACGCGCCGAATTGTGAAGTCGATGTCGCGTCTACCGCTAGTCCTGCGGCGATGCTCAACAGCGGCGTGAATTTCACCGTGAACAATTTTTGCGTCGCCGGCGTGAATATCACCAACAATGGAGCGACGATCACCAACGGTTCAACATCCGTCTTGAAGACCGGATGCGCGACTGCGAGCGACCCGTTCGCATCAAGCCTCCCGACGGTGACGGTCGGCGCCTGCACGTTTAGCAATCAGAACTACAACGGCAGCGTCACATTGTCGCCCGGGGTTTACTGCGGTGGCTTCAATTTCAACGGAACCGGAACAGTCACTCTTTCGCCAGGCCTGTACATTTTCAAGGGCGTTAGCTGGAACCTCAACAGCGGCTGGACCATGACGGGCAGCGGCGTCACGCTGTATTTTGCGGACTCGTCCTACCTGCAATTCAACTCCAACGCGCAGGTCAGCCTCTCTGCGCCAACGTCCGGAACCTATGCGAACATCCTCATGTTCGAAAAGCCTGGGCTCCCCACGTCGTCGTTTACCGTCAATGGCAGCTCGGCGTCGCCGGATTGCCTAACGGGCCTGATCTATCTGCCCAGTAGGAACATCACCTTCAACAGCGGCGCGAGCGTGAACTCAGCAGCGATAACCGTTGTCATGAACACCGTGATCATGAACGGGGTGACTTGGAACCTGACGTCGTCAGCCTACACAATTCCCTCGGCAACGTCCTCGACGACCAAGACAACAACGACGACCAGCACCACGACAACGCCAAATGTCGCCCGCTTGGTCCAATGAATAGTGGATGCGACCCGCTCGGGCAGGCTCGGCGGCTCGCGCGCCTCCCTTGGGAGGAATCCCGAGCGCAAGAGGCTTATACAACCCGCAGAATGGGGCTGATTTACCGGTTGAAGCGGATTATACGGGGCTCTCGGGACCGTACGCGGAGTCGCCTCTAGAGGGAGGGATTTGGCGCCGTCGTCACGTACTAGGCCAGAATGAAGCTTCAGAGGAAAGCCCTTGACGCTCAACGCCGACGCCCTGCTCTCCCGCGCGAAAATCATCATCTCGCCCGCCGACGCCGAGAAGGCGCAAAAGGCGCTCGACCGCGTGCTGGAGAAAGATAAGGGCCCACTCGCTTCCTTCCTCGCCGAACGCCCAAAGGCGCGCGACCTTCTTTTCGGCGTCTTCGGCTCCTCGCCCTATCTCACCGACCTCGCCGCGCGCGATCCTGCGCGTCTGGCGGCGGCGCTCGCCGCCGATCCGCAAAGCCGCATTGACGCGCTGATCGACGAGACCAAGGCGTTGGAGACCGACGACGAAGCCGATCTCATGCGCCGCCTGCGCCTCGTCAAGCAGGAAGCGGCGCTCGTCATCGCGCTCGCCGACCTCTCAAAGGCTTGGGAGACGTTGCAGGCGACGGAAGCGCTCACCCGCATCGCCGACGCTACCCTCTCCGCCGCCATTCGCTTCACGCTGCGGCAGGCGCAGCACGCCGGCAAGCTGGAGCTCGCCGACCAGCGCGATCCCGAGCGCGGGTCGGGCTGGATTTTCCTCGGCATGGGCAAAGGCGGCGCCTATGAGCTGAACTACTCCTCGGACATAGACCTCATCGTCTTCTTCGACCGCGCGCGCGCCCGCCCCGCCGACCCGATGGAGGACGTCGATCTCTTCGTGAAGCTCACCAAGCGCATCGTGAAGATCATGAGCGAGCGCACGAGCGACGGCTATGTGTTTCGCACCGATCTACGGTTGCGCCCCGACCCCGGCGCGACGCCCATCGCCATCCCGGTGGAGGCCGCCCTCTCCTATTACGAAAGCATGGGCCAGAACTGGGAGCGCGCGGCCTATATCAAGGCGCGCCCCGTCGCCGGCGATATTTACGCGGGCGAGGAGTTCCTGAAGGAGCTGTCGCCTTTCGTCTGGCGCAAATATTTCGACTTCGCCGCCCTCGCCGACGTGCATTCGATCAAGCGGCAAATTCACGCCCACAAGGGACATGGCAAGATCGCCGTCATCGGCCACAACATCAAATTGGGGCGCGGCGGCATTCGAGAGATCGAGTTCTTCACCCAGACGCAGCAGCTCATCACCGGCGGACGAGACAAAAGATTGCGCGGGCGCGCAACGCTTCCCATGCTCGATCAGCTCGTGGAAAGCGGCTGGGTGGAGACGCAGGCGCGCGACGATTTGCGAGAGGCCTATCTCTTCCTGCGCGATGTCGAGCATCGCATCCAGATGGTCGCCGACGAGCAAAAGCATACGCTGCCCGATGCCAAAGAAGGCGTCGAAAATATCGCGCGCATGATGGGCTTTGCGGACTATGACGATTTCGCCGAAGCGCTCTTGAAGCGGCTCGACACCGTGCAGGGGCATTACGCGCGCCTTTTCGAGACTGCGCCGGAACTTTCGTCTACGGGCGGCAATCTCGTCTTTACCGGCGACGATGATGATCCGGAAACCATCGAGACGCTCGCGCGCATGGGCTACAAGGATCCGAAGATGGTCACGGCGACGATCCGTGGCTGGCACTTCGGCCGCTACGCGGCGACGCGCTCGACCGTTGCGCGCGAGCGCCTAACCGAGCTTACGCCCAAATTGCTCGAAGCGCTCGCGGCGACAGAAAACGCCGACCAGGCTTTTCTCGCTTTCGACAAGCTCATCCAGAGGCTTCCCGCCGGCGTGCAGCTCTTTTCTCTGCTGGCGTCCCAGCCACGGCTTCTCTCTCTTATCGCCGCCATCACCGGCGCCGCGCCGAAGCTCGCGGCGACGATCTCCAAACGCCCGCGTGTGCTCGACGCGCTGATGGAGCCGGCCTTTTTCCAATCCGTCCCGAGCGAAGCCGATTTGCATGAGCGTCTCGCGACGCAATTTGCGGAAGCGCGCTCCTATGAAGACGCGCTCGATCGCGCGCGCATTTTCGGGCAGGAGCAAAAATTCCTCATCGGCGTGCGCGTGCTGTCGGGCTCCATCTCGGTGGCGGACGCCGGCGCCGCCTATACGCGCCTCGCCGAGACGCTCATTTCCGGACTTTTCATCGAAGTCTGCAAGGAATTCGAGAGGGCGCACGGCCGCATCGACGGCGGCGCCGCGGCGATCGTCGCCATGGGCAAGCTTGGCGGGCGCGAGATGACCGCCGCCTCCGACCTCGACCTCATGCTGCTCTATGACGCCGATCCTTTCGCGGAATCCGTCGGCGGCGAGCGCTCGCTGTCGACGCCGCAATATTACGCCCGCCTCACCCAGCGTCTCATCACCGCGCTGTCGGCGCCGACGGCCGAAGGAACGCTCTACGAAACCGACTTCCGCCTGCGTCCCTCGGGCAATATGGGGCCGATCGCGACGAGCCTCGCGTCGTTCGAGGCCTATCAGGCCGAAGAGGCCTGGACATGGGAGCATATGGCGTTGACGCGCGCCCGCGTCGTTGCGGGGCCTCCCCGCTTTGCGTCTCGCGTAGAAAGCGCGATACGGGCCGCCCTCACCCGGCTGCGCGATCCGCAGAAGCTTAAGGACGACGTCCTCTCCATGCGCAATCGCATCGCGGAGGCGAAGGGCTCGAACAGCCCCTGGGAGGTGAAGCAGGTTCCGGGGGGGCTGATCGACATCGAATTTGTCGCGCAATATCTCATGCTGTTGCATGGCGCGACGCATCCGGACATCTTTTCCCCGACGACGCCCGTGGCGCTACGCAATGCGCGCGACGCCCATCTCCTCGACGCCGGCCCCGCAGAGACGCTGGAGGCCGCCTGGGCGCTCTATCAGGGCCTGACGCAAGTTCTTCGCCTTGCCGTCGACGGGCTCTTCCGCCCCGCCGATGCGCCGCGCGGCCTAACCGAGCTTTTGCTGCGGGTCGGCGATTCTCCCAATCACTCCCATCTCGAAGCTCTGCTCGTCGAGATGCAAAAGAAGGTCCGGGAGATTTTTTCAAACGTCATCGGCCCGGTTTACTGAGCGATTTCGGGCGGCGGGGAGTTGTCAGCCCCGCCCCATCGGGCATAGATACGCCCCATTCGTCACGCAGGAACCCTTTCAACCGGCCGTGGCGGCGGTTTTTACGGGGCGTTTTGCCCTGTTTTCTGGAGCATAACATGTCAAATGCCCCCAAGAATGCGCGTTTCCTGGCTCGCGCCGCGTTCGCGACCGTCGGCCTCGCCGCCCTCATGGCGGTCGCCGCGCCCGCACAGGCAAAGGTATTAGCCAAGGTGAATGGCGTGGAGATCACCGACGAGGATCTCGCGCTGGCCGTCGAAGACCTTGGCCCGGGCATTCCGCGCCAGCTCCAGGGCAAGGCGCGCGATAGCTATGTGCTCGATTTCCTCGTTGACGAGCAGCTCGTGGTCCAGAAGGCCCAGGCCGACAAGCTCGCGGAGACGCCGGATTTCGCAAAGAAAATGGCCTATCTGCGCGACAAGGCGCTGATGGAGACGCTGCTCGGCAGCGTCGCAAAGCAAGCGGCGACCGACGCCGCCATCAAGGCGACATATGACGAAGCCGCCAAGAATCAGAAGCCCGAGACCGAATATCACGCCCACCACATTCTCGTGCCGACCGAGGACGAGGCCAAGAAGGCGCTTGCGCGCGTGAAGGGCGGCGAGGATTTCGCCAAGGTCGCGGGCGAAGTCTCGAAGGACCCCGGCTCCAAGGGCGGCGACCTCGGCTGGTTCACCAAGGACCGCATGGTGCCGGAATTCGGCGAAGCGGCCTCGAAGCTGAAGCCCGGCGAGCTCTCCGAGCCGGTGAAGACCCAGTTCGGCTGGCACATCATCAAGCTCGACGAGACGCGTCCGAAGACCTTCCCGCCGCTGGATGAGGTCAAGGACCAGGTCACGCGCTATGTGGTGCAGAAGGCCCAGAGCGAGCTGGTGATGAAGCTGCGCGAGGGCGCCAAGATCGAGCGCACCGACCAGCCGGCCGACGCCGCCAAGGACGACAAAGCGGCGGCCCCGGCGTCGAAGCCCGCGGCGAAAAAGTAATCTGGCGAAGCAGAAGCGATCGGCGCTGCGCGTGAACTCATCCCTCCCCTTTACGGGGAGGGTGGCGTGCGTAAGCAGGGCCGGGTGGGGTAAAGCCCCAACTATTGTCGTTGCCCGGCGGCTTTTGGCCGCCGACCTCTCCGTAAAGGGGAGGTATTTGGGGCTAACGACGCCGGATCGCTGTGCGACCTGACCGGCTAGCCAGTTTGATCGGTTCCCCAACGCTCGCGCCAGCGAGCGATGGGAAACCAAGGAAAAATCAGCGACTTTCCTCTGGATTCCTGGCGAGCGTGGGGCCTGTCGGGAATGACAAAGCCAGAGATGCGGGCGCATCACGGCTTGTAGAAAGCCTGCCGAATATCGTCGACCGCCTCCGCGATTTTCGCGGTCGCCTTTTCCACGGCGAATCTCGTTCCCACGCGCTTGGCCCCGAAGCGCTCAGCCCACGCGATCGGGCCGCTGCCGAAAGACATGTGCACGTCGACGAGACGGTCGACCACCTTCTTGGCGCGCGCCTCGACGAGCCCGTCGAGCGGATCGCGCCTCGGCCCGAAGACCGCGTCGCAATCCGGCAGATCACCTGAAGGAATGGCGATCTCCTTGTCTTTCAGATCGCCGACCAGCGGCAGGATCGGAAGCGCGCGCAGGTCCTTTTCCGCTCTGGTCGAGACTTTTCTGTAGGCTTCCGGTTGGCCGGGTTCGCGCACCAGCCATTTTTCGCGATCGCCCGTGAAGCCGTCAAACAGAGTCGCTTTTTCAGGCAGGTTGAAGTGCCAGCGCAAAAATGCCTGGGCGTTGCGGCGGCCGAGCAGATAATCGTGCCGCCGGAACGAGATGTGCAAAAAGCCGCTGAAGCCGCCCAAGGCGCCGCAAGCGATCGGATATTTGACCGCCATCGGGCGCGCGTCGTCTCGGGCCGGGGAAATCAGATAGCGGGTGTAATATTCCTGATCGGCGGCGCGGCGCAGCTCGTCGGGCTTGAACCGCGCCTGATCGGTTAGCGTCGGAAGCAGCTCGCCCGCGACCCGGGCGAGACTGAGTTCGATATCGTCGCCGTTCGTTGGCGCATGGGCGTCCGAGGTCTTGGCGTCGGAGAAATTCGGGAAGGGGGCGATAAGGATCACCGCCTTGTCGGTCTCGATGCCGTCGTTTTTGTTGATCTTGTCCGCGCCCCCCGAAAGGTAGCGGCGCGTCAGCTCCAGCGGCTCGTTGTCGATCGTCCCGCCGTCCACCGCGATGAACTCATAAGGCTTGCTGGCCTCGACTCCGATCTCTGGCGGCGTCACCCCGTCGCCATAGCGGATAGCTGAGATATAAGCATATTGGCTGGCGTCGCGGCTGATGCGCCGCGGTGAAAGACCGATGGGGAAGGCCCCTGTCGCTTTCGCCGCCGTGCGGAAGAGATCCCATTCCGGCGTGTTCGTGTTCGTTATATCGAGCGCATAAACGCCCGGCTCCGGCGCGGGCGCGATCCCGATCTTGAAATCGAGCAGGTCGCCGTGGCTCAGCATGCCATAACGGCGGGGATCGTCCGAGCCGTAAATATCGAAAGCATAGGGCACGCCGCGCAGGTTGGTGAGCGTCAAACGCACGCGCACCGAATGATCGCCGCCGCGGCCAATCCAGTCCGGCGCGCGGATCTCGCCGTCGATATCGAAGGCGTCCGAGACGATCTGGTCGATCACGTCGCAGCACAGGAGCGAACGAACGGGCGCTTTGGCGCTCTTGTCGATGTCGCCGGTCTCAAGCAGGCGGCGGATGTCGATATCCTCGACCCAGGAGGAATAGAGCCGGTTGCGCCGCCGGTCCGGCGTCTTCTTGTCGGCGTCCTGCGGCCAGACATGCTCGAAGGCGCTTCGAAAGAAATGCAGCGCGCAGATGGAGGAGGTCATGCCGCCCGCGGAAGCGCCGGACATGATCGGGATTCGCACGTCATGCGTCGGCCCGTCCCATCCCGGCTGCTTTTTCGCCTGAGTATAGGCGTCGAGCGCCTCGATGAAGAAGTCCATGACGCCCGCGGTGTAAGCCCCCGCGGAGACGGCGCCGGCCATCGTGAGGCCGATTTCGAAGGTCTTGGGCAATAGCTCCTCCCTGCAAATGATTTGACGAAGTCGTCAATTGAGCATTGGCCGATGACGCGCATGTTGCAGATGGCGCAGGCCGCTCGAATTCCAACAAGAATTTCGAATGCTCGGGAAAGCTGTCTTGACGGCGCGTCTTTGCGCCGCCAAACCCCGAAGAGGTTCATTTTTTGGAAGTGGCCGTTTTTTGCCGGCCGCGACTCCTTTCGACATAGGGTGGTCCCATGGCCCATGACGCTCCCCTCTCGCCGCTCGCGCCGGCGACCATTCCCGAGATCGCGCCCCTCGAGGGCGTGCGCTTCGCCGCCGGAGCGGCCGGCATTCGCTACGCCGGCCGCACCGATGTGATGCTTGCGATCATGGACGAGGGCGCGACGGTCGCGGGCGTCTTCACGAAGTCGAAATGCCCCTCCGCACCGGTCGACTGGTGCCGGGCCAAATTGAAGGGCGGCAAGGCGAAAGCTCTTTTGGTGAATTCAGGCAACGCCAACGCGTTCACCGGCAAGGCGGGCGCCGAAGCGGTAAAATCCGCCGCCAAGCTCGCCGCCGCCGCGACCGGCGCGAGCGAGCGCCAGATTTTCCTTGCCTCCACCGGCGTCATCGGCGAGCCGCTCGACGCCTCGAAATTCGACGGCGTGCTGGAGAGGCTCGCCGCGGAGGCGCGGCCCGACGCCTGGCAGGAGGCGGCGCGCGCCATCATGACAACCGACACCTTCCCCAAGCTCGCGACGCGCACCGCGACGATCGGCGGCGTGGAGGTGACGATCAGCGGCATGGCCAAGGGCGCCGGCATGATCGCGCCCGACATGGCGACCATGCTCTCCTTCGTATTCACAGACGCGCCCATCGCCGCCGAGGCCCTACAGGCGATGCTCTCCAGATCCGTGCAGGGCTCGTTCAATTCGATCACGGTGGATAGCGATACGTCGACATCCGACACGCTGCTGCTTTTCGCCACCGGCGCGGCGAAGAAGCGCGGCGCGCCCAAGATCGAAAAGGCCAATGATCGGCGCCTCGCGGCGTTCAAGAAGGCGCTCGACGCCGTTCTGCTCGACCTTGCCCATCAAGTGGCGAAGGACGGCGAGGGCGCGCGCAAATTCGTGGAAGTCACGGTGACCGGCGCGGAAAGCGCGAAGGCGGCGAAGCGGATCGCTTTCTCCATCGCCAATTCGCCGCTGGTGAAGACCGCGATCGCCGGCGAGGACGCCAATTGGGGCCGCGTCGTCATGGCGGTCGGCAAGGCTGGCGAGCGCGCCGACCGTGACAAGCTCGCCATCTGGTTCGGCGGCGTGCGCGTCGCCTTCAAGGGCCTGCGCGATCCGGATTACAGCGAGCAGGAAATCTCCGAAATCATGAAGCGGCAGGAAATCATCATCAACGTCGATCTCGGCCTCGGCGACGGCGCCGCGACCGTTTGGACCTGCGATCTGACGAAGGAATATGTCGCGATCAACGGAGATTATCGTAGCTGATTTCCGCCTCATGGGCGTGAGCTCGTCCCTCCCTCCCCTTTACGGGGAGGGTGGCCCCGCGTAAGCGGGGTCGGGTGGGGCGACTCTTGAAGACGCCAAATCGCTATTCGTCCGATTGCCCTGCGAGCGCCTCGCCGCCCCCTTGCTTTTCGCCCGCCAAGCTGAAACTCTGCATTTATTGCAGTCGGTCGGTTTTCGAGGCGTTTCATATGCGTCTGTCGCGTTTATTCCTGTATCTCCTTCCCCTGCCCCTCATCGCCTGCAATTCCGCGCCGCCGCCGCAGGCGCGTTTCGACGCCAGCGAGGCGGGCTTTCTCGACAAGCCCGGCAAGACCAAGATTAGCGGCCAGGCTTTCCTCCCCGACAAGACCGGCCATACGAATGTCCGCTATGCAGCGGGCGAAGTGGTCCGGCTCATCCCCGTCACGGGCTACGCAAAGGCGCGGCTCGATTATTATTTCCACGGCGCGAAATTCGCGCCCGCGACCGCCATCCCGAAGAACGATCCCGATCCCGATTATGTCGCGCATACGCGCACGACGAAGGCGGGGCCGACGGGCCGCTTCGAATTCGAGAACGTGCCGCCAGGGCGCTACTATGTTTCGACGCAAGTGATCTGGAAGCCGGAGCAAGCCTTTCGGCCGGAAGGCGGCTTGATATATGAGGAGGTCGCCGTGACCGGCGCGGAGACGAAGCCGGTCGAGGTCATCGTCTCGGGAAAATAAGGCTTCTCATGAAACTCCTCCTCGTCGTCGCCTGCGCGCTTGTCGACGCCGATAACCGCGTGCTCATCGCGCAGCGTCCCGAGGGCAAGCAGCTTGCTGGATTGTGGGAATTTCCGGGCGGCAAGATCGACGCCGGCGAGCGGCCGGAGGATGCGCTGATCCGCGAGCTTGCGGAGGAGCTGGGCATTACGGTGAAGGCGCCTTGCCTCGCCCCGCTCACTTTCGCGAGCCATGCCTATGACGAATTCCACCTCCTCATGCCGCTTTATGTCTGCCGCAAATGGGAGGGCTTCGTTGCGCCCGCCGAGGGGCAAGCGGTGAAATGGGCGCGCGCGCGCGATCTGCGCAATTACGCCATGCCGCCCGCCGACGCGCCTCTCATTGCGCCGCTGATCGATCTGCTCGGCTAGCGCGCTTTCCGCTCGCATGTATGCGAGCGATAAGAAGTCGCGCAAAATCAAAAATCTGGAGCGCATTCTTATCGCAAAAGTCTGTCAACCTTTGCGGAATGCGTCTAGCGCGCTTTCCGCTCGCATGGAATCATGCGAGCGATAAGAAATCGCGCAAAATGAAAAATCTGGAGCGCATTCTTATCGCAAAAGTCTGTCAACTTTTGCGGAATGCGTCTAGCGCGCTTTCCGCTCGCATGGAATCATGCGAGCGATAAGAAATCGCGCAAAATCAAAAATCTGGAGCGCATTCTTATCGCAAAAGTCTGTCAACTTTTGCGGAATGCGCTCTGGATCGGCGACTTGGTATCGCCATCTCGGGGGGTTAAACACCCGGCCATGACTGAAATCGATTGGCAAGATCTTGGACATCCGGACGCGGCCGGCCTCGGCCGCCGCGATTGCTACAAGCTCGGAAAACGCTTGCGCGAAGCGGTCCCGCGCGAGGCCCTCGCGGATTTCGCGCCTCCCGAGAATCGCGATCCCATTGCGATCATCGCGGAGACGGAGCGCGACCGGCTGCAATCGATGCTGCCGATGCGGCGCGAGCTGATGAGCGAATCGGCTTTCGCCTTCCTGCGCGGCGCGGCCGACGTCATGGCCTTCGATCTCGCGAGCCAGCTTTCGCCCGGCCTTACGGCGCAGGGCTGCGGCGATTGCCACTTGATGAATTTCGGCGGCTTCGCCTCGCCGGAAGGCAATGTGCTCTTCGACGTCAACGACTTCGACGAGACGCTGCCGCATGTGGACATCATCTTTGATCTGCGCCGGCTGGCGACGAGCGTCGCGGTCGCCGCGCTCGACATAAATCTTTCGAAGGGTGAAGCGCGCCAGCTCGCGCGCCGGGCGGTCAGGACCTATCGCGAGCGGATGCTCGAGCTTGCCGCCATGTCGCCGATCGAGGTCTGGAACGTGCGCGTCCATCTGCGCGACATCGTCAAGACCCTGCGCGATCGCGTCCTGCACGAAAAGCTCAGCGCCGCCATCTACGAGGGAAAAGGGCCGCAGGACCGCACGGACGGACTGCCGAAAATAGAAAAGACCGGAAATGGCTGGCGTTTCGTCGACAAGCCGCCGAAGCTTCAGCATCTGGACGCAATCCCCGACGCCGATGCGATCGACCTGCCGAAGCTCTTCGACCGTCTGGTGGCGGAGGGCCTTCAGCCGCCGGTCGCCACGCTTTTCGACCGCTATCGGCTCTGCGACATCGCTTTCAAGGCCGTAGGCGTCGGCAGCGTCGGCACATTCTGCGCCATCGGTCTCTATATGTCCGAGGATGGCGAGCCGCTTGCGCTGCAGATCAAGGAAGCGCGACCTTCGGTTCTGGAGCGCTATGGGCTGGGACGCTGGAAGGAGTCGCAAGGCAAGCGCGTGACCTCCGGGCAACGGGTCATGCAGGCGGCCTCCGATATTTTCCTCGCCCAAGCCGACGATCCGGAAACCGGAACTTGCTTCTATATGCGGCATCTCAAGACGCGCCGTCTCGGCTCGATCTCCGAACTGCTGAAGGATGAGGCGTTCCCTCGCTACGCCGAGCTTTGCGGCAGCACGCTTGCGCGCGCCCACGCCCGCTCATCGCGGCCTGCGGTTCTCGCCGGCTATATGGGCAAGGGAGAGGGGTTCGAGGATGCGTTGGCCTCTTTCGCAATGCTCTACGCCAACCAGACCATCGAAGACCATAAAACCTATTGCGCCTCCGAACCCGCATAGCGTCGGGCGCTATTCCCGTTGCATCGCAAAACCCGCTGGAATTGATAGCGTCCAAATGAGCCCGTCCGGCGGGAAGCTCAATGTCGCCTCGCCATCGAGCGCCTGCGCGACCAGTTTCTTGACCACCTTATGGCCAAAGCCTTCCTTCGGGGGCGCGACGAGCGTCGGCCCGCCGCTCTCGCGCCATTCGATATTGAGCCTGTCGTCCTCGAAACCCCATTTCAGCGAGACGCTTCCATCGGGCACGGACAGCGCGCCATAGCTCAGCGCATTGGCGGCGAGCTCATGCAGCGCAAGGCCCACATTCTGCGCGGCCTCGGGCTTCAGCATGATCTTCGGGCCCTCGATTCGCGCGTGCTCGGCGATGTCGTCCCTGGGCACGTCCATGCAATAGGCGAGCTGGGCGCGCACCAATTCGCGCAGGGAGGCGCCGCGCCAATCCTGAGAGACCAGAAGGTCGTGCGCCATGGAGAGCGCCTGCAGCCGGGCGGCGAACTTGCGCTGGAATTCCTCCACCGAGGTCGCGCCCGCCGCCGTCTGGCGGGACATGGCCTGCACCACCGCCAGCAGGTTTTTCGAGCGATGCACCAATTCGCGCAACAGGACGCGCACATGCTGCTCGCGCGTCTTTCGCTCGGTGATGTCGCGCGCCGTGCCGAGAATGCGCACGGCGCGGCCGTCCTCGAAGAATGTGCGGCCGCGAATGGAGATCCAGCGCTCGACCTGATCCTTCACGCCGATGACGCGATATTCGATCTCGTAGTCGCCGTCGCGACGAGGGTCGAGCGCGAGACCCACGGCTTCCTTGGTGCGGCGGCGGTCCTGCGGATGCAAGGCGTTGCGGAAGACCTCGAAGCTCGGCTGGATGTCGTCGCCAAGGCTCCATAATTGACGCATGCGCGCGTCGATATGCGCTTCGCCGGTGACGAGGTTCCAATCCCAGACGCCCGTGCGGCCGGCGTCGAGCGCAAGCTGCATGCGCTCGAGCGCATAGGCCTGATCCTTGATCGCGCCGCAACCCGACGGCGTCGCGCGCTTGTTGCCGGCGTCGGAGAGTGTGTCCGTGTCGCTCACGCATCACCTTTTCTGGGACGCGCCAGTATAGCGCCGGACTGGCGCGGGCGCGAGCGCCTGGTAGGTAGCCTGCCCCCTCCCCCGCCATAGGGCGTCTTTACGACGCCCGTCTCTCGGCGGGCTATGGCGGGGGAGGGGGCGGAAACCGTAAAATCAGATATCAAGCAAATCCGTCGCGAAGGCCGCCTTTTCCTGGATGAAGGCGAAGCGCGCCTCTGGCTTGTTGCCCATCAGCCGCTCGACGCAATCGGCAACCTCCTCGCGCTCCTCGCCGACCAGAATCACCTTGAGCAAAGTGCGCTTTGCCGGGTCCATGGTGGTTTCTTTCAGCTGGGCGGCGCTCATTTCGCCCAGACCCTTGAAACGATTCGTCTCCACCTTGCCCTTGCCGGTGAGCACAGTGCGGATCAATTCGTCGCGATGCGCGTCGTCGCGCGCATAGACGGTCTTCGGCCCCTGGGTCAGCTTATAGAGCGGCGGCTGGGCCAGGTAGAGGTGGCCCTTCTCGATGAGCCGCGGCATCTGCCGATAGAAGAAGGTGATGAGCAGCGAGGCGATATGGGCGCCATCGACGTCGGCGTCGGTCATCACGACCACCTTCTCGTAGCGCAAATCCTCCTCGCGATAATGCGCGCCGAGTCCGCAGCCCAGGGCCTGCGTCAGATCGGCGAGCTGCTGATTGGCGAGGAGCTTGTCCTTGGTCGCGGAGGCGACGTTGAGGATTTTGCCGCGCAGCGGCAACACGGCCTGAGTCGCGCGATTGCGCGCCTCCTTGGCGGAGCCGCCGGCCGAATCGCCTTCGACGATGAAAAGCTCGGAGCCCTGCGCCGAATTATTGGTGCAGTCGACGAGCTTGCCCGGCAGCCGCAACTTGCGCGTCGCCGTCTTGCGCGCGACGTCCTTCTCGGCCTTGCGGCGCAGGCGCTCCTCCGCGCGCGTGACCGCGAAGTCGAGCAGCTTGTTGGCCTGCGTCGGCGCAGCGGCGAGCCAATGATCGAAGGCGTCGCGCATCGTTCCCTCGACGATGCGCGAACCATCGGCGCTCATCAGCCGGTTCTTGGTCTGGCCCTGGAACTGCGGGTCGCGGATGAAGACGGAGATCATCGCCGCGGCCTGCCCCATGAGGTCGTCGGCGGTCACGTCCTTGAAGCGCTTCGTTTGATTGGTGCGGTCCGCGTGGTCCTTGAGCGCCTTCAGCAGCGCATTTCTCAGGCCCGCCTCATGCGTGCCGCCGTCCGGCGTCCAGACCGTGTTGCAGTACGAATGGATGAAGCCGTCGTCCTCGGCGAACCAGGCGACCGCCCATTCCAGCGAGCCATGACCGCCCTCGCGCGTCACTTTGCCGGAGAAGGGCTGGTCGGTGACGAGCTCCTTGTCGTGCGTTTCGCGGGCGAGATAGTCCTTGAGGCCGCCGGGGAAGCGCAGCACCGTCTCAGCCGGAACGTCGGAGCCGGGCTCGAGAAGCGAAGGATCGCAGCGCCAGCGGATTTCCACGCCGCCGAAGAGATAGGCCTTGGAGCGCGCCATGCGGAACAGCCGCGCCGGCTTCCAAAGGGCGTTCGCGTCGAAAATCTCTGCGTCCGGCTTGAAGCGCACGCGCGTCCCGCGGCGGTTGTTGATCTTGCCGACATTGACGAGCTTGCCGAGCGGCAGGCCGCGGGAGAACTCCATGCGGTAGAGCTGCTGGTCGCGCGCGACCTCCACCTCGAGCTTCTCGGATAGGGCGTTCACGACCGAGACGCCGACGCCGTGGAGACCGCCCGAGGTCTGATAGGCGCCGGAATCGAACTTGCCGCCCGCGTGAAGGACGGTCATCACGACCTCCAGCGCGGATTTGTCCTTCATCTTGGGATGCGGGCCGACCGGAATGCCGCGGCCATTGTCGTTGACGGTCAGCCAGCCGTCCGGCTCCAGCGTCACCTCGATGAAGGTGGCGTAGCCGGCGACGGCCTCGTCCATGGCGTTATCCAGCACCTCGGCGAAGAGGTGGTGCAGGGCGGTTTCGTCCGTGCCGCCGATATACATGCCGGGGCGCCGGCGGACGGGCTCCAGCCCCTCGAGCACCTCGATCGAGCCGGCGTCATACTCCGCCGGAGTTGTTTTTGCTGCGGCTTTGGGCGCGGGCGCCTTGCGCGGCGC
This sequence comes from Methylocystis sp., assembly GCA_036560425.1. Classification (GTDB taxonomy): domain Bacteria; phylum Pseudomonadota; class Alphaproteobacteria; order Rhizobiales; family Beijerinckiaceae; genus Methylocystis. The sequence goes on along the minus strand of DATBRF010000096.1, from coordinate 16,436 downwards.
GCCGCCGAAAAGATCAGGTTTCGTGGCCATGGGGCCATATTAGCGCGATTCGGCGAGCGGTGCGCGACGCTCGCGCCGAGAATGGCCCCTGCCTAAGCCGAGAGCGCCGGGAAGGCGCCGGCGGCGCTCGGCTCGGCGAGACGGAAAGCCTGCAGCGGCTTGGGGCGGCTGATCAGGTAGCCCTGAATTTCGTCGCAGCCCAAGCTGTGCAGCATGCGCAGCTGCGAATGGGTTTCGATGCCTTCGGCTGTCGTCTTCACGCCAAGCGCCCGCGCAAGGCCGATGATCGCCCGGATAACGAAGGCCGATTTATTGTCGCGGTCGACCTCCTGCACGAAGGACCGGTCTATCTTGATGCGGTCGACCGGAAAAACGCGCAGATGAGACAAGGCCGAAAATCCTGTGCCGAAATCGTCGAGAGCGATAGATGCGCCCAGGCGCCGCAAATCGTTTAGGCAAGCGAGCGTGGCGCCGTTCTCCAAGAGCAGCGCCGATTCGGTAATTTCGAGCTCCAGCCGACGCGGCGAAAAGTTATTTTTTACAACGGCTTTGGCGACCTGTAGCGCAAAGCTGGGCTCGAGCAGCTGCGTAGGCGAAAGATTAACTGCGATGCGCAGCGGTTTTGGGAGCGACGCGCCGAGGGCGCAGGCTTCCTGCAGGACAAAGGCGCCGATCTCGCCGATCAGCCCCGCCTTCTCGGCGGCGTCGAGAAATTGCGGCGGGGTCAGGAGCCCATGTCCAGGCCGTCGCCATCGAAGCAGAGCCTCGAAGCCGGTGAGTTCGATCTTCGCGAGATCGACAATCGGCTGGAAATGCAGCTCGAATTCGTTGCGCGCGAGCGCCTGCTCGAGATCCTTCTCCAACTGCCAGCGAGCGGCGAAGCGGGCCTCGATCTTCTCGTCGAAAAAGGAGAAGGCTCCGCGGCCGTTGAGCTTTGCGTCGTAGAGCGCCAGGTCGGCCTTTTTCATCAGCTCGGCAAGCGTCGCGCCGTCGCGCGGCGCGCGCGCAATGCCGATGCTCGCGCTGATCGACGCCAAGCTTCCCGAGCCGAGAGCGACAGGCTCGCTCGCCGCCGCGACGAGGCGCCGGGCGAGATCCTCTATATCCTCATGGCGCTTGGCGGGGCACTGCAGCACGACGAATTCATCGTCGCCGATTCTGGCGAGAAATTCGCCCGACCAAAGAGCCTTTGATAGCCGCTGCGTGACAATCCGCAGAGCGGCGTCTCCGGCCTGATGCCCGAGCGTGTCATTGACGCTCTTGAAATTGTCGAGATCGATCCAGTGGATGGCGAGGACGGAAGTATCCCTTACCGCCGCCGACAACATATCGCGCGCATATCGTTCGAACGACGCTCGATTGGCGACCCCGGTCAGAGGGTCGAAATAGGCGAGGCGATGAATGCTCGCCTTTCGCGCCTCCTGCTCCAGCGCGATGGCGCAGAGATTGACGCAAGCCTCCACGATCGTCCGATCGGGAGCGCCGGGGCTCCGGCAGGTACGATAATAGAAGGCAAAAGCGCCAATCACCCGCCCGTCGGAACCGCGAATGGGCGTCGACCAGCAGGCGCGCAGTCCCTGGGGCAAAGCCAGGGCTTTGAACTCCGCCCACAGCGGATCATTGGCGATGTCGGTGACCTCGATGGACCTGCCCAGATAGGCGGCCGTTCCGCAAGAGCCAGCCAACGGGCCGATCTGCACGCCGTCGATCGCCGCTGAATAATCCTCCGGCAGGCTGGGCGCGGCCACGTGATGCAGCTTCCCCATGGCGTCGACCGACAGGATCGAACAGATCGCTTCGGGCGCCAGGCGTTCCGCCTGAAGGCAGAGCCGGTTCATGATCGTTCGCACAGGGAGATCGCGCGCGACGCCTTCCAAAGCCTCGTGCTGCATCGCCCTCAGCGCGAGCATGAACGTTTTTTCGCAGCCGCCGCAATCGGTGTTCGACATCACCAACCCGTGAGAAGTAGCGCTTCTTTGCGCCGTCGACCCGGCGCATCTAGATTACGCCAGCAAGAACTGACAATTGCACGACTATCGAAATGCACGTCAAAGATTAAGAAACCTTGGACCGAGCCATAATTTAGCCGCAGCCGTTTACGCGCCCGCAAGCTTGCGTCGCTACGCTCATGGCTCCTGCCCGGAGCCGCCGTGTCCTGTCTAAACCTCGTCATCTGCGTCGATCACGCCTATGTCAGCGGCGGCCAATCCAAGGTCGCTATCGAAAGCGCCATCGGACTGAAGGCCGCCGGCGCCCGCGTAATTTTCTTCGCCGCATGTGGCCCGGTCGACGAGCGGCTTATTGACGCGGGCGTCGAGACCGTGTGCCTCGATCAGCACGATATTCTCGGGAACCCGTCGCGACTTGACGCCGCTTGGCAGGGGATATGGAATTCGAAGGCTGCGACAACCCTCGCCGGGATTCTAGACGCCCTCCCCCGCGAAGGCGCGATCGTGCATGTGCACGGCTGGGCGAAAGCGCTCTCGCCATCGATTGCAAAACCGATACAGGCGAGCGGCCTGCCCGCCGTCTATACGATGCACGAGTACTTTTTGACTTGCCCGAATGGCGGATTCTTCAACTTTCCCAAAAATGAAGCCTGTCCGTTGAAACCCATGTCCGTCGCCTGCTGGACGACGAATTGCGACTCGCGCAACTATCCCTTCAAGCTCTGGCGCAACACCCGTTTGTTCGTCGCCGAGCATGTCGCGCATCTGACGCGGACCTTCTCCGACATCGTGCTGCTCTCCGAGCTCCAGCAAAGCGTGCTCCGCGCCTCTCTTCCGCCCGGGGCCATCATCCACCGCGTGACCAACCCGGTCGAGGCGGAGCCGCTGGGCCGCAAGGAAGACCCGACGAGAGGCGATTTTCTTTTCGTCGGCCGCCTCTCTGCGGAGAAAGGCGCCTTTCTCTTCGCGGAGGCGGCGGAGCGTGCGGGCGTGACGCCTGTTTTTGTCGGCGACGGGCCTATTGCGGAAGAGCTGCGTGAGCGCTTTCCAAAGGCGCGGCTGCTCGGCTGGCGCTCCCCCGCCGAGGCGCGCGAGGCCATGCGCGCGGCGCGCGCCCTCGTCTTTCCTTCCCTATGGTACGAAGGACAGCCGTTAACCGTCTTCGAATCCCTCGCGTTGGGCACGCCCGTGATTGTCAGCGATCTCTGCGCCGGGCGCGAGCCGGTGGCGCATGGGGTGAACGGCCTGTGGTTCAAAAGCGGCAATGCGGAGTCGCTCGCCTCCGCAATCCGTGAAGTGAAAAACGACGCTGTCGTCGCGTCGATGTCCAACAAGGCCTATGACGCCTATTGGGCCGCGCCCCCGACGCTCGCGCGCCATGTGGCGGAAACGTTCGCTGTTTACGATAAAATGCTGGCGCGCAGGGGTGATTAGCGGTCAGGCGTCGTTAGCCCCAATACCTCCCTTTTACGGGGAGGCTCACGCCGGCGTTTTGATTTCGCGCGACTTCTTACCCTTCTCATGATTCCATGCGAGCGGAAAGCGCGCTAAGACGATCGCCGCCGATCGCAGGGAAGCACATGAAACGCCGTCTCACCTTTTTCGCCGCCGCCCTCATTCTCGCCGCGCCCGCTCACGCGGAAAAGCTTCGCCTCGCGCTGCAAAAGACCGGCACGAGCGGCTGGGAGATGGCGGTCGTGAAGGCGTTCGGCCTCGACAAGGACGCGGGGCTCGATCTGGAGATAACGGAGCTCGCCTCGCCCGAGGCCGGGAAGATCGCCATCCAGGGCGGGGGCGCCGACATCATCGTTTCCGATTGGCTCTGGGTCGCACGCGCGCGCGCCGAAGGCGCCAAACTTACGCTCTACCCCTATTCCACGGGCGTCGGCGCGGTGATGACCAAAAACGCGACCATCAAAAGCGTGAAGGATCTCGTCGGAAAAAAGCTCGGAGTCGCCGGCGGGCCCTTGGACAAAAGCTGGCTGATGCTCGAAGCCTTCGCTCTGAGACAGGGCGTCGATCTCGCTAAAAGCGCCACAATTCTCTATGGCGCGCCGCCGCTCATCGCCGAAAAGGCCTTGCAGGGGGAAATCGACGCGGCGCTCGAATTCTGGAATTTCGCCGCCGATCTCGAGGGCAAGGGTTTTGCGCCCGCGATCGAGATCGCCGATGTCGAGAAAGCGCTCGGCGCCAAGGGAGACGTCGTCATCACCGGCTACGTCTTCGACGAGGCTTTCGCCGCCAGGAACAAGCACGCGCTAGACCGCTTCTTCGCCATGACGGCCAAAGCCAAGTCGCTCATTGCGAGCGACGGCAAGGCCTGGGCGACGGCGGCGGGCCGCATTGGCCAAAAGGATGCGGCGACGCTCGATATTTATCGCAAGCGCTATGTCGCCGGATTTCCCAAGCGCCCCGTCGCGGAGGAAGAGTCGGACGCGGGCGCGCTTTACAGAGTCCTCGCGGAGATCGGAGGTGAGAGGCTCGTCGGCCCCGCAAAGACCCTCGATCCGGGAACGTTTTACAAAGACGGCGAGGTCGCGGCGCGTTGATCCGCCTCGTCTCGCTTGCGACGCTGCTGGGCCTCTGGCAGGTCGCCGCATGGTTTTCCGAGCCGCGGCGACTGCCGGGGCCTATGCTCGTTTTCGAGACAATCCTCGAAGAAGCGCGATCCGGCGCGCTCTTTTCTAATCTCGCGGTCACGCTTGCGCGCGTCGTCGCCGCCTTTGTCCTCGCCATGAGCCTCGGCGCGGCGGTCGGCTATCTCATGGGCCGCAACAAAGTCGCCGACCGGCTGCTCGACCCCTGGCTCGTCGCATTGCTGAATTTGCCCGCGCTGGTCGTCATCGTGCTCGCCTATGTCTGGGCGGGGCTGACGGAGGCGGCGGCGATTGGCGCCGTCGCGCTCAACAAGCTGCCGAACGCCGTCGTCGTGATCCGAGAAGGCGCGCGCGCGCTCGATCCGCAGCTCGAGGAAATGGCGCAGGTCTTCCGCTTCTCGCCCACCGCCCGGCTGCGGCATGTCGTGCTGCCACAGCTTGCGCCCTATTTAGCCGCGGCGACGCGCTCGGGCCTGTCGCTCGTGTGGAAAATCGTGCTCGTCGTCGAGCTGCTCGGACGCTCCAATGGCGTCGGCTTCGAGATCAACATGGCGTTCCAGCAGTTCGACATGAAGCTGCTTTTCGCCTACGCCCTTCCCTTCGTCGCGCTGATGCTCGGCGTCGAAACATTCCTGGTGCAACCACTTGAACGACATGTCGCCCGCTGGCGGCGCGGCGTCGCTCGACGTCGCAGTCGCGCATAAAGATCACACAAGCGCCGACGGCCGGCCACTACGCGCGCTCGAGGACCTCCGCCTGACCCTGCCGACCGGCATGGCCGGCGCCCTTGTCGGCCCCTCGGGCTGCGGCAAGACGACGCTGCTGCGGCTGATTGCCGGCCTCGATCATGACTACGCCGGCTATATTCGTCTCCCCGCCCATGGCCGGCTGGGGATGGTTTTTCAGGAGCCCCGCCTGCTGCCCTGGCGCAGCGTCGCCGACAATATCCGCATCGCCGCGCCACAGGCGACGGAGCAGGAGATCGCGACGCTGCTCGGCGAACTCTCGCTCGCCGAACATGCGGCCCATTATCCGGAGGAATTATCCCTCGGCCTGGCGCGGCGCGTGGCGCTCGCGCGGGCGCTCGCCGTCGAGCCCGACCTGTTGCTTCTCGACGAACCGCTCGTCTCGCTCGACGCCGCGCTCGCGCGTGAGCTGCGCGACAAAATCGCGGCGCTCATCGATGAGAAGCGCATCACGACGCTCATCGTCACGCATAACCTCGCGGAAGCGATCGCGCTCGCCGACAGGGTTTTCCTGCTCTCGCCGCGCCCGGCGCGCGTCGTCGCGACGCTCGACATCGCAACGCCGCGCGGGCGTCTCGGCAAAGAAGTAGCCGAAGCGCTGGAGGCGCAAGCGCACGAGGCCCTGGCTTTAGCGCGGCGCGCGCTGTAGGCAATGCTCCTCGGCAAGCTGGTGAATGCTGGGCGTGAGCTCATCCCTCCCTTTCACGGGGAAGGTGCCGCGCCCATCCACTTTCGTTGTGGCGTGAGAACCCCACCCGGCGGCCTCGCAGCCAAGTGTACGCAGGCTGCGCAAACTTGCCTGCGTCCGCCGGCCTCCCCGTAAAGGGGAGGTACTCACCAGTCGATTTCATTGCCCTGATAATCGACGTAACGGCGCGTGCCCGCGAGCGTCAGCCTGTCCACGACGCGAATAATGCCCGCTGCGCTTTCCTCTACTCCAAGCGGCGCGTCGGCTCCGCCCATATCCGTGCGCACCCACCCCGGATGCATGGAAATCACCGCAATCCCTTCCGGCTCTAAATCGTCGGCCAGGCATTGGGCGATCTTGTTGAGGCCTGCCTTCGACACGCGGTAACCGACGTTGAAGGTTCCCTGCAATGTCATCGAGCCCAAAACGCTCGACATCAATGCGATGCGTGGCCGCTCGCCTTGCCTCAGATGCGGCAGGAAAGCCTGGACGACGCGCAACGGCCCCAGCGTATTGATATTGATAAGGTCGAGCACGCCGTCGAAATCCATGTCGAGCGACGACTGGCGCTGCGGCCCATAGGCGCCGGCGTTGGCGATCAGCGCGTCGATCGGCTCCGAGACCTCCGCCGCCGCCGAGCGAATTTGCGCCTCGTCCCGCGTGTCGAAGATGAGAATTTGCCCCTTATCTCCCAGAGGCGCGAGGGCGTCCTGCAAGGCTGCGCGGCCGCTTTCGCTGCGCACGCTCGCCGTCACGCGCTCGCCTCGCGCCGCGAGCTGGCGTGCGAGCTCCAAACCAATGCCCCGGCTCGCGCCGGCGATGAGCCAATGCGACATAACCAATCTCCTGCTTAGAGCGCATTCCGCGAAAACTGACAGACTTTTGCGATAAGAATGCGCTCCAAATTCCTGATCTGGCGCGGTTTCTTGTCGCTCGCATGATTCCATGCGAGCGGAAAGCGCGCTAGCCACGCATCCATATAGCTAGCGCGGCGCCTTGCCTTCGGCCCTCGCGATGCTAGCCTTTATGCAGCGGGGAGCTAGTCTATGACGGCGGAAGAAGGCCAGGGCTGCAAGGCCAGTTATTTCGACGGCTATGTCGAGCGGCGCCGCGCGGTGGACCTCATCTTCGGCCCCGCCCTCGAAATCACGGAAAACGGCGCCCTGCTCGCGGCGTGGCCCTATGCGGAAATACGCCGCCTCCCGCCGCCGGGCGGGACCATGCGGATCAGGGCGCTCGGCGCGCCGAAGGGCGCTTGGCTGGAAATCGACGATCCGCACACGCAAGCTGACATTGCGCGCCACTGCCTTCTGCTTCTGGGGGAGAAGCAGGCGCTCGATCCTGAGGGGCGCAAGCGCTTGGTCTATGGCCTCGCGGCTTGCGTCATGTTGGCCGCCTTTCTCTGGGGCGGCGTCCCGCGCATGGCCGGCGTCATTGCGCCGGCGATACCGGTGGAATGGGAAAAGAAGCTCGGCGAAAGCGCCGACGCAGAGGTGCGCAAGACCCTCACCGGCAAGAATTGCAAGGCGCCCAAAGGCGTCGAGGCGTTGAGAAAAGTCTCGCAACGATTGCAGGAAGCCTCTCACCTGCGTCTGCCGGCGACGATCGAAACGATTTCATCGAAAACCCCGAACGCCTTCGCCCTGCCAGGGGGGAAGGTCTATCTGCTGTCGGGTCTCTTGGACAAAGCGCAATCCCAGGATGAAATCATCGGCGTGCTGGCCCATGAGTTCGGACATATCGAGAACCGCGACCATCTGCGCCGCATCATCGCTACCGGCGGCACGGCCATGCTGGTCAGCCTGGTCTTCGGCGACATGACCGGCGGCTCGGTCATGGTCGTCGCCGGAAATTCGGTGCTCAACGCCGCCCATTCGCGCGAGAGCGAGGCGCAAGCCGACGCTTTCGCGGCCAGGATCCTGGGCGCGCTCGGCCGGCCCGCGAAGCCCATGGGTGAATTGCTGGTGCGAATTACCGGAGAGGACGACGGCGGTCCTCTGAGCATTCTGCGCGACCACCCAATGAGCGCGGATCGGCTGGAGGCGCTCCAGGCCGCCGACAGAAACGCGACGGCGCCGCCCCTGTTGAGCGATGACGAATGGAATGCGCTGAAGGGGATTTGCGGCTGACGCCGCAAGGCGCGGCAGGCAGAAGTCGCCCCCTGCCCTGCCTCCTTACATTGCCGGCGCGTGCGCCTCTTCGATCCGCGCGACGCCGGTCTTCACCGCCGCCTGAACCTTCTCGAAAGCGCGGACCTCGATCTGGCGCACCCGCTCGCGGGAGACGCCGAACTCCTCGGACAGCGCCTCGAGCGTCACCGGCTCGTCGGCGAGGCGGCGCGCCTCGAAGATGCGGCGTTCGCGCGGGTTCAGCACGTCGAGGGCGCCGCGCAGGGCCTTCATGCGGTTGTCGCTTTCCTCCCGCGCGGCGAGGAGGCGCTCCTGGTCGTCGCTCTCGTCGACAAGCCAATCCTGCCATTCGCCTTCGCCCTCCTCGCGCAGCGGCGCGTTGAGCGAGGCGTCGCCGCTCATGCGGCGGTTCATCTCGATCACGTCCTGCTGCGAGACGCCGAGGCGGGTAGCGATCTTCTCCACATTCTCGGGCCTGAGATCGCCCTCCTCGAAAGCGGAGATGCGGCTCTTCGCCTTGCGCAGATTGAAGAACAGCTTCTTCTGGCTCGCGGTGGTGCCCATCTTCACGAGCGACCATGAGCGCAGGATATATTCTTGAATCGAGGCGCGGATCCACCACATGGCATAGGTGGCGAGGCGGAAGCCGCGATCGGGCTCGAAGCGCTTGACCGCCTGCATGAGGCCGACATTGCCCTCCGAGATGATCTCGCCGATCGGGAGGCCGTAGCCGCGATAGCCCATGGCGATCTTAGCCACGAGCCGAAGATGCGAGGTGACAAGCTCCTGCGCGGCCTTCGGGTCGTCGTGCTCGCGCCAGCGCTTGGCGAGCATATATTCCTGCTGCGGCTCCAGCATGGGGAAGCGGCGGATCTCGGCAAGGTAGCGGGCGAGGCCGCCTTCCGCGACGATGGGCAAAGCATTCGCCATTGGTCGTCCCTCCGTGGCGGGCCCCCGGCGCGGCGAGCCCGCAATGGTCGATCGCGCAATCGCCGATCGCAACGAAGGTAGTATAGGCCCGAAACGCCGGCCGGGAAAATGACCTTCCCGTGACAACTCGCTAAAGTTGGGATTAAGATTCTGTAATATTGGAAGGGCGAAAGCGTTGCGGGGGAACATCAAAGCTGGGCCCCGGCCGCAAAAATTTAGCTTTTATTTACTGATTCCGCCCAGCACCCCGCGCAAAATCTCCTTGACGATGCGATTGCCGGCCGTGCGCGCCGCGCTTTGGACGGCTGAGCGCAGGGCGGCCTCGACGGGCGACAGCTTCTTGCCCCTGGCCGAGCCGAAGACTGCGCCGAGCAGGCCGCCGAGGGTTCCGAGCAATCCGCCGCCGCCCGGGCCTCCGCCGCCGCCCCGCAGGGTCTCGTAGGCCGAGGCGCGGTCGATCGCCGTGTCATATTTGCCGGAGAATTTGCTCTCCCGCATCACGGCGGCGCGCTCCTCCGGCGTGATGGGCCCGACGCGGGCGGCGGGCGGCGCGATCAGCACGCGGTCGACCACCTCCGGCGCGCCTTTCGCGCCCAGCATGGACACGAGCGCCTCCCCGACCGCGAGATGCATGATGGCGTCTTCCGTATCGAAAGCGGGATTCCGTCGGAATGTCTCGGCTGCGGCGCGCACCGCCTTCTGATCGCGCGGCGTGAAGGCGCGCAGAGCGTGTTGAATGCGGTTGCCGAGCTGGCCCAGCACCGTGTCCGGCACGTCGAGCGGGTTCTGCGTCACAAAGTAGACGCCGACGCCCTTGGAGCGGATGAGCCTGACGACCTGCTCGATGGCGGCAAGCAGCGCTTTGGGCGCGTCGTTGAAGAGAAGATGCGCTTCGTCGAAGAAGAAGACGAGCTTCGGCTTCTCCTGGTCGCCGACCTCCGGCAGCGTTTCGAAAAGCGCGGAAAGCATCCACAACAGAAAGGTGGCGTAGAGCCTCGGCGATCGCATAAGCTTGTCGGCGGCGAGAATGTTGATTACGCCGCGACCATCACGATCCGTTCGGATGAAGTCCGAAATGTCGAGCGGCGGCTCGCCGAAGAATTTGTCGCCGCCCTGCGTCTCCAGGACGAGAAGCTGACGCTGGATCGCGCCAACGCTCGCAGTCGAAATATTGCCGTATTTCACCTTGAACTCCGACGCATGTTCAGCGACATGCGCAAGCGCGGCGCGAAGATCCTTCAGATCAATGAGCAATAGGCCCTGCTCGTCCGCGACCTTGAAGACGATATTGATGACGCCTTCCTGCGTATCGTTGAGATCGAGCAGCCGGGAGAGGAGCAGCGGCCCCATCTCGGAGACAGTCGCGCGCACCATATGACCCTGCTCGCCGAAAATATCCCAATAGACGACGGGAAAGCGATCAGGCTGATAATCGAGGCCGATTTCCTCGGCGCGCTTGACGAAGGGGGGCTTGGAATCGCCGGGTTGAGAGAGCCCAGCCAGATCGCCCTTCACGTCGGCCAGAAAAACGGCGGTTCCGGCGTTCGAAAAGCCCTCCGCGAGCAGTTGCAGCGAAACCGTCTTGCCGCCGCCCGTCGCACCGGAGATGAGGCCGTGGCGGTTCCCAAGCGAAAGGGTGAGATAGCGATAGGCTCGAGCCCCCGCTCCATGCGTCGCGCCCACGAGGATTTTCCCAGGGGCTGCGTTGGCCTGACTCTCGCTCGTCCCACTCATGACGCTTCAGCTTTCCCTTGGAATCATTGGCGGGCCAAGCTACATCATTCCTGCCGGCGCCGCACCTGCGCCGCAGCGCAGCATTGCTCGCCCCCACAACAACAGGCGGCCGCTTGGCGAATGCGCGTCGTCCGGCTAATCTAAAGATCAAGCGCCCCGAGGCGCGGCGTCCTTCGGGCGGACGAGACGCCGGAGTTCATCATCGGAAATCCCGACAAGCCGCTCAACTGGCCCGGCGACATTTACGCAGCGACGCGCATTGTCATTACGACCAAACGCATAAGCTGAATTCCAAAGAGCCGCCATTGCGCGACGGCCAATAAAGGATGCAGGGAAGGAACGCATGTCCAGAGGTTCGGCGAGAGACAATAGCAGGGGCGGCAGGCGCAGCGACAAAAAGGCCGCGAACGGTCCGACGATCTCGAAAACGCTTCTCATTGGCGCGGGCGCCGTCTTCGCCCTCATCTTCGGCGTCTTCGTCGCGGTGACCAGCAATAAGCCGCCCGCGCCGCCGTCGTCGGCCATCGGCGGCCCGTTCCAGCTGACATCGCAGACGGGCGCGCAGGTGAACGAAAACGAGCTGCTCGGGAAGCCGCATCTCATCTTCTTCGGCTACACTCACTGCCCCGACGTGTGCCATACGACTCTCTTCGAGATGTCGGAGATTTTGCGCGCGCTCGGGCCCGACGCAAAAGTCGGCGGGCTTTTCGTCACGGTCGATCCGGAACGTGACACGCAGGATGTTCTGAAGGATTACCTATCGAGTTTCGACTCGAGAATCATCGGCTTGACGGGCCCGCGCGCACAGCTCGAACCCATGCTGCGCGCCTATCGCATTTACACGAAGCGCGCGCCCGGAAAGGATGAAGACTATGCCGTCGACCACACGACGGTCGTCTATCTGATGGACAAGAACGGCCGCTTCGTGGCCTCTTTCAACGTCAACCGCAAGCCGGAGGAAGCAGCGAAGGAACTGTCTCGCTATCTCTAGACGAGACTTTAACCCGCAACCTTATCGCAAGCGGTTTTTTTGCGATAGTTGCGTTTTTCGAACTCGCGACTCACGGCGCCTTTCGCTAGCATGTTCAGCATGCTTCGCCTTTTGCGTGACGGACCTTCCGGCAAGGGTTCGTCTCTCATCACACTCGAACACGCGGGCGAGACCATCGTCGTCGCCTTGCGTCGCGCGACCACTGCCCGACGTTTTACCCTTCGCGTTCGCTTTGCGGCGCGCGATGCGGTTCTGACAATGCCCAGCCGCGCCTCGATTCGCGAGGCCCGCGCTTTTGCAGAGCGCCATGCGGCATGGATCGCCACGCGATTGAACCGCTTGCCGGCGACGATTCCCTTTGCGCATGGCTCCGTTGTTCCATTGCGCGGCGTCGATCATGCGATCATCCACCTGCCCAATCGGCGCGGCACAGTCTGGGCGGAGGATCGGGAGGATATCGAGACAGGTCGCGCGCTCTGCGTCGCGGGCCAGGTCAACCATATGCATCGGCGCGTGCAGGATCATCTCAAGCGCGAGGCGCGCCGCGATCTCGAAGGCGCAGTCGCGCGCCATACGTCGTCGCTCGGATTGGAGCCGCGCGGCGTCGGCCTGCGTGATCCGGTGAGTCGATGGGGCTCCTGCTCCTCTTCGGGATCGTTGAATTTTTCCTGGCGGCTGATCATGGCGCCGCCCTTCGTTCTCGACTATCTTGCTGCGCACGAGGTGGCCCATCTCGTCCATCTCGACCATTCGCCGCGTTTCTGGTCGCTGGCCCGCCGCCTTTGTCCCGAGACGGACCGCGCAGAGGCTTGGCTCTCGGCGCACGGAGCCCATTTGCACAAATATGGAGCCAAGGGATGACGCTCGACCGGCGCCGTCTGATGTTCGCGGCGGCGCTTTTGCCCCTCGCCGCTCGGGCGCGAGCGGGGATCAAGACCGGGAAGCGACTTCTTATCCTTGATTTCGAGATCGTCGACACGTCGAGCGAACCCGCCGACCAGCGCGCCGACCATGCGCGGCGCCTCACGCAAACGCGCGACGCCATCGCCGCGGGGCTCGCCGCGCGCGGAACCTACGAGATTGTTGACCGATCGGTCATCGCGGACGATCTCGATCAGATTTTGAAGCTGACCTATATTCGCACCTGCAACGGCTGTGGCGTGACGCTCGCCAAGAAAGCCGGCGCCGACCTGGTGATGACCGGCCTGGTGAACAAGGTGAGCACGCTGGTTTTGAGCATGGGCGTCTCCATCACGCGCGTGTCGTCAGGCGAGCTTATCTTTCATCAAGGTTTCGATTTCCGTGGCGACAACGACCAGTCTTACGCGCGCGCCGCCAAGTTTTTTACCGAGCGAATCGCGCGCGATCCGACGATTTAAGGGGCGAAAGATGAGCGAGATCGGGAAAGTCTCCCCGCCATGGACCGCCGTTTTTTCGAGGCCCCGCGGCGCACTGCTGCAGGAGCTCGTCACGCGCGCGCAGTCCTTGCCGCCAGTCCGCATGGGGGTGGTTCACCCGTGCGACCGGCCCTCGCTCGAAGGCGCCCTGGCGGCGCGCGACAAGGGTCTGATCGTCCCGACCCTCATCGGCCCCTGCAGGAAAATCGAGGCCGCAGCGCGGGAGGCGGGCGTCTCCCTGGAGGACGTCGACATCGTCGAGGCGCCGCACAGCCATGCGGCGGCGGATCAGGCGGTAGAGCTGGCCCGGCGGGGCAAAATCCACGCGATCATGAAGGGCGCGCTGCATACGGACGAATTGATGGGCGCCGTCGTGCGCGACGGCACGGGGCTGCGCACCGACCGGCGCGTCAGCCATGTCTTCGTCATCGACGCCCCCACCTATCACAAGCTGCTGCTTGTCACCGACGCGGCGATCAACATCGCCCCGACGCTGGACATCAAGCGCGACATCGTGCGCAACGCCGTGGACCTCGCCCTCGCGATCGGCATAGCGCGCCCAAAGGTCGCCATACTTTCGGCCGTCGAGACGGTCGAGCCGAAAATCCCGTCGACCGTTGAAGCCGCCGCTTTATGCAAGATGGCTGACCGCGGCCAGATCGCCGGCGCGATCCTCGATGGGCCGCTCGCTTTCGACAACGCCATTTCCCGCAAGGCGGCCGGAGCCAAGCATATCGACTCTGAGGTGGCCGGCGACCCGGACATTCTGGTGGCGCCCGACCTCGAATCGGGCAACATCCTCGCCAAGCAGCTCGTCTTCCTCGCCGGCGCCGATACGGCCGGCATCGTCCTGGGCGCCCGCGTCCCCATCGTGCTGACGAGCCGCGCCGACGACGTGAAGTCGCGCGTCGCCTCCTCGGCGCTGGCCCAGCTTTTCGCTCACCGGCCACGGGCGGCTCCCTAGCGCGCTTTCCGCTCGCCTGAAATCATGCGAGCGATAAAAAATCGCACGTAATCAGAAATCTGGAGCGCATTCTTTTCGCAAAAGGCTGCAACTTTCGCGGAGCGCGCTCTAGCCTCGACAGAAACCCCCGCGCGTGGCAGAAGGCGCGGGAAATCTTTCAGGCAGCGGGGCAGGTTCTGGCTTCCGCCGTCACTGCGAGGAGCAAGGCTCCGAAGCAATCCAGGGGCCGCCATCGTCGCGCTGGATTGTTTCGCGTCGCTCGCAATGACGGGCGCTTATGACCTATCCCGCAGACAGACGCGCTAAAATGACCGACATCGCGAAACTCGAAGAAGACACGCTGCACCAGATCGCCGAAGCCCCGGACGAGCAGGCGCTGGAGGCCGTGCGACTCGCCGCTCTCGGCAAGAAGGGCGCGATATCGGCCTTACTCTCGACGCTGGGCAAAATGTCGCCCGAGGAGCGCAAGACCGAAGGCGCCAAGATCAACGCGCTGAAGGACAAGGCGACCGAGGCGCTCGCCGCCCGCCGCGCCGAGCTTGCCGAAGCCGCGCTGGAGGCGCGCCTCAAGGCCGAGACGCTCGACGTGACGCTTCCCGCTGCGACGAGCACCTTGGAGCGCGGCCGCATTCACCCGATTTCCCAGGTGACGGACGAGCTTGCCATCATCTTCGCCGACATGGGCTTCGCCGTGGCCGAAGGCCCGGACATCGAGAGTGACGACTATAATTTCACCAAGCTGAACTTCCCCGAGGGTCATCCTGCCCGCGAGATGCAGGACACGTTCTTCCTTTCGCCGGAAGCCGGCGAAAGGAAGCTGCTGCGCACCCATACAAGCCCGGTGCAGGTGCGCACCATGCTCTCGCAAAAGCCGCCGATCCGCGTGATCTGCCCCGGACGCGTCTATCGCTGCGACTTCGACCAGACGCATACGCCCATGTTCCACCAGGTCGAAGGGCTCGTCATCGACGAGTCGACGCATCTCGGGCATCTCAAATGGGTGCTGGAGGAGTTTCTGAAAAGCTTCTTCGAGGTGAAGGGCGTGAAGCTGCGCTTCCGCCCCTCCTTCTTTCCCTTCACGGAGCCCTCAATGGAGGTCGACGTGCAGTGCCGGCGACAAGGCGGCGAAATCCGCTTTGGCGAAGGCGAGGACTGGATGGAGATCCTGGGCTGCGGCATGGTGCACCCCAATGTGCTGAAGAATTGCGGGCACGACCCGGACGTCTATCAAGGCTTCGCCTTCGGGGTGGGCATCGACCGCCTCGCCATGCTGAAATACGGCATGTCGGACCTGCGCGCCTTCTTCGACGCCGACACCCGCTGGCTTGAGCATTATGGGTTTAGGCCGCTGGATTTCCCGACGCTCGCGGGCGGGTTGAGTTCGTAAATTCCGAGGCTCAGAATGGTTCCGAACGCCCAAGCTGAAAAAATTATTTGCGGCGTCCTCCAAGAGCGCCTCAAAAATAATGGCTATTCCGGTTCGGATATCCTTTTTGACGAGGACTTCGATGGGGAAAAAATAATCCGCGTGATCGCTCATCTGGAGAAACCGGTCTCCACCGTGGACGAATTGTTCGACTCTGTCGACGCCATTCGACAGCAACTCCTGGAGAATCATGACGATCGTTTTGTGTTTCTCGCCCAGGATTACCCCGGCGCGAATGAGCCGGACGTCGGAGAGGAAGACGACGGAAGTGGGGCGCTTTGAATCATGGATATGATCCAGCGGCACCTCGAATATGCTGATCAATGGGTCCGCAACGGTCACGGGCTGACAATAAAGCGGCGCGCGGTAAGCACGGCTTACTACGCTGTCTTCCATGCGCTGGCGCGCTTATGTGCGGACGAGCTTCTCGGAAGCGAAAGAGAGACCCGCAACTCGAAGGATTATGAGCGCATATATCGCGCTCTCGAACACAAGACGCTCAGGTCGGTTTTTCAAAACGCGCCCAAAGACAATCGCGCCTTACGCCAAATTGGCGACCGAGTCGTGCTGCTGCAAAGCAAACGACACGATGCTGATTACCTCCCCGCGCGGCACGTTTTCTCAAAAGCGGAGTCGCTCGATCTGATAGCGTCGGCGCGGTCAGCCGTCACGCTAATCGGCAAGCTATCCGCCGAGGAACGCCGCGCATTGGCCGTCAGACTCATTATCCGGGATCGAAATCCTTGAAACTCACCCTCTCCTGGCTCAAAGAGCATCTCGACACATCCGCCACGCTCGCCGAGATCGTCGAGACGCTCACGCGCATCGGCCTCGAGGTCGAGCATGTGCACGACCCCGCCGCGCAGCTGAAAGCCTTCACGATCG
>DATBRF010000095.1:0-7877 GCA_036560425.1 Methylocystis sp. | reverse complement strand
CGGCGCCGCCGTTGACGCCGTTGACGCCGGCGTGACCGAAGCGATCGTAGGCGGCGCGCTTCTGCTTGTCGGAGAGGACCTGGAAGGCCTCGTTGATCTCCTTGAACCGCCCCGCCGCCTCCTGGCAGCCGTCGTTGCGGTCAGGATGGTGCTCCATCGCGAGCTTGCGGTACGCGGCCTTCAGGCCGGCGTCATCGGCGCCGCGATCCACCCCGAGGATGTCGTAATAATCTCGCATGGAAGCGTCAGCGGCCCCCGCGTATCGCTGAAGTCGAACTTACAGGCCTCTGAAGTGGGCCATCGCCCGCCTCGCTGCAAGGCTCGTTGCGCGAGGCGGGCGACTTTGCCCGCGGAGGGCGGCGGCGACGTTCCCCAAGGAGGGCATTCTCGCCGCCGCAGCCGCCGGCGCCATGAGGCAAACCGTCACGCAAGGCGTTGAGGGTCTGTCTCACGGTCGCCGGCTCATCGACGCTTAAGCGGACTTCTGGTCGTCGGAGACGTCTTCGAACTCCGCGTCGACCACGCCTTCCTCGGCCGGGCTCTCCGGAGCCGCCGCCGCCTCGCCGGCGTCGCCGCCAGCCTGGGCCTTGTACATCGCCTCGCCGAGCTTCATCGAAGCCTGAGCCAGCTCATTGGTCTTGGCCTTGATGGTCTCGACATTGTCGCCCTCGACCACGCTCTTGAGCGACGCGATCGCGGCCTCGATCGCGCTCTTGTCGGCGCCTGAGACCTTGTCGCCGTAATCCGCGACAGCCTTCTCGGCCGAGTGGATCGCGGCTTCCGCGTGATTCTTGGCGTCGACCAGCTCGCGGCGCTTCTTGTCCTCGGCGGCGTGCAGCTCCGCGTCCTTGACCATTTTTTCGATGTCGGCGTCCGACAGGCCGCCCGAGGCCTGGATGCGGATCTGCTGCTCCTTGTTGGTGGCCTTGTCCTTCGCCGTGACGTTCACGATGCCGTTCGCGTCGATATCGAAGGTCACTTCAATCTGCGGCATGCCGCGCGGAGCCGGCGGAATGCCCATCAGGTCGAACTGGCCGAGCAGCTTGTTGTCCTGCGCCATTTCACGCTCGCCCTGGAAGACGCGGATGGTCACGGCCTGCTGATTGTCTTCGGCGGTCGAGAACACCTGGCTCTTCTTGGTTGGGATCGTCGTGTTGCGATCGATAAGGCGCGTGAATACGCCGCCCAGGGTCTCGATGCCGAGCGACAGCGGGGTCACGTCGAGGAGCAGCACGTCCTTGACGTCGCCCTGGAGAACGCCCGCCTGGACCGCCGCGCCAATGGCGACGACCTCGTCCGGGTTGACGCCCTTATGGGGCTCCTTCCCAAAGAACTGCTTCACGACCTCCTGAACCTTCGGCATGCGGGTCATGCCGCCGACGAGGACGACCTCGTCGATCTCGGCCGCCGTGAGGCCGGCGTCCTTGAGCGCCTTGCGGCAGGGCTCGACCGTGCGCTGGATCAGATCGTCGACCAGGGCCTCGAACTTCGCGCGCGTCAGCTTCAGGGTCAGATGCTTCGGACCCGTGGCGTCGGCGGTGATGTAAGGCAGGTTGATCTCGGTTTGTGTCGCGGAAGAGAGCTCGATCTTGGCCTTCTCAGCGGCTTCCTTCAGGCGCTGAAGGGCAAGCTTGTCCTTCGTGAGGTCAATGCCCTGCTCCTTCTTGAACTCGCTCGCCAGATATTCGACGAGTCGGTTGTCGAAGTCCTCGCCGCCCAGGAAGGTGTCGCCGTTGGTCGACTTCACTTCGAAGACGCCGTCGCCGATCTCGAGAATCGAGACGTCGAAGGTGCCGCCGCCGAGGTCGTAGACCGCGATCGTGCCGGACTGCTTCTTGTCGAGGCCATAGGCGAGCGCCGCCGCCGTCGGCTCATTGATGATGCGCAGAACTTCGAGGCCCGCGATCTTGCCGGCGTCCTTGGTCGCCTGACGTTGGGCGTCGTTGAAATAGGCCGGAACGGTGATGACGGCCTGCGTGACGGTCTGGCCGAGATAGGCCTCCGCCGTCTCCTTCATCTTCTGGAGGATGAAGGCCGAGATCTGCGACGGCGAATACTGCTTGCCGGCGGCTTCGACCCAGGCGTCGCCGTTGTTGGCCTTGATGATATGATAGGGAACGAGGCCGATGTCCTTCTTGGTCATCGGATCCTCGAAGGTGCGGCCGATCAGGCGCTTGATGGCGAAGAAGGTCTTGTCGGGATTCGTCACCGCCTGGCGCTTCGCCGGCTGGCCGACGAGGCGCTCGCTGTCGTCGGCGAAGGCGACGATCGAGGGAGTCGTGCGCGCGCCTTCGGCGTTCTCAATCACCTTGGGGCTCGACCCTTCCATAACGGCCACGCAGGAATTGGTCGTGCCTAAGTCGATGCCGATAATTTTGGCCATATTCTTTTTCCTTTCGCTCTCGAATTCGGACCCCGAAGCGGTCCCTTCGACGCCCGAGGACGGCGGCTCGCCATGAGCCCGCCGCGCGATCCAAAGGCGCTGTGTTCCCCAAGATTGTGTTTGACCGACCCTGCCGCAAGGGTTGGCCGCATATAGAAGAAGGAAACATGCGCGACAAGCGGCATGAGGAGCCCGACCATGAGAGACTGTTAAATTTCCGCTCGTACGATCTCGGTTAGGCTTGACCAAGATTGATGAGTGATAAATATTAATATTCGTCAGCCATCGTTCCTCCAGGCGCGCGCGGAGGCGGCTACGGCCCGATGAACAAGTCTTCCCCTTCTCTCTCGTCAATTTCGATGGGGCTCGCCATCGCCCTGGCCTTGGCGGCGTGCGAAAGGCGTCCCGAGCAATCTGGCGACGTGTCCCGTGACAGGCCCGTTCTCGTCGCTCACCCGAGCGTCGCGGCGCAGTCGCAGGCGCGCGAGTTCGTGGCGACCATCCGCCCCCGCGTCGAATCGGACCTCGGTTTTCGCGTGGCTGGCAAGGTGGTCAAGCGCTTCGTCCAGACTGGCCAGAAGGTGAAGACGGGCGACGCGCTGGCCGCGCTCGATGAAAACGACCTCAAGCTCCAGAAAGAACAATCCGAGGCCGAGCTTTCAGCCGCCAAAATGGTTTTGGCGCAAGCGTTGGGCGATGAAAGCCGCGCGCTCGCCTTGCGTAAGAAAGGCTGGACCACCGACGCCGCGCTCGACCGCATTCGCGCCGCGGCCCAGGAGGCGCGCGGGCGTCAGCAGCGGGCCGAACGCGCCCTGGAGATGGCGCGAAACTCCCTCGATTACGCCACGCTTCGCGCCGACGGCGACGGAGTCGTCACCCAGACCCTCGTCGAGCCGGGCCAGGTCGTGGCCGCCGGGCAAACTGCAATCAAGCTTGCCCATTCCGGGGAGCAGGAAGCGGCCGTCTCTCTGCCGGAGGATTTCACGCCATTCGCCGACAAGGGAACCGCGACGCTCACTCTTTGGTCCGACAAGGCGAAGAGCTACAAGGCGAGGCTCAGGGAGCTGAGCCCCGCCGCGGACGCCGCGACGCGCACCTTCGCCGCGCGCTACTCCATCCTTCGCCCCGATCAATCGGTGCAGCTCGGCATGAGCGCAACGCTCAGCATCGCCGCTCCGGGCGCTCAGAGAGTCATGAGCGTGCCGCTTTCGGCGCTCTATAACCAGGGCGACGGGCCCGCCGTTTGGAAAGTAGGCGACGACGGCCGGCTGCGGCTCGCGCCGGTCAAGCTTGTCCGTTACGACTCGGATTTGGCGCTCGTTTCAGAGGGAGTTTCCGAAGGGGATCAGATCGTCGTGCTCGGCGTCCATAAGCTGGAAGCCGGCCGCAAGGTGCGCATCATGACGCGCCAGTCCCTCTAGGAGCGCCGCCCATGGACTTCAACCTCTCGAAATGGGCGGTGTCGCGACCGGCGCTCATGCTCTTCCTCATGATGGCGATCGGCGTTGCCGGCGGCTATTCCTATCTACGTCTGGGTCGCGCGGAGGACCCCTCTTTCACAATCAAGGTCGCCAATGTCACCGCCGTGTGGCCCGGCTCCACCGCGAGCGAGATGCGCGACCAGGTCGCTGATCTTTTAGAAAAGAAGCTGCAGACCCTGCCCTATCTCGACAAGATCGAGACCTATACGAAGCCAGGCTTCGTGGCGGTGCAGGTCACCTTCAAGGACAACACGCCGCCCAAGGAGATTCCGCAGCTCTTCTATCAGCTGCGCAAGAAGCTGAACGACATAAAGGGAGATTTGCCCGCGGGCGTCCGGGGGCCGAACGTCAACGACGAATATGGCGACGTCGACAACGTCCTCTACGCCGTCACCGGCGACGGCGCCGACTACGATATGCTCGACAAGGTCGTAGAAGCGCTGCGGCAGCGTCTGGTCGAGACGCCGGAGGTGATGAAGGTCGACGTCTATGGCGATCAGATGCGGCGCGTCTATGTCGAGTTCAGCGAGGCGAAGATCGCCAATCTCGGGGTGGAGCCGCAGGCGATTTTCGATTCGCTCGCCAAGCAGAACGCCGTCGACGACGCCGGCGTCTTCGAAACCGCCTCGCATCGGGTTCGAATTCAGGTCACCGAAGAGCTGAAGGGCGCCGACGCCATCTCGGCCATCCCCGTCCCGGCCAATGGGAAGGTGATCCGCCTCGGCGACATCGCCAATGTCTATCCAGGCTACGAGGACCCGCCCTCCTTCCTGGTGCGCTACAAGGGCCGGCCCGCCATCGTCGTTGGCGCGGTGATGGCGAAAGGCGGCAATATCTTCAATTTTGGCAAGGCGGTTGGCGCCGCCGTGGAAGAGGTAAGCGCCAAGGTTCCGATCGGGATCGACATTGACCAGGTTGCCGACCAGCCCAAGGTCGTCGAGGAGGCGGTAGGCGAATTCACGCGCTCCTTCGTCGAGGCGCTGGTGATCGTGCTGGGGGTCAGCTTCCTGTCGCTGGGCTTTCGCACCGGCGTCATCGTCGCGCTTTCCGTGCCGCTGGTTCTGGCCTTCGTTTTCATTTCGATGAACGTCATGGGGATCGATCTGCAGCGCATTTCGCTCGGCGCCCTCATCATTGCGCTGGGCCTACTCGTCGACGACGCCATCATCGCGGTCGAGATGATGATGGTGAAGATGGAGCAGGGCTACAACCGCATCACAGCCGCGACCTTCGCCTGGGAGTCGACGGCCTTTCCCATGCTCACCGGCACGCTGATCACTGCGGCCGGCTTTCTGCCCGTCGGCTTCGCGAACTCCGCGGTCGGCGAATATACGAGCTCAATGTTCTGGGTGCTTCTCGTCGCGCTCCTCGCCTCATGGTTGGTCGCGGTGATGTTCACGCCCTTTCTCGGCGTGAAGCTCCTGCCTGACTTCAACAAAGGGCGCGCGCATGATGACGCGGACGCGATCTACAAGACGCCGTTCTACAAGCGTCTGAGAGCATTGATCACATGGGCCGTCGACAACCGCCTCCTCGTGATCGGCTCGACCGTGGGCGTGTTCGCTTTGGCCGTTCTCGGCATGTTCGTCGTGCAGAAGCAATTTTTCCCCTATGCCGAGCGGCTGGAGCTTTTCTTTCAGATGCGGCTGCCGGAAGGCGCGTCGATCACCGCCTCGTCGGAAGCGGCGCGGCAGGCCGAGGCGCTCATCAAAAACGATCCGGACGCGGCCTTTTACACGACCTATATCGGACAGGGGCCGCCGCGCTTCTGGCTCGGGCTCAATCCGCAGCTGCCGAACGAAGCCTATGCAGAGATCGTCATCGTCTCGAAGGATATCGAAGCGCGCGAGCGATTGAAGAAGAAGCTCGAGGCGGCGATCGCCAATGGCGCTGTGCCGCAGGCTCGCGCCCGCGTGGACAGGTTCAGCTACGGCCCGCCGACCGGCTTCGCCGTGCAGTTCCGGGTCATTGGCGATGATCCGCGAAAAGTGCGCGCCATCGCCTACCAGGTGCGCGACGTCATGGCGGCGGACGAGGGCGTCGACGATCCGCACCTCTCCTGGAACGAGCAGACGCCCAGCGTGCGGCTCGTCATCGATCAGGATCGCGCCCGGCTTCTCGGCGTGACGCCGCAGGACGTCTCCAACCGGCTGCGAATGGTTGTTTCGGGCGTCACGGTGACCACCTTGCGTGACGGAATCAACCAGATCGACGTCGTCGCCCGCGCCGTGCCCGGGGAGCGTGGCGATCTGGGGCGCCTGGGCGACATCGTCGTCTATTCGCGCGACGGCAAGCCCGTGACAGTGTCACAGGTGGCCAAGATTGTTTATGAGCATGAGGAGCCAATCTTCTGGCGGCGCAATCGGAATATGACCATCACGGTCCGTTCCGGCGTCAAGGACGGCGTGCAGGCGCCTGACGTATCGACGCGGCTTTTGCCCAAGCTCGCCGATATTCGCGAGCGGCTGCCGCCCGGCTATCGGATCGAGATGGGCGGCGCCGTCGAGGAATCGGCCAAGGGCAACAAGTCGATTTTCGCCGTTTTCCCGATCGTTGGCCTCGTGATGCTGACCATCGTCATGTTCCAGCTTCAAGACTTCACGCGGGTCGCGCTGGTCATGATGAGCGCGCCGCTCGGCCTCATCGGCGCCTCTCTTGCGCTCAATCTGGCGCATGCGCCCTTCGGATTCGTGGCGCTTCTCGGGCTCATCGCGCTTTCAGGCATGGACATGCGTAATTCGATCATTCTCGTGGATCAGGTTCGGCAGGACCTGGAAGACGGCGCAAGCTATCGCGAGGCGATCATCGGCGCGACGGTTCGCCGCGTGCGTCCGGTCGCGTTGACGGCGCTCGCGGCGATTCTCGCAATGATCCCCTTGTCGCACTCGGCCTTCTGGGGCCCCATGGCGCTCACCATCATGGGCGGCCTCTTCGTCGCCACCTTCCTGACGGTGCTGTTTTTGCCGGCGCTCTACGCTGTGTGGTTCCGCAAGCGCCTCGGCGAGGGCGGCGCCGCCGCGCGTGCAGGCTTGAGCCTTCCGGCGGGCTTCGCCGGGGAGGCGGCGGAATGATCGCCCTCGCCGACGCCCCCAAGGCGCGCGACAGCGACCAACGCGCCAGGATCGTCGCGACCGCGGAACGTCTGTTCAGAGAGATCGGCTTCCAGAAGACGACCGTGGCCGATATTGCGCGCGAGCTGCGCATGTCCCCAGCCAATGTTTATCGCTTTTTCGGCTCCAAGGCGGAGATCCACGGCGCGGTGGCGCACCAACTGATGGGCGAAGTGGAGACGGCGGCGAGACAGATCGCCTGCGGGCCGGGCTCCGCCGCCGAGCGGCTGACAGCAATGATCCTTTCCAACGAAGCAATGAACGCCGAGCGTTATCTCGCCGATCGCAAGCTCCATGAAATGGTCGAGGCGGCGCTGGCCGAACATTGGCCGTTGATCGATGAACATATCGACCGGCTCGACGCGTTGATCGAGACCATCATCGCCTCGGGCATGGAAAGCGGCGAATTCGCGGGAGGAAATGCGCGGCTCGCCGCCAAGCTGGTGCGCACCGCCTGCGTGCGCTTTTGCCATCCGCGCCTCATGGTGGAGCAAGCCAATCGACCCGAGCCCTCGAGCGCGCAGATGATCGACTTCTGCCTCGCTGCGCTGCGCGCGGGCATTCCGTCATAAAGCGAGGATTCGGCCTATACGCTACCGGCGACGCTTGTGTAATATGACGAGGGGGAGGCGCGCGCCCGCGCGACTTGGCGCGCTTTCCGCTCGCATGGAATCATGCGAGCGACAAGAAATCGCGCCACGCCAAAATCTGGAGCGCATTCTTATCGCAAAAGTCTGCAACTTTTGCGGAATGCGCTGCCTCAGTGGAAGTTGCGCGCCTTCGGCATGGCCTCGCCTTTCGAGACGCGCACCGCCTCCAGGAGGCGCAGATCGGCGGAGAGGTCGTCGACGCGCTGGGCGACGATGTGGATGACGCCCGCCTCCTTTTGCAGCCGCCCCGCGA